>CAZUSL010000080.1:0-44065 GCA_964622925.1 uncultured Pseudohongiella sp. | reverse complement strand
CGTTACCAGACCGTCTACGCCAGCCGCGACGGCGCAGTCGCCGCGCCTACCGCCGGCCTGCACTTCGACCGTGAGTTGCTCGAGCGCATCGCGGCGAAGGGCGTGCAATCGGCTTTCGTCACCTTGCATATCGGCGCCGGCACATTCCAGCCCGTGCGCGAAGAGCGAATCGCCGATCACCGCATGCATAGCGAATACGTGGAAGTGCCGCAAACGGCCTGCGCCGCCGTAAACGCATGCCGGGAACGGGGCGGGCGCGTCGTCGCCGTCGGCACGACGATCGTGCGCGCGCTCGAATCCGCCGCCGGGGCAGGGCGCCTGGGCGAATATCGCGGCGAAACCGATATCTTCATCTTTCCCGGCTTCGAATTCCGCGTGGTGGACGCCATGATTACCAACTTCCACCTGCCCCGGTCGAGCTTGCTGATGCTCGTCAGCGCCTTCTGCGGCAGCCGGGAAATGCTGCTCGACGCCTACGGGCAAGCCATCGCCGGAGGCTACCGCTTTTACAGTTACGGCGATGCGATGTTCGTGTCCTGAAGGCCTTGTTGATCTATCCGCATGAATCGGAAACAATGCGCCTGCCCGGAACAGGGCTGAAGAGGAAGCACGTATGAAAGAACCGGTTCGGGTAACGGTCACCGGCGCGGCGGGCCAGATCAGTTACGCCTTGCTGTTTCGCATCGCCGCCGGCGAAATGCTCGGCAAGGACCAGCCTGTCATCCTGCAATTGCTCGAAATCACGCCGGCGCTCGAAGCCCTGGCCGGCACGGTGATGGAAATAGAGGATTGCGCCTTTCCCCTGGTGGCCGGCATCGTGCAGACCGACGATCCGGACATCGCCTTCCGCGATGCCGAATATTGCCTGCTCGTCGGTGCGCGGCCGCGCGGGCCCGGCATGGAGCGCAAGGATCTGTTGCAGGCCAACGCGAAGATTTTCTCGACCCAGGGGGCGGCCATCGACCGCTGGGCCAGCCGCGACGTGAAAGTGCTGGTGGTGGGCAATCCCGCCAATACCAATTGCCTGATCGCGCACCGCAACGCGCCGCATCTCGATCCGGCCCAGTTCACCGCGATGACGCGGCTCGACCATAACCGCGCGATCGCCCAGCTTGCGGAGCGGACGCACAGCCACAGCACCGATGTCGAAGGCATGATCATCTGGGGCAACCATTCGGCGACGCAGTACCCGGACATTCATCATTGCAGCGTCGCCGGCAGGGACGCGGCCGAACTGGTGGACCAGGACTGGGTGGAAAACAAGTTCATCCCCCGGGTGCAACAGCGAGGCGCCGCGATCATCAAGGCCAGGGGCCTTTCAAGTGCGGCCTCGGCGGCGAACGCGGCGATCGAGCATATGCGCGACTGGGCGCTCGGCAGCGGCGGAAGCACGGTCAGCATGGGGATTTGCAGCGACGGCAGTTACGGGATCGAGGAAGGGCTGATATATTCCTTTCCCGTGATCTGCGAAAACGGCGGCTACAAGATCGTGCAGGATCTGGAAATCAATGAATTCAGCCGCAAGATGATGACCGCCACCGAACGCGAATTGCAGCAGGAACGGGACGCCATCGCCGAATTGCTGTAAAGCGAAACGACCGGTCAGGGCCGAACCCATGGGCAAGCGAGGCTTGATTCCCCTTTTGCTGGCGCCGCTCCTGCTGTTGGCGGGATGCGGGCAGGAGTCCGCGCAGGCGCCCGACTGGAATATGTATCGCGGCGACCTGGCGGGAACCGGCCATTCTTCCCTCGCCCGGATCAACCGCGAGAATGTCGAGTTGCTCGGCCCTGCCTGGGAATATTCCCTGCGCGGCGCCGATGGCGGCGCGAATTCCCAGGCTACGCCCATCGTCGCCAACAACGTCATGTATTTTCCCACCGCGGATCGTGTCGTGGCGCTCGATCCCGTGTCGGGCCGGGAAATCTGGGTGCGGCAAATCGACGAAGGCAGGCCGTCACGGCGCGGCGTGGCATGGTGGCCTGGCGGCGGCGAGAATCCGGCCCGAATCCTGTTCATGGCGGGCAGTAATCTGCACGCGTTCGACGCGAACTCCGGCGCCGACTCGGCCGGTTTCGGCAATGGCGGCGTAGTCGATATCGGCGTGCCGTACAACTCGGTGCCGTTGATTATCGATGGCGTCGTCATCGTCGGCGCCAACACGCCTCCCGGCCAGCCCGGAGGAATCGGCAATCCCCGCGCTTTCGATGTGCAAACCGGCGATCTCTTATGGGAGTTTGCCTCGGTCGCGCAACCGGGCGATCCGGCCAATTCGACCTGGGCCGGCGACAGTTGGCGCGGACGGCTGGGCGCCAATGCCTGGCCCTTCTATTTCACTGCCGATCCGGAACGCTCCATGGTCTTTCTGCCGCTCGCCTCGCCGATTCCCTTCGCCTGGGGCGGCGACCGGGCGGGGGACAACCTGTACGCCAATGCCATCGTTGCCGTGAATCTGCATACCGGCGAATACATCTGGCATTTCCAGACGATTCATCATGACTTGTGGGATCACGACCCGCCGGCGCCGCCGAGCCTGTTCGAACTGGACGACGGTACGCCGGCCATGGCCTTCACCACCAAGTCTGGCTACCTGTTCCTGCTGAATCGGGAAACCGGCGAACCGCTTCTCGAAATCATCGAACGGCCGGTGCCGGCCAGCGAGGTTCCAGGCGAGCAGACTTCGCCCATCCAGCCGGTTCCTTCCGCTCCGGCCGGTCTCGCCCGCACCCGATTCGGCATGCAGGACCTGGTATCCGCTACGGATACGAACGCCGCGCACGCGGCCGCCTGCGGCGAGTTGCTGGACAGTCTGGGAGAAGTGATCAACCTCGGACCCTATACCCCTTGGGTGCATCGGACGCCCGATGCGCCCTCGCGCACCACCTTGCTGTTTCCCGGCCTTGCCGGGGGACCCAACTGGGGCGGCGTCGCCATCGACCAGGCCACCAATACCGGTTTCGTGTTGGCCGCCAATCTCGGCACTTTCGGCTGGCTGGAACAGGCCGAAGATCAATCTTGGGCATTGACCACGCCGCGCCCCCCGGGCTTCGACGTGGCGATGGGCGATTCGCGCTGGCCGTGCCAGAAGCCGCCCTGGAGTCAACTCAGCGCGGTGGACTTGGCGAGCGGCGAGATCCTCTGGCAACGGCCGCTGGGAATCACCGAAGGATTGCCGGAAGCCTTGCGCAACACCGGCCGGCCGGGACGGGCCGGCGCGGTCGTTACCGCCGGCGGGCTGTTGTTCATCGCCGCCACCGACGACAACCGGTTCCGGGCGCTGGATGTGGAGACCGGCGCGGAACTCTGGCAGTCATCGCTGCCCGGCCGCGGCAACGCCAATCCGATGACCTATGCCGGCGCCGACGGAAATCAGTACGTTGTGATCGCCGCGACCGATACGCTGCTGGCCTTCAGCCTGCCCGACTGAATCCGCGTCCGTCAGGCCTGCCGCAAAATGTGCTCGAGCGGCAGTTCCGTCGTGCTGACGACCTTGCGCAGGACGAAGCTGGAATGCACGTCGCTCACGCCGGGGATGCGCGTGATCTTGTTGAGCAGGAATTCCTGGTAGTAATCCATGTCCGGAATGACGACCTTGAGCAGGTAGTCCGCGGCCTGACCGGTGATCAGCAGGCATTCGATCACTTCCGGACAGTCGCTGACTGCCTGCTCAAACACCTCGAAGCGCTCGGGAGTGTGCCGGTCCATGGCGATCTGGATCAGCGCCGTCAGTTTCAGGTCGATCTTGTTCGGGTCGAGCAAGGTTACCTTGCGGACGATAACGCCCGCGTCCTCGAGTTGTTTCACCCGGCGCGCACATGGCGTGGCCGAAAGGCCGATGCGCTGGGCAAGTTCGAGATTGGTAATGCTGCCGTCCTGTTGCAAATGGCGAAGAATGCGCCGGTCGAGCTTGTCGAGTTGCATGAGTCTGCCTCCGGGCAACAAATCTTCGTGTGTGTCGAAAAATAACAAAAATCTCCACAAAAGTTAACTTGCATAGTGAATTAAGTTAAGAAAAAGCAAAAACAGTAGAAATTGTAAATAGAAAAACCAAGACGATTGGGCTATGCTGCACGCCTTGAAACCGGAGAACGAGCGTAAAGGCTCATCAATCAAGGGAAAACAAGAGATGTTCGACCACACCCGATACAAGCCTTTTCCACCGATCGGGCTGCACGACCGGATCTGGCCCGACCAGGTTCTGACCCGTGCGCCGCGATGGTGCAGCGTCGATCTGCGCGACGGTAACCAGGCTCTCATCGAGCCGATGTCGGTCAGTCAGAAAAGGAAGATGTTCGATCTGCTCGTCAAGGTCGGCTTCAAGGAAATCGAAGTCGGCTTTCCGGCCGCCTCCCAGCCGGATTTCGATTTCGTGCGCAGCCTGGTCGAACAGGACGCCATTCCCGACGACGTCACGGTGCAGGTGCTCACCCAGGCCCGGCCCGAGTTGATCCGGCGCACTTTCGAGTCCCTGCGCGGGGCGCGCAGGGCGATCATGCATGTCTACAACTCGACTTCCATCGTGCAGCGGGAGAAGGTATTCAAGACCGGCAAGGCGGGCATCGTCGACATCGCCGTCGCCGGCGCCGAGGAAGTGCGGCGTTGCGCGGAAAAAGCTTCCGAAACCGAATGGATCTATCAATATTCGCCGGAAAGTTTTACCGGCACCGAAATCGGTTTCGCGGTGGAAGTCTGCGACCGGGTGATCGACGTGTGGGAGCCGACTCCGGAGCGTCCCGCGATCATGAACCTTCCCTCCACCGTGGAAATGGCGACGCCCAATATCTATGCCGACCAGATCGAATGGTTCTGCCGTAACGTTTCCCGGCGCGACGCCGTCATCGTCAGCCTGCATACGCATAACGACCGCGGCTGCGCCGTGGCCGCCGCCGAACTCGGCGTCATGGCCGGCGCCCAGCGCGTCGAAGGCACCTTGCTCGGCAACGGCGAGCGCACCGGCAACATGGATATCGTCGTCATGGCGATGAACCTGTACAGCCAGGGCATCGATCCCGAACTCGACCTGGCCGACATGGACCGCATCGTCTCAATCGTGCGCGAATGCACCCAGATCGACGTGCATCCGCGCCAGCCCTATGTCGGCGACCTGGTCTTCACCGCCTTCTCCGGCTCGCATCAGGACGCCATCAAGAAATGCCTTGACCTGTATCGGGAGGGCGAACCCTGGGAGATCGCCTATCTTCCCATCGATCCGCGGGATCTGGGGCGGACCTACCAGGACGTCATCCGCGTCAACAGCCAGTCCGGCAAGGGCGGCGTGGCCTATGTGCTGGCGAACAAGTTCGGTTTCCAGCTTCCGCGCTGGCTGCAGATCGAATTCAGCCGGGTGGTGCAGGACGCCGCCGAGGAAACCGGAGGAGAGATTCAGCCCGACCGGATCTGGGAGTTGTTCAATCGCCACTACTTCGACAAGGAAAAAGTCATCAGCTTGCAGAATTACACCATCGAGAGAAACGAAACCGGCGAGATCTTCAGCGGGACGATCACCTATTTCGGCAAGAGCATGCAGGTCCGGGGGCAGGGCAACGGCGTGCTCGACGCCCTGGTGCAGGGATTGCAGAAAGTGATCCAGATCGACTTCGAAGTCATGGATTACGGCGAACACGCGCTCAGCCAGGGTGCCGACGCCGAAGCCGTCACCTATATCCAGATCAAGAGCCAGGGGAAACGATACACCGGCATCGCCATAAGCGAAGATATCGTCAGTTCGTCGCTGGACGCGCTGATGTCGGCGGCCAGCCAATTGCTTACAAAGCAAAAAGCAGCCGCCTGAAACCAAACCGGGTGAGGCCCGGCCGGCGAAGCCGACAAGAAGCGAAGCTTTTTGAGGGCCGAACGGCTCGACAGGGATGTCGAGACTGGGGGTTATCGAAGCCATTGCTCTTGCGCCAGGGATGGCATGCACAATCTTGACGGAAAGCTGACTTTCGGACGGTGGCCTTTTTTCCCTGCAAGGCGCAAACTTTTCCGATCGATGTTTCGACATTAGAACTATATGCGCGTGAGCAGCAGCGACGAAAAACTGGTGGCGGGGGCGCTGAAAGGCTCCGCCCGGGCCTGGCGGCAACTCGTGCAACGTTACGAAAGCCGCGTCTACAATCTGGGCTACCGGCTTACCGGAAACGGCGAGGACGCGATGGATCTCATGCAGGAGACATTCCTCGGAGTCTATCGAAATCTGCACCGCTTTCGCGGCGAAGCCAATTTCCGCACCTGGCTGTTCCGAATCGCGCATAACAAGGCCGTCGATCTGAACCGCAGGAAGAAGCTGCTGTCACTTACCGGCGGCCTGGACGAGGGTAGCGAATTCGCCGGCGGCGAGTTCAGCGCACGGCCCGAGACCGAACCCGATCACGGCCTTGCCGAAAGGGAAAGGAATCGGCTGGCGCTTCGGTTGCTGGACCGGATTCCGCTTGAACAGCGGCTGGTGGTGGAACTGAAGATCTACCAGTCCCTGACATTCGAGGAAATCGCGCACATGCAGGAGATTTCCGTCAATACCGCAAAAACCAGATTTTATGCCGCATTGAAGAAAATGCGCCTGATACCGGAGGAAGAAAATGCCCTGCTCGAGAACTGATCACTTGCTGCGGGAATATTTTTCCGATGATTTGAGCCCCGTAATGCGGGCCGAAATCGAAGAGCATGTAACCGCCTGCGCGGACTGTGCCGCGCAACTGCGGGAATTGACCGGCGCGGCGCGCGAGCTCCGCCGCTGGGAAGAAATTCCCGCGCCACGCTGGGACCGGCACATGGCGCTGTTCCGGCGCGAACGCGGCGCGGGAAAAGACCCAGGCTGGAATTTTGCCTGGAAACTTGCCTGGCAATGGATTCCAGCCACGGCCTGCGCGCTCATGCTCGGGCTGATGTTGCTGAACGCGTCGGTTGTCTACCAGGACGGCGCCCTGGAGATCAGTTTCGGTTCACCGGGACTGGCGGCAGTCGACCAGCGCCTGGCGGAATTCAATCGGCTTCAGGCCGACGAACGCGAACAATTCGCCGATATGCTGGCCCGTTTCGAGCAATTGCGCATGCAGGATCTCGAAACCATGCAAGCAGGTTACGAGTTGCTGGCGGACCGTGATTACGAGACCGTGCGCTCGCTGCAGCAACTGGTCAGCCTGGTCGGTTCGGCGGGAGTGACAGGATGGTAAGAAACACATTGTGGCCCGAATTGTGGACAGTGACGCTTGCCGCATTCCTGGCATTCCCCGCCATTGCCCAGGAAGATCCCTACGACCCGCTCAAGCGCAATGTCGATGCCTTCACCGGCATGCTCGAACAGGCGCTGGAACTCGATGGCGGCCTGTTCGGACTCGGCGGCGAACGCATCGACAGCATGTACCTGGCGGGTCATGGCCTCGTGCTCGAAGTTCGCAGCAATCTGGCGAACGCGCGCAGCCAACTCAATCTGGTTGTGCTGAACAACTCGGTAATGGCCTTGCGCCAGGGCGACAATCCGTTCGCGATGCTGGCGCGGCAATCCGGGGAGGAAGCGGAGGACGCCGTTAATACGGCGATATCCCAGGCCGGCGAATACGCCCGGATTCTGCGTGACGCCGACGGCGTTGACGACGATTCCTTCGAGCAATTGCGCGTCGAGATCGAAAGCCTGCGGCGGGAAAACCGGGACGGCGTAGAGCGCTTGCGCGAATTGACCGAAGAGTTGAGCGCTAGCGCCGTCGAGCAGGGCGAGCGCTTCGAGCAGGCGCTGAGCGAACTGACCGCGGAAATGGGGCAGTTGCGTCAACGGGCAGAGGAAATGGCCGATGAATTGCGCGAGCAAAGCGAAAGCGCCCAGCTTGAGCGCGCCGAACGCTGGCAGCAGGACGTGGCGAGCCTGGAACTGCGGCTGACCGGAGCGATGTGCGAATATGGCGCCAGCCTGCGCGAGTTGCCCGCGAACGAAAATGTCACCGTGATCCTGAACGGACTGGGGGACGAATCTACCGGCGGTGGCCGCGCCGACCTCGTCCACACTTTCAGCAAGTCGGACCTGTTGCTTTGCGCCGAAGGCGATATCGATCCAGCCGTGCTCGGCGAGCGTTCGGGCCGCTACAGCTACTGATTTCCGAAATCGATTCCGGCTCCGGCGCGCGGCTCCAAGGCGGCCCGCCAATCGGCATAGTCATGCGCGGGATTATCTTTTAGAATGACGCCGACCGCCCGAACCACGCGCCATATCGAAACCTGAGGAGAACCGGATGGAATGTCCCAAGTGCAATTCGCCGATGAAGGAAATCAAGATAGAAATCCTCCATGGCCGCGTAGTAATCGACAAATGTGAAAGTTGCCAGGGTCTGTGGTTCGACCACGGCGAGGCGGAGGCGCTGAAGGGGCACTGGATGGCGGACTTCGCCGATTCAGGAGATCCGGGCGTAGGCAAGAGCTACGATGTCGTGCGCGACATCAACTGCCCGCGTTGCGGCAAACCGATGAAGCATATGACCGACCCGAACCAGCCTCATTTGCGTTATGAAGTCTGCGAGGAACATGGCATGTTCATGGACGCCGGCGAGTTCACCGACTTCAAGCACGAGACTCCACTGGATATTTTCCGGGGTTTGCTGGCTCTCGTCAGAAAAAGCTGAGGGCTCCGCAAGTGAGCGACCGCGCCGATTCCGGCGTCAGGACAGGGCGGTTGATAGACGGCTGTATCGATTGCGTCGATCGGTGCGGCGAATTGCTCAAAGGCATGCCGGGCGAGGTCTTCGCCAGCCGCGGAGACGGGAATTCTTCCATCGGCGCTCATGTGCGCCATATCGTGGATCGCTATCAGTGTTTCTTCAACGGGCTCGGAGCGGGCTGCATCGATTACGATGACCGCAAACGCGGCACCAGTGTAGAGACCGATGTGCGAGTGGCCGCGGGCGCCCTGGAGGAAACCCGCGGCCGTTTCGAAGACCTCGACCCGGGCGCCTGCGGCGCCGAAATCTCGGTCCGGGAACTCGTCCACTACAACGGCGAGCCCACCGTCGCGGCAAGCACGCTCGACCGCGAATTGATGGGCCTGATCACCCACAGCATCCATCACCTGGCGATCATCGCCATGATCGCTCGTTCAACCGGCTTCCCCGTCCACTCCAATCTGGGCAAGGCCCCTTCCACCATCGCCGCCGAATAATACTTGACTGAAATAGTTGGTTATTTGATAATTGCCCCGATATTCGTTTGACAGCGGGTTTCGCCATGCAGTTGACGACCAGGGGACGATATGCCGTGACCGCCATGCTGGATCTGGCCTTGCATGACGATCAGGGTCCGGTGAGCCTGGCTGAAATTTCACGGCGCCAGGATATTTCGCTGGCCTACCTGGAACAATTGTTCGCGAAATTGCGCCGGGCCGAACTCGTCCATAGCGTGCGCGGCCCCGGCGGCGGCTATGAACTCGACCGGGAGCCCGAGTCGATATACGTCGCCGAGATCATCGGCGCCGTCGACGAGTCGGTCGATACGACCCGCTGCCAGGGCTCCGGAGACTGCCAGGGCGGCGAAACCTGTCTGACTCATTTCCTCTGGGAGGACCTGAGCGAACAGATTCTCGGTTTCCTGCAGGGCGTCAGCCTTGCGGATCTGGTTTCGCGGCGCGATGTGCGCCGCGTCGCCGTCCACCAGGACAGGAAACAATCTCTGGTGGCCGGCAACATGAACGAAATGCGCATATCGGCTACCTCGGTGTAGTTGGATTTATCGCGGAGTAAAATATGCAACTTCCAATTTATCTCGATTATGCGGCTACCACGCCGGTCGACCCCAGGGTGGCCAGGGCGATGGCGGAATGCCTCACGATCGAATCGAATTTCGGCAATCCCGCGTCACGCTCGCATCAATTCGGCTGGAAGGCCGAGGAAGCGGTGGAGGACGCGCGCCGCAACGTCGCCGATCTGATCAACTGCGATCCGCGCGAGATCGTCTGGACTTCGGGCGCCACCGAGGCCGACAACCTCGCGATCAAGGGCGCCGCACATTTCTACCATCGCAAGGGCAAACACATCGTCACCTCCAAGATCGAACACAAGGCCGTTCTCGACAGTTGCCGGCAACTCGAGCGGGAAGGCTATGAAGTGACTTATCTCGACCCGGACAGCAACGGGCTCATTTCGCCGGAAACCGTCGAAAAAGCGTTGCGTCCGGACACCATCCTCGTCTCCCTGATGCACGTCAACAACGAAATCGGTGTGGTCAACGACATCGAGGCCATCGGTGAGGTGACGCGCAGGAACAAGGTGATTTTCCATGTAGACGCGGCCCAGAGCGCCGGCAAGCTCGACATCGACCTGGAGAAAATGCAGGTGGACCTGATGGCGCTTACCGCGCACAAGCTTTACGGTCCCAAGGGTATCGGCGCCCTGTATGTGCGGCGCAAGCCGCGGGTGCGCATCGAACCGCAAATCCATGGCGGCGGGCACGAGCGCGGCATGCGCTCCGGCACCCTGGCCACGCACCAGATAGTCGGCATGGGCGAGGCGTATCGCATCGCCAGGGAAGAGATGCACGAGGAAGCCCGCCGCACGCTGGCCCTGCGCGAGAAGTTGCTGCGTGGGCTGGAAGACATCGAGGAAGTCTACGTCAACGGCGACCTGACGCATCGGGCGCCCGGCAATCTGAACATCAGCTTCAATTTCGTGGAAGGCGAATCGCTGATGATGGCGCTGCGGGAACTCGCGCTGTCGTCGGGTTCGGCCTGCACATCGGCCAGCCTCGAGCCGTCCTACGTACTGCGGGCGCTTGGCCGGAACGACGAACTGGCGCACAGTTCGCTGCGAATTTCCATCGGCCGTTTCACCACCGGGGAAGATATCGACTACGCGATCGAGCGAATCCACTACGCCGTGGCCAAGTTGCGGGAACTTTCCCCGCTCTGGGACATGTACAAGGACGGTGTGGATCTCGATCAGGTTCAATGGGCCGCGCACTGACGCGGGGAGGAAAGAGCATCATGGCGTACTCAGACAAGGTACTGGACCACTACGAAAACCCGCGCAATGTCGGCCGGCTCGACGATTCCGACGCGAACGTCGGCACCGGCATGGTCGGCGCGCCCGCCTGCGGCGATGTCATGCGCCTGCAGATCAAGGTCGACGGCGACGGCGTCATCGAAGACGCAAAGTTCAAGACCTATGGTTGCGGCTCGGCGATCGCTTCGAGTTCGTTGCTGACCGAATGGGTCAAGGGCAGGTCGCTCGACGACGCCACGCAGATCCGCAACAAGGACATCGCCGACGAACTCGGACTGCCGCCGGTCAAGATCCATTGTTCGGTGCTGGCGGAGGACGCCATCAAGGCAGCGATCGCCGACGTGAGGAAGAAGCAGGGCAATACGGAAGAGTAGTTTCATGGCCATATCCATTACCGAAAACGCGGCCGGTCACGTTGCGCGGCAGCTGGCCGAGCGCGGCCGCGGCCTCGGCATTCGTGTCGGGGTCACCACCACCGGCTGTTCGGGCATGGCCTATGTGCTCGAGTTCGCCGACCAGGTCGAAGACGGCGACCAGGTTTTCGAAGAGCACGGCGTCAAGATCGTGGTCGATCCCAAGAGTCTGGTCTATATCGACGGAACCGAGATGGACTTTGTAAAGCAAGGGGTTAACGAAGGTTTCGAGTTTCGCAATCCGAACGTGAAAGGCGAATGCGGCTGCGGCGAAAGCTTCACCATCTGAGCCCGCGGGTGAGTTGAAGCGACGAACTCAAGCGACGAACTCAAAAAAGCCGCCGTGCTGTCCATCGCCGACAACTATTTCTCCCAATTCGAACTGCCGGTCGGCTACGACATCGATCTGGACCGGCTCAACGGACAATTTCGCGAGTTGCAGACTATCGTCCATCCGGACCGCTACGCCGCCGCCGGAGACGAGCAGCGGCTGCGGGCGATCAAACTCAGCAGCTATCTCAACGAAGCCTACGAAACGCTGAAATCGCCGCTGCGCCGGGCCGGTTATCTCCTGAAATTGCAAGGGGTGGACGTCGAACAGGTAGATCAATCCGATCTCGACCCGGAATTGCTGTTCGAACAGATCACCTTGCGCGAATCGCTCGCCGAATTGCCGAAGGATGAAAGCGCGCTCGACCGGCTCGACGAATTGAATCGCACAACCGGCGACAGGCTGGAGCGGCGGCAACAGGAATTCGCCGCGTCCCTGGCCGCGGGAAGCCCGGAAGGGGGAGACTTGGCACACGCGAAGAAACTGTTCCACGAATTGCAATTCCTCACCAAGTTGCAAGCCGAAATCGAAAAAGCGGAAGACGCCATCGTCTGACTGAAGCGGCCTTCAGATGAGTTTGTTACAGATTTCAGAACCCGGCGGACGGCCTGTCCGGCGCACCGCCCGCAAACGCGCGGCGGGCATCGATCTCGGCACGACCAACTCGCTGATCGCCACCGATGTAAACGGCGAGGTGCTCACGCTTGCCGATGCGGAAGACGCCCATCTGCTGCCTTCCGCCGTGCACTACCAGGTCGATGGGGCAACCGTGGTCGGTGCGGCCGCGAAAGCGCAGGCCGCCGCCGATCCGGCCAATGTCATCGTTTCGGTCAAGCGGGCGCTCGGCAAGAGCCTCGATGAACTGGCGGACAGCGGAGATTATCGTCAATATCACTTCGACCCCGGGTGCGATCCCGGTTCGCCGGCATTCGTAACCGCAAGCGGAACCCGGAATCCGGTCGAAGTTTCTGCCGAAATCTTGAGTGCGCTCATGGCGCGCGCGGAGGCGCGGACGGGGGAGGCAGTCGAAGGCGCCGTCATCACCGTTCCCGCCTATTTCAACGACGCCCAGCGCCAGCAGACACGGCATGCGGCGAGCCTCGCCGGCATCAATGTGCTGCGGCTGCTCAACGAGCCAACGGCAGCGGCCGTGGCCTACGGACTGGACACGCGGGAGCAAGGCAACATCATCGTTTTCGATCTCGGCGGCGGCACTTTCGACGTGTCCTTGCTGAGTCTGCAGAAAGGCGTCTTCGAAGTGCTCGCCACCGGCGGCGATACCGCTCTCGGCGGCGATGACTTCGACAGGGCGGTGGCCGCCTGGCTGGCGGAGCAATGTGGTGGCCCGGGCGGCATGGACAGCGTCGCCGCGCGGGATTATCCGGCGCTGTTGCAGGCGGCGAATCGCGCGCGGGAAGCCTTGTCCGAAGCGGAACAGGCCGAAGCGAACTGGAACGGTTCAAGCTTCACGCTTACCGCTGCGGAGTTCGCCGAACTCGCCGCGCCGCTGGTGCGGCGCACCATGCTCGCCTGCCGCCGGGTCCTGCGTGACGCCCGCATGGAGACCGGCGCCATCGACAATGTGCTGCTCGTCGGCGGAGCGACCCGAATGCCGCTGATTCGCCGGGCGGTGGCGGACTATTTCGGCCGCGAACCCTTGCAGGATATCGATCCCGACCGCGTGGTGGCCATCGGTGCGGGCATCCAGGCCGAAGTGCTCGTCGGCAACAAGCCGGCCGGTGATTTCCTGCTGCTCGACGTCAATCCGCTGTCGCTGGGTATCGAAACCATGGGTGAACTCGTGGAAAAGATCATCCACCGCAACACGTCGATCCCGGTTTCGAAATCCCAGGAATTCACTACCTTCAAGGACGGTCAGACCGCCATGGCCCTCCATGTCGTGCAAGGCGAAAGGGAACTGGTAAGTGAATGCCGGTCGCTGGCCCGATTCAGCCTGGGCGGGATTCCGCCGATGGTAGCCGGAGCGGCCAAGGTCAAGGTGACTTTCCAGGTAGACGCCGACGGCCTGCTCAGCGTTTCCGCCGAAGAAGCGACTACCGGGTGCAAGGCCGAAGTCCAGGTCAAGCCGAGTTATGGGCTCGATCTCGACCAGGTGGAACAGATGCTCAAGGATTCCCATGAACATGCCAGGGCGGACATGGCCGCGCGCGCCTTGCGCGAAGCCCGGCTGGAAGCGACGCGGCTGATGGAGGCGATCGTTGCTGCGCTTGACGTGGATGGAGAACTGCTCGAAGCGGCCGAAAGAGCCGCTATCGACCGGGCGCTGCATGCGCTCGGGCAGGCAATGGCGGAGGAAAATGCCGCCCTGATCGAAGAACGCACGGAACAACTGAACCACGCCAGCGAGAGTTTTGCCGAGCGGCGAATGAACATGACCGTAGGCGCCGCCTTGCGCGGCGAATCCATAGATTCGATTGACGAGCGTACCGAGTAAGCGGTCCGGGGAAGCAGAATGCCCAAAATCACGATTTTGCCACACGAAACGATCTGCCCGGAAGGGGCCGAAATTGAAGCGGATCCTGGTATCAGCATCCTCGACGCGGCGCTTGGCCAAAAAGTTCACATCGAACACGCTTGTGAAAAATCCTGCGCCTGCACCACCTGCCATGTGATCGTGCGCGAAGGTTTTTATTCGCTCGAGGAACCCGAGGAAAACGAGGAAGACTACCTGGACAAGGCCTGGGGGCTCGAACCCGAATCGCGGCTGAGTTGCCAGGCCATCGTCGCCGACGAAGATCTGGTGGTGGAAATCCCCAAATACACGATAAACATGGTTTCCGAAAATCATTAGCCGGAATCCGGGAGACGCATATGAAGTGGACCGACGTGAACGACATCGCCATCGAACTGGCGGACAGGTATCCCGATATTGATCCGCAATACGTGAATTTCGTCGATATGCATCGCTGGATCTGCGAACTCGAGGATTTCGACGACGACCCGGCCCGCAGCGGCGAAAAGATCCTGGAAGCGATCCAGATGGCCTGGATCGAGGAAGCCGCCGACTGAATTGCCGTATAATCCGCCCGCTCGGGAGAATTGGGGATATTTCATGGCGATTCAGCGTACTTTGTCTATCATTAAGCCAGACGCCGTTGGCAAGAACGTGATCGGCGAAATCTACAGCCGGTTCGAACAGGCCGGACTGCGTATCGTGGCGGCGAAAATGCTGCGGCTGGACGAGAGGACAGCCGGCGGTTTTTACGCCGAACACAAGGGAAAGCCGTTCTACGAGGATCTGATCAGGTTCATGACCTCGGGGCCGGTCGTGGTGCAGGTGCTCGAAGGCGAAGACGCCATCGCTCTCAACCGCCGGTTGATGGGACCCACCAATCCGGCTGAAGCCGCGCCCGGAACGATTCGCGCCGATTTCGCCAGATCAATCGATGCGAACGCGGTGCACGGATCCGATTCGCCCGCTTCGGCGGAAAGGGAAGTCGCATACTTTTTCGCGGCCATGGAAATTACTTCCTGAGCCGGACAAAACCGCGAGGTTGTTCGCCCATGTCGACAGCTTTGAGGCCGAACCTGCTCGGACTCAGTCCGGCCAAGTTGACCGCCCTGCTGGAAGGCATGGGCGAGAAGCCGTTTCGGGCGCGCCAGCTCATGCGCTGGATGCATCGCCGCGGCGTGCTCGATTTCAGCGCGATGACCGACATCGGCAAGTCGTTCCGCGAACGGCTCGCGGAGGAAACGATGCTCGCGCCGCCGGAACTCGTCAGCCGGTACGACGCGGAAGACGGATGCGTGAAATGGATCGTCCGCACGGCCAGCGGCAGTGCGGTCGAAATGGTCTATATTCCGGAAGGCGGCCGCGGCACCTTGTGCGTTTCCTCCCAGGCCGGCTGCATCCTCGATTGCAGCTTTTGCGCCACCGGCAAGCAAGGCTTCGACAGCAATCTGACCGCCGCGGAGATCATCGGTCAGGTGTGGCTGGCGCGGCGCGAACTCGGCAGCTTCGAGAACGGCGGCGGTCCTCCCGTAACCAACGTGGTGTTCATGGGGATGGGAGAGCCATTGCTCAATTTCGACAACGTCATGGATGCGGTCGACCTCATGCTCGACGACCATGCTTACGGCCTGTCCAAGCGCCGGGTCACGATCAGCACCGCCGGCGTGATGCCCGGCCTGGAACGCATGCGCGGGCGGACCGACGTCGCGCTGGCGATTTCCCTGCACGCGGCCAATGACGAGTTGCGTGACGAATTGGTGCCGCTCAATCGAAAATATCCCATCGCCAAGTTGCTGGAGGCGGTGAGGGCCTACATGGCGGACCTGGGAGAACATCGCGTACCGCTGGTCGAATACACGTTGATTCGCGGTGTCAACGACCATCGTCGGCATGCCCGGGAACTTGCCGCGCTGCTCGAAGATTTCCCCTGCAAGATCAATCTCATTCCTTTCAACGAGTTCAGCGAAGTCAGCTACCGGCGGCCCAGTGCGAGTTCGATCGGCAATTTCCGCAAGATCCTGCATGACGCGGGTCTTGTCGTGACGGTGCGCACTACCCGCGCCGATGAAATCGCGGCGGCATGCGGTCAACTGACCGGCGCCGTACGCGATCAGACCCGGCGGCGGGAACGATTTCTTCGCCAGGCAGAGGGCGAAGCACGCCTGGAAGAGCGGCCCACCGGACTGATCCAAAGCGCAAGGGGCGATTCCCGGCAACAGGTCGAATCACAAGGAACCGGTTGATGAAACATGGACGGACGGTTCGCCTGTGCACGGCAGGGCGAATTTTCGCGCTGCTTTTCTGCTTAGCTGCTCTTGCCGCCTGCGTAAGCACGCCTGACAGCAGTGTCGGGTCCAATGCTCCCCGCGCGGCGGCGCGGGACTATCTGGCGCTGGCCATGGGCTATTTCGACGCCGGAGATCTCGACGCTGCGCGCCATCACCTGGAGAACGCCCGGCTGAACGATGCCGGCCAGGCGGAGATCGATCATATTGCCGCGTTGCTCGCTGCCGCCGAGGGCGACTACGAACTGGCGGAACGGCATTTTCGCCGCGTGCTTGAAGTTGGATTGGGGCTTGAGCGAGGCGATGCCGCGCCAAGGAACAACTATGGCGTAATGCTGTATTCGCTCGGGCGCGACGAAGAGGCGCTGGCGCAGTTCCGGGCCGCGGCGGCGGACCAAACTTACCGGGGGCGCGCCCATGCGCTGGAAAACCTCGGCAGGGTCCTGCTGCGAAGGCGCAGTTACGATGAGGCCCGGGAAGCGTTTGCGGGCGCACTTGACCTGAATGGCGAACTGCCGCTGGCGGCGCTTGAGTTGTCCCTGTTGCACCGGCGTAACGGCAATCCGGACGAAGCTGTGCGCCTGTTCCGTGAATACCTGCGTATCGCCGAAAACCAGCGTCTGACGCATGGTCCGAAAGCCTTGCTGGCAGGCGCCGAATTTGCCTGGCAATCCGGAAATCGCTCCAGAGTAGAGGAATTCGGGTCGATTCTCGGTAAACTGTACCCGGAAACAATGGAATACCGCGTATTCATGGAGTTGATAAATGGGGAAAGATGCTGATTCCGACCCGCCTGCGCTGAGCGCCGGCGCCATGTTGCGCGAGGCGCGGGAGAATCGCGGGCTGAGCGTTTTCGAGGTGGCGGAAAAACTGTTCCTGACCGAACATTACGTTCACGCGCTGGAATCGGAGGATTACGAAAAATTGCCCGGTGAGGTCTACGTAAAAGGCTACATCAAGAGCTATGCGCTATTGCTGGACCTGGACGAAGAACAGGTCATGGGCGCCTACCGGCGCGCCGGCCACCGGCGAGGTCAGCCCGTTGCGGGCGGCGCCGGTAAGTTCCGGCCGCAGATGGACATTGCCGCTATTGCTGGTGTTGCTGGCCGGCGCTTTGGCGGCAGCGGCGTGGTGGGCGTTTCAGGCTTTCGGCCCCGCGGCCGGATTCCTCGCGACCGGCGTGGCGAAGCGCAAAGAAGGAAGACTCTGAAATGAAAGCGCAACAAGAGATACAACGCCGCAAGACGAGGCAGATCATGGTCGGCAAGGTGCCGGTCGGCGGCGGCGCGCCGATTTCCGTGCAAAGCATGACCAACACGGAAACCTGCGATGTGGAGGACACCATTGCCCAGATCGAACGACTGGAAGCGGCGGGAGCGGACATCGTCCGGGTCTCGGTGCCCACGATGGACGCCGCCGAGGCCTTTCGCGAGATTCGCGCCAGGGTTTCCCTGCCGCTGGTGGCCGACATCCATTTCGATTATCGCATCGCGCTGAAAGTGCTCGAATACGGCGTCGATTGCCTGCGCATCAATCCCGGCAACATCGGCAAGGAGGAGCGGGTGCGGGCCGTGGTGAGCAGTTCCCGGGACAAGGGCATCCCCATGCGCATCGGGGTCAATGCCGGCTCGCTGAGCAAGGCCCTGTTACGCAAGTACAAGGAGCCGAACGCGACCGCGATGATCGAGTCCGCCCTGGAGCAGATCGACATTCTCGACAAGCTCGATTTCCGGGATTTCAAGATCAGTCTCAAGTCCTCGGACGTATTCATGACGCTGGCGGCCTATCGCGGTCTGGCGGACCAGGTCGACAGTCCTTTCCATCTCGGCATAACCGAGGCCGGCGGCTTGCGCGGCGGCACGGTCAAGTCCGCCATCGGCATGGGCGCCTTGCTGCTTGAAGGTATCGGCGACACCATACGCGTCTCGCTGGCGGCGGACCCGGTGGAGGAAATCAAGGTCGGATTCGACATACTCAAGAGCCTCGGTTTGCGTCACAAGGGCGTCAACCTGGTCGCGTGTCCGAGTTGCTCGCGGCAGAATTTCGATGTCATCGACATGGTCAATCAACTTGAAACGCGGCTGGAAGATATCGTCACGCCCATCGATGTCGCCGTAATCGGCTGCATCGTCAACGGTCCCGGCGAAGCCAGGGAGGCCGAAGTCGGCCTTACCGGCGCCAGCCCGGCCAACATGGCTTATCTGGACGGCGCGCCCCATCACAAGGTGCGCAACGAGGAATTGCTCGACGAGCTGGAGGCGATGGTCCGGCGCCGGGTGGCCGAGAAGGAAGCCGCCGCGGGAAATGTGATCGCCAGTTCCCGGAAAACCTTGCCCTGAACCGATGAAGAGACTTCAGGCAATCCGGGGAATGAACGACATTCTCCCCGATTCGACCGCCGTCTGGCAGCACCTCGAAGACACTTTTCGCGAGATCGCCGGCGCTTACGGTTATCGCGAAATCAGGTTCCCGCTCCTCGAACAGACCCAGTTGTTCAAACGCTCCATCGGCGAAGTCACCGATATCGTCGAAAAGGAAATGTACAGTTTCGAGGACAGCGGCGGCGATCACATCAGCTTGCGTCCGGAAGGCACCGCCGGCTGTGTGCGCGCGGCGGAACAGCACGGTCTGCTCTACAACCGCCAGCAACGGCTCTGGTACCAGGGGCCGATGTTCCGGCGCGAACGGCCCCAGAAAGGCCGCTACCGCCAGTTTCACCAGTTCGGACTCGAAGCTTTCGGCATGGCCGGCCCGGATATCGATGTCGAGATCATTGAACTCTCGGCGGCCTTCTGGCAACGGCTCGGGTTGGCGGACTGCCTCACCCTGGAACTGAACAATATCGGCAGTGCAGGGGATCGCAGACGCTATGGCGCGATTCTCGGCGAATATCTCGCCGGCAGGGCGGAGGAACTCGATCCTTCCGCCCGGAGCAGAATCGAAACCAATCCCTTGCGGGTGCTCGACAGCAAGCATCCCGGCAACCGGGCGGTTGTTGAGGGTGCGCCCGCCATGGCCGATTGCCTGAGCCCGGAAAGCGTCGAACACTTCGAGGCGCTCAAGGACTTGCTGGCCACGGCGGGAATCGGCTTCACGGAGAACAGCTCGCTGGTCCGCGGCCTGGACTACTACAACTATTGCGTTTACGAATGGACCACTGACGCACTCGGCGCCCAGGGCGCCGTTTGCGGCGGCGGCCGCTACGATGGCCTCGTAGCTCAACTCGGCGGCAGGCCGACTCCGGCGGCCGGATTCGCCATCGGCGTCGAACGCCTGGCCCTGTTGCTCGAAACCCTGGACAGGATTCCCGCCGATAAGCAATTCCGCGCGGATGTCTGCATAGTCGCTATCGGCGATGGCGTCACCGCCGAAAGCCAGGCTCTCGCCCGGCGCCTGCGTGAACGATATCCGGACCTGAGCATCGTCTGCCAATGCGGCGGCGGCAAGTATTCCCAGCAGGTCAAACGCGCCTTCGAACTGAACGCCCGGCTCGTTGCCGTCATGGAACAGGCGGAAGACGGACCGCCGCAACAGGTGAAGTTGCGCTCGCTGGACGACAGCTTCGAACCCGTGGCGGTGCCCTTGGACCGATGCGGAGAGGAAGTCGAAAGATTGCTGTCGCCGGATTCGTGAAGTTTCTATAATACGCGGTTTGGTTTGTTAAACAGGAGTCAGGCGTGGCTATCAGCGCCGCTGAAGAAGAGAACATAGAAGCCCTGCGCAGGTGGTGGGACGAGAACGGCAAGTTCCTGTTGCTGATCGTGATCGTCGCCGCGGCCGGCTATGGAGGCTGGAGTTTCTGGCAGCAGTCGAGCGCTTCGGGCCGCGAAACCGCGTCCGACCTGTACGAGGAGATCCTGATCGCCGCCCAGCCCCTCGACGCTGCCCGGGAACCCGACGCCGCCGTCATCGTCGAACTCGCCGATCGACTGATGGAAGATCATCCGAATTCCATTTACGCGCGCTACGGCGCATTATTCAGCGCCCGGCAATCGGTGCAACAGGGGAATCTCGCAGCGGCCGAGGAAGTCCTGCAATGGGTGGTCGATAACGCTCAAACGAGTATCATCCAACGTGCGGACGAAGGCCTCGTATTGACCGCGACCTTGCGGCTGGGCCGGGTGATCCTGGCCCGGGGCGACCCCGACCGCGCCTTGGTTCTTGTGAACAGCGTCGATCCGCGTAGCTTCGAACCGGGCTTTCATGAATTGCGCGGCGATATCTACCTGGTCCTCGGCCGCCCGGAGGACGCGCGGGACTCCTGGCTCGCGGCGCAGGACGCGGGCTCGGTCAGTGACGGACTGCGCATGAAACTCGAAAATCTCGGCGGCTTGAATTGAGACCGCGCAAGATTAAGAACAGCAACGGGACAGCTTCCATGAACCGAACAATCGCCTTGCTCGCCTTGCCGTTTTTCGCAGGCTGCGGGATCGTGAACCTGAATCCGGCGACCTGGTTCGCGGACGAGGAAGTGAATCCGCCTGTGGAATTGCAGAATATCGACGAGGAAGTCGAACTGCGCCGCATCTGGAGCGCCAACATCGGTAACGGCCAGGGCAGCGACTATTTCGAATTGACCCCGGCCATCGACGGCGAGCGCATATTCGCCGCCAGTGAAGACGGCAATATCTACGGGCTCGAACTGGAATCCGGCGATGTCATCTGGCGCACCCGGCTCGACGACGAAACCGTTACCGGCGGAGTCGGCGCGGGCCGCGGCCTGGTGCTGGTGGGCACCGCCAACGCGGAAGTGATCGCCTTCAATCAGTTCACGGGCGAGGAACTCTGGCGCGGAGCGGTTACCAGCGAAGTGCTTTCTCCTCCCCAGACCAATGGCGACGTGGTGGTCGCCCAGACCGTGGACGGCAAATTGATCGCCCTTGACGCGGGTGACGGCGCGCGCCGCTGGATTTATGAAACTTCCTTGCCGGCGCTGACCTTGCGCGGCACCAACCGTCCGATCATCACGCCCCAGGGATTCGTTATCGCCGGATTCAGCAACGGCACGCTGGTGTCCGTCGCCGCCGATGACGGCATCTGGCGCTGGGAAGAGCGCATAGCGATTCCCGAAGGCCGTTATGACATCGAACGCGTGATCGATGCCGACGGCGACCTGCAACTCGATGGCAATCGCGTGCTGGCTTCGAGTTATCAAGGCAACGTCATGGCCTTCGATATCGCTACCGGCAGGATCGTCTGGGGGATGGAGGCTTCGAGTTATCACGGCCTCGACCAGGGATTCGGCAATATCTATTACAGTTCCGAAGCCAGCCACGTGGTCGCGGTGCGCGACAACAGCAACGATATCGTCTGGACCAACGAAGATCTGGAATATCGCGCGCTGACCGGCCCGAAGACGGTGGGCAACTATATCGCCGTGGCCGATTTCGAAGGCTGGCTCCACGTCATTTCCCAGATCGACGGACGCATCGTCGGCCGCATGCGAGTGGATAACGACGGCGTGCGGGCCAACATCCTCGCGGATGGCGGCCGCCTTTTCGTATACGGCAACAGCGGGACGCTGATGGCGCTGGCTATCCAGTAGCCGCGCATTTCTCCCATGAAACCGGTATTCGCCCTGGTTGGCCGGCCCAACGTGGGCAAATCGACGCTGTTCAATCGCCTGACCGCCAGCCGCGACGCGCTGACGGTGAATCTGCCCGGATTGACCCGAGACCGGCAATACGGCGAAGGTGAGATCGACGGCAGGAAGTTCCTGGTCATCGACATGGGCGGCATCACTCCAAGTCCCGAAGGGCTTGAGCGCGAAGTCGTCACCCAGGCGCTGCAGGCCATAGCCGAAGCGGATTGCGTCCTGTTTCTGGTCGACGCAAGGGACGGTCTGACACCGGAAGACAGCAGGATCCACCAGTTCCTGCGCGAGCAGGGCAAGCCGGGTTTTCTCGTAGTGAACAAGACCGACGGACTCGACCCCGATCAGGCCAGGGCGGAGTTCCATGAACTCGGTGAACCGGAAGTATTCGCCATCGCGGCCGCCCAGGGCGCCGGCGTGAAGCAACTCATGCGCCAGGCGCTCGACCGGTTCGAACCGGAAGAGCACGCCGAACCGGTTGATGTTGAGGACAGCATCAGAATTACCTTCGCCGGCCGGCCCAATGTCGGCAAATCCACCCTGGTCAACCGCTTGCTGGGCGAAGACCGGGTACTGGTCTTCGACGAGCCTGGCACGACCCGGGACAGCATAGAAATTCCTTTCGAGCGCGACGGCCGCCGTTACACGTTGATCGACACCGCCGGCATCCGCCGCCGCGGCAAGACCCGCGGCGTGGTGGAGAAATTTTCGGTCGTGAAATCCCTGCAGGCGATCGAAAAAGCCCATGTCGTAGTCTTCCTCGCCGACGCCCGGGAAGGCGTCGTCGAACAGGATCTGCACCTGCTCGGCTACGTAGTGGAAACGGGAAGGGCGCTGGTGATCGCGTTCAACAAGTGGGACGGCATGGAAGCCGAAAGCAGACAATGGCTGAAAAGGGAGATCGAGCGCCGCTTGGGCTTCGTCGACTACGCTCCCATGCATTTCATTTCCGCCTTGCATGGCACCGGCGTCGGCGATCTGTACGAATCCATCCATGCCGCCCGGGCATCTTCCGGCAAGACGGTCTCGACGAATGTACTTACGCGCATGCTGGAGACGATCGTCGACGCGAGTCCGCCACCGTTGGCCCGGGGCCGCAGGATCCGGCTGCGCTATGCCCATCTGGGCGGCCACAATCCGCCGCTGATCGTGATTCACGGCAAGCAATTGGACAAGCTGCCGGGGCATTATCGCCGCTACCTGCAAAACAGTTTCCGGCAAATGCTCGAACTGAGGGGCGTGTCGGTCAAAATCGAATTGCGCAACGACGACAATCCGTACGCCCGGAGCGAAGAGAATTTGAATGCGCGGCAGGTCGCCCGCAAACGGCGCGTGGACCGGAATCGGCGATGACATTCGAACAGATTCGGGTTGCGGCCGGACGGCTGTGGGAAGTGGCCCTGCGTACGCCGCTGCTGAGCAGTCCGGCACTGGACAAGCGGCTTGACGCCCGAGTATTCGTCAAGGCCGAAAACCTGCAGCGAATCGGCGCGTTCAAGTTCCGCGGCGCCTACAATCGCCTGGCGCAACTCGGCGAGGAACAGCGCAAGAAAGGCGTGGTGGCCTACTCGTCGGGCAATCACGCCCAGGGCGTGGCCTATGCCGCGCATCTGCTCGACATTCCTTCCACCATCGTCATGCCGGCGGACGCGCCTAGGGTAAAGATGGAAGGCACCCGTAACTGGGGCGCAACCGTGCGCACTTATGACCGCTACACCGAGTCGCGCGAGGCGATCGCGGCAGACCTGGCGAATTCGAGCGGCGCAACTCTGGTACCGGCCTTCGACGATCCCGACATCATCGCCGGGCAAGGCACCGTGGGTCTGGAACTGGCGGCGCAACTGGAGGAAGCCGGGCACAACGCGGATCTGCTGCTCGTCCCGTGCGGCGGAGGCGGCCTGCTTGCGGGCGTATCGACGGCGATGCGTGAACTAAGCTCTGGAACCAGGATCTTCGGCGTCGAACCGGAAAACTACGACGACCATCGCCGTTCGCTGAAGGCGGGCCGGAGAGTGCGCATCAAGGGCGACAGTTTCACGCGCTGCGACGCCCTGGCCGCGACCATTCCCGGCGAGATCACCTGGCCGATCAACAGGCGCAACGTCAACGGCTTCGTCACGGTAAGCGAAGCCGAAGTGGGCATGGCGATCAGTTTTGCCGCACGCCACCTGAAAACGGTGCTCGAACCCGGCGGCGCCGTGGCGCTGGCGGCGATATTGCACGAAAAACTGCCGGTGCGCGGCAAGACCGTCGCCATCGTCGCCTCCGGCGGCAACATCGACGCCGAACTGTTCGCCGCCTATCTCCGGGATTTCCCGATCTGATTGCGGCAGCCGCCGGGGACTGGACCGAAAGCGGCAAACTATGCAAGATAAGCACTTGTTGGCCGTGGAATGATGGCAGTGGGAAAGTTGACCCGCAAACTTCCGATCGTACTTGCCCCTCTTTTGGTGTGCACCTGGGCGCCGCTCGCCGCCCAGGACGATGCCATGATCGAAGAGACCTTGCGCGAGCTCGAGTTGTACGAATCAGACCTGTTTCGCCTGGAAGCTGACGGCGTCTACCACGCGCCGCAACTGGTGGAGCCCCTGTCGCGCATCGCCGACAGCTACATGGAATTGAACCGCTTTGCCGAGGCCCATGCGACGCTCGATCGCGCACAACAGATCGTGCGGATAGAAGAGGGCCTCTACACCAAGAGACAGCTCCCCTTCCTGCACAAGAAAATCGAGAACTTCGTCAACGCCGGCGATTGGCGCGAGGCGCGCAAGTTGCAGGATCACACGATCTGGTTCTATCTCAACAAGTACTCGTGGCCGGATCAGGACATGATGCGCGGACTCATGGACTTGTCCTATGTGCATATGCGGGGCATAACCGAGGATCTGACTGAAAACCAGGGCTACCACTACCTTCGTGCAGCGTTCAGCAGCCGTGTCGCCCTGGTGGTGGCCGAACGAATCTGGCCGCAGCACGAACAACGCAAGGCTGGCCTGATCTACGAGCAGATGCGGATCACATACCTGCAGGCAAGCGCGATCAACAAGGGCGGAGCCGTCGGCCAGAGCCTCCGGACCACCGGCGGCAACTATCCGATAGCCCGGAACGCTTACGCCACGGAACGCATAATGAGCTCCGAACGGGCGCTCAACATGCACCGAAGCAACGGCGTGAATTTCCTCGAACGAATGCGGCGGATTTACGCTGGTGAAGAAGAGCGCGAAGTCTCCGAGGCGCTCGCCATGGTCAAGCTGTATCAGGCCGATTGGTATCTGCTGTTCGACCGCAGGCTCCGGGCGCTGCAGGACTATCGGGAGGCCTGGGAAATGCTGTTGCAGGCCAGTGTGCCGGAGGAGGACGTGAGGCGTCTGTTCGCTAAGCCTGTCCTGCTTCCGGAACCGACATTCTACGACAGCGTGGAAAAAGCGCTCGCCGCCCGCGCCAGGGCGCCCGAGGATGCGCCCGCGGCTTTCGAGGAAGGCGTTCCGGTGAAGATTTTCTTTGACGATGAACGGCCGCTGGCGGCCGAGTCCTTCTCGGCGGAAAAACTGGGCCTGATGGAAAGCAACGATTGGCAGGTAGTAGCCCTGTTTTCCTTCGATCTGCCGGCAGCCGAGAGTATCGAGACGCGCCAGGGCTGGCGCAGGCAAAATGCGCTTGGCGTAGCCCAGAATCTGCAATTGATGGAACTGGAAGATTTCCCCGTGAACAGGGATGTAGAGCAACTGATCCAGAATCTCGGCCGGCTGCGGTTCAGACCGGCCCTGAGCGAGGGCGAAGCGCAGGCCGCCGAAGGTGTGATCAGTTATCTTGCGAGCGCAGAAAACTGATCTGCAGGTTCTATCCGGAAGCTTCCTCTTCCGCCACCGCTTCCGTGTAATGTTCGTTGACCAGTTCCATGATTCTCGATGCGCTCAATTGCGCCACGCGCTGGCCGTTGATGAACATGGCGGGGGTGGAACGAACGCCCGCGGCGTTGCCGCCGCGCTGATCGTTGCGCACCTTGTCGATTACTTCGTCGTTCTCAAGATCCGCGCGCAGTCGTTCTAGATCGAGTTCCAGTGTTTCGGCATAGGAGTCGAACTCGCTTTCCACTTCCGGCAGGAACGACCAGATCGGCTGGTTCACGAACAGGAAATCGTGCATTTCCCAGAACCGGTCCTGCCTGCCGGCGGCTTCCGCATAGAGCGCGGCTGTCCAGGCATGCGGATTGCTCGCGGTCAGGGGGTAGTGACGAAAGATCATGTGAGCCCTGTTTTCGATGCGCGGCCAGATGCGGGCCATGACCTGGGACTCGGTCGCACAGGCGGGACACTGGAAATCGGCGTAAACCACGATGCTGACCGGTGTTGCGGGGTCGCCGAAGACATGATCGTCGGGAGCGACTTCGACGGTCGAATAGGTCGGACCCTGGCTGAACAGCACATAAGCCACGAAGATCAGCAGAACCGGCAGCGCCACATATAGCGCGATCCTGCCGAGAATCTGCGTGCGCTGTTGCCTCTGCTTTGCGGCCTTCTGCTTGGCTTCCCTGATCTGCCGCTGTTTTTCGCGCCGGTTCATGGGGCTGGATTTTCGCCCAGGAACAATGCCGGGTCCACCCTGACATTATTCAGATTGACGCTCCAATGCAGATGCGGACCGGTGACGCGGCCGGTGCTGCCGACCTCGCCGATCTGTTCGCCCGCGGCGATTACGGCGCCGGGCTCGACATCGATCGTGTTCATATGGCAATACAGGCTGATCAGGCCATGGCCGTGGTCCATGATGATGGTATTGCCGTTGAAGAAATAATTGCCCGTGGTGAGGATGACTCCCGGCGCCGGGGCCAGGATCGGCGTGCCTTCGGGCGCCGCGATGTCCATGCCGGAATGGGGGCTGCGGGGCTGGCCGTTGAAGAAACTGCGCGAGCCGAACGAACTGCTGCGGACGCCGTCCACGGGCAGGCTCATCGCGAAGTCGGGCGCAAGCGACTCGGACCAGGTCGAGAATGCCCGCCGCATCTCGACGCTTTCGCGGCCGATGCGTTCCATGTCCTCGGCGTTGGGATTGACCTGACGCTCATTGGTGATGGTCAGATGCCGCTCGCGGTATTGCTTGTGGACGACCTCGAACTGCAACAGGCTTTCCTCGCCGTTCCGACTCACAAGTTCGAATTGCTGCGCTCCGGGCTCGGCATCGAGCGGAATGCCGATGACGGCGTATTGTTTCCCTTCGAATCGCGCCAGCATGATGCGTTGATCGCGGAAGCTGCCCGAGACTGCATCGCCACGGGTCGGCACCACAGCGATGCCGCCCGGCACCAACGAGGATTGCGGCAGGGCATTCACGGTGACTTGGGCGGCCGCGCCGCCGCAGAACGCGATTGCAAGAAAAATGGCCGCGAGACGCTTTAAGTTCATCATGACTCCGATTTCGATTCTTTTTCCAGACCGGACACCGTCGATTCTATCCGACCCTTGGCCAAGCGCGTGATTATCCGGCTTCCCCGGGTTACATCGTCCACGCTGCGGATAACTTTCGCCGACTCGTCCATCGTTATGCTGTAGCCTCGCGCCAGCGTATGCAAGGGGCTGGTGGAATGCAGCGTTCGCCGCAATTCGGCCAGCAAGGCGCCTTGCCGCTCCAGACGCGAGCGCATGGAACGATGCAGGCGGCGCGGCAGTTCTTCGAGGCCGGCGCGCAATCCTGGAATCACGAGCGCGGGAGAACAATGCTGCAGGGCCTGCCTGCGCAAGTCGAGATTCTGCCGTTTGCTCGCGAGCAGATTGCCTTGCGCCCGCTCCATGCGCCGGCCGAGTTCGTCCAGGGTCTGGGCATGGTCCTCCAGTCGTCTCGCCGGGCCGCGGCAGCGTCCTGCAATCAGGCGCAGGCGTTCCTTCTGTCCGTGCAAAACGTGGGCCATGCGATTGTGCAATTTACCGAGATCGGATCGCAGCCGCGCGAAATATTCCTCCTGCGAGGGGCTCATCAATTCAGCGGCGGCGGAAGGCGTCGGCGCGCGCTGGTCGGCGACGAAATCGGCGATACTGAAATCGGTCTCGTGGCCCACGGCGCTGGTCACCGGCAACTCGCTGGCGAAAATCGCCCTGGCGACGCTTTCCTCGTTGAATGCCTGCAGATCTTCCGGAGAGCCCCCGCCGCGGCCGACGATCAGGGCTTCAAGGCCGAGTTTGCCGCGCAGGGCGTTGGCGGTCTCGATGGCGCGGCAGATTTCGGCAGGGGCCGCCTCACCTTGCACCGCCGCGGGAATCAGGGTGATGCGGGTCGCGGGAAAGCGGCGCCGGAAAACGCTGACAATGTCGCGCAACACCGCGCCCGAAGGGGAGGTGATTACGCCGATGTGGCGGAACCGGACTCCCACCGGTTTCTTCGCCGCCTGTTCGAACAGGCCTTCGGCTTGCAGGCGGGCCTTGAGCAATTCGAAAGCCCGGCGCAACTCGCCGCTGCCGGATTTCTCCAGCGCGGTCACTTTCAGTTGAAAATCGCCGCGCGCCTCGTAGATCGTCAGGCTGCCGCGCGCGATGACCTGGTCGCCGTCCGCCGGCCGGAATCTCACCGACATGTTGTTGCCGCGAAACATCACGCAACGCAGTTGGGCATCGCGATCCTGCAGGCTGAAATACCAGTGACCCGATCGGTATTGTTTCAGACCCGTGATTTCGCCTTCCACCACGGCGCCCGGGAATCCGCCTTCGATCAACTCGCGGGCGAGGCGGTTGACTTCCGAGACGGAATACACGGCCCGCCCCGGTTCAACATCCGCTTCGCATTCGAACAAGGTCACTTCAGGCAGTTCGGAATCGTTTGGAGAAACAGATCAGTCATCGGGCAAAGTGAATACATACAAGGCGTTGTGTCCGTCGGGGCTGCGCAGTTCGGGCGCGAGGAAATTGCCTATGCGCCAGGGGCTGCCGCCCTCGCGGCCCGCGGGAATCGCCACGTATTGCTTGCCGTCAACGGCGTAAGTCATCGGAAAGCCCTGGGCGGAAGTAGCCAGCCGGCTGCGCCAGAGCGACTCGCCGTTGCGCACGTCGATGGCGTGCACGTAGCGGTCGAAATCACCGATGAAAAGCAGGTTGCCGGCGGTGGCCAGCGCCGCGGTCAGGAAGGGCGCCCGCTGTTCGATACTCCATTGTTCGCGCATCGATTCCACGTCATAGGCCGCAAGCTTGCCGAATTGTCCGCCGGTGCCGGGCATCTCCATCCACATGCGGTCGCCCTGGGTGCCGCCGGAGCCGATTTCGAACGTGATCTCACGCGGCGACATTTCCATGCAGGACTGGCTCAATGGAATCACGAGGCGCCGGGTCGGCGGATGATAGGCGCTCGCCTGCCAGTTGTGGCCGCCGGCGGTGGAAGGGCAGACCGAAAGCCATTCGCCGACCTGCATGTTGCGGATGTCGTCGCGATAGCGCACCTGGCCGGTCTCCAGGTTCACTTCGGAAAATACGTTCTGGAAGACGGTCTGTTGCAAGCCGAGAAATTCACCCGTGCGCCGGTCGAGTTTCCAGAGGATTCCGCTTTTCCCGATCGTCAGCAGATATCGATCGTCGAACAGGTCCACGAGCACCTGCTCGAAGGATTCGTCCATGTCCAGCGATTCGCCGGGCACATGCTGGCGATACCAGACGATTCTGCCGTCGACCGGGTCGATCGCGAGGGTGGAATTGGTGTAAAGCGCCGCGTCTTCGGTAGTCAGGCCGCGGCTGACCGCCATCCAGGGCTTGGCCTGGGCTACGCCGAAAAAGACCAGCCCGAGTTCCGGGTCCCAGCTTCCAGTCATCCAGACGTCGCCGCCGCCGCGAAACTCGAGTGGCAGGTCGCCCCAACTGTCGCCGCCGGGTTCGCCCGGCCGGGCAACCGTATAGGTGCGCCAGAGTTCGGCGCCGGTCTCGGCATCGTGGCCGGAAATGAAACAGCTATCCTCGAAAAAGCGGCCGCAGCCGGTGATGCCGTTGACCACGACTCCGTCCGCGACGATCGGCCCGCTGGTGTTGGAATATCCCAGGCTTGAGTCGGCGATTCGCACTTGCCAGCGTTCGGCGCCCGTGCGCGCGTCTATCGCGACCATATGGGCGTCCGTGGTCGCCACATAGATCATGTCTTCCCATATCGCCAGCGTGCGCAGCAATGCGCCCTGGCGACCGCCTTCGGGGAACTGGCGGCGATACTCCCAGAGCAGATTGCCGCTGGCGCCGTCCAGCGCCTGCACGACATTGCCGAAATTGGGCAGATAGACGATGCCGTCGCGCACCAGGGGGGAAGGCTGGCTGCGTCCCGGCTCCATGCCCCAGACCCAGGCCAGGCTGAGCCGCTGCACGTTTTCGGTATTGATCTGATCGAGTGGCGAGAAGCCCTGGCTTTGCGGCGTGCGCCGCCACCAGACCCAGTCTTCGGCAGCCGGATCGGTCAGTTCCGCCGTACTCACATTGCTGAAGTCTTCCGCTTCCCGCCACATGCGGGTCACGGCGCTGTCCGTACGATAGATCGTGGCGATTTCGGGAATCGAGTTGCGCGTGCCCGGCGTGGGCACGGTGCCGGCAAGGCCGGGAACCGGCGTGCGCGCCGGTACGGTCAACGTGTCGCTGACGTCACCGATGAACAGAACCGCGTCCGAATTTGCCGCGAGCGCGGTCGCGCCCGCCGCAACGCCGTTGGCCTGCATCAGGAAGGCGATGATATCGAGATATTCGTCCTCGGAAAGCGAACCCGGCGCCTGGGTCGGCATTGTGCGTTGCAGCACGTCGAGCATGTCCGCCGGCGTGCGGTTGCGCCAATTGTCGACGAAAGCACTGTCGCGCAGGGCGACCGCTTCGAAGAATCCCTGCAGGTCGGGCAGATGGCAGACGGCGCATTGCTGCCGGTACAGTTCCGCGCCGCGCTCCGCCTGGCCAGCCTGATATTCGGCCTGGCTCAGTTGCTGTGCCGCCGCCGGTTCACTGCCGGCCGCGAGCAAAAGCGCCAGCGCGCCGCTATAGGAAACCAGTCGTCGCAAAATCGCCAATCACTCGAGGCTAAGGGTTTCCTGTTGCGCACGACGCTCGGCGACGGCTTGCGCGAACTGTTCCTCGTTCACATAGGTAATACCCACCCAGGCATGGCTCATTTCGTCCACGCCGCGGCGGCCGAAGATCACCCATTGCTCCGGGTCGGGATTGATCGGATTGTTGGCCGTATTGTCGAAAACCGATGTGAATTGCAGCACCGTGCCGGTCGGCAGCAACGGCTTGACGTGGTCCTCGTAGATATAGGCGATCTGCCAGTTGTGATCGTACTTGTTGACCTGGCTCAGCACTTCCCGATTGCCGTCGGGAAAGATCGCTTCCATGGTCATGACCTTGCCGCGCATATGCAGATGCGGCCGGAAGCTGTGAATGACCGCCGGCTGCTGGAGCACGTGGGTGCCTTGCAGCACCTGGTAGCCATGGGGAGGGATGATGATGTCCTGACCCCGGGCCCTGCCCTTGAGTCCGTCGACGCGGAACATCGCCTCGCCGACCGTCGCCAGTTCGGGCCGCTCGCCTTCGGGATAGAACCAGAGGCCGACCTCGACCACGTCAGCCGGCGCTTCGGTGCCTATCGGGAAATAATGCAGGTTCCATGCGATCGTGCCGTTCGGAGGAACGAGCATCCCCGTGCCTTCGGGATAGATTTCCCAGGATTTGCCGACGCCGTAACGCGCCAGCGCCACGGAGCGCCGTTCGCCTTCGGGAATCAGCACCGCGTGACCGTGATGCACGACCTTCTTGCCCAGCGGATACGAGGGTTTGAATTCGGCTGCGCGCAGCCAGCGCTCCTCTCCCAGCCCGGTGAATTCGACTCTCGGTTCCCACCATTGATCCTGGCCGTTGGCGATGACGTCATAAGGGCTTGAACGCACGATGAAATCAGGCGGCCCCAGTTGCTCCGCAAGCTGCCAGTCCGCCCCGGAAGGCAGTTCCACCGGCGGCGGCAGATCCGCCGGATCGCCTTGTGACGCGCCGGCATCGACCCAGGCCGAAATCATCGCGATCTGTTCGTCGCTCAGGGAAGCATCGTTCTTGAACTGCTGGATGCCGACATCCGGATCGACATGCCATGGCGGCATGATGCGTTTGCTCGTGCGATCCTTTATCAGATAAGCGAAGGGCTGCACCTGCTCGTAACTCAGCAGCGGCATCGGACCGATTCCTTCCGGATTGTGACAGGTCACGCATTTCTCCTGCAGGATCGGCGCGATGTCACGCGAATAGGTCGGGCCGTCCTGGGCGGACGCAATGCCGGTGACCGTGGCTCCCGCCGCGAACAGCAGCGCGAACCGTATACCGGTAATCCTGTTTCTGGTCATGGTCTGGTCCTGTAAGTTGAAGCCGGGAAATGCCTAGTCGCTGACTGTAACATGAAACCAGGCATTGGTATGACAACAGTAGAACTCGAATGACGCGATATCGCGGATCGTCTGCATCCGGATCACGTATTCACCCGGTTCGCTGAAACTCGCCTGCACGGTGGCCGGCCCCGAAGCCGGTTCGAACTCGTATTCCTTGCGGTCGAAACTCACGCTGCCGACGCCGCTGTGATGGGCCCAGCCCACCCAGATTTCGGGTTCCTCGTGCTCGATCCAGGCGCTGAGCGTGACCGGCTCGCCGACGCCGGCCCGCACTTCGGTGTGGATGCCCCGGCGGCCGCGGACGGCTTCGCCGCCTTCCTCGAGCGCGACCAGCGGCGCGATTTCGCCGCGTCCGCCCGACGCCGGCTCATCCATGACGTAAGGCGGAATGATCTTGCCGGGCACTTCCAGCGTTTGTCCGTTGCTCGTCAGCCGCCAGACGATTCTTTCGTCGACGCCGAAATCCGCCGGCACATCGATGGTAAAGGCGCAGAAAACGTGGCGGTACGCCGGCGGCAGCGGATCGAAATGGGTGGGAATCAGGGCGTCGTCGAAACGCTCGTCCATGATCATGTTGTTTTCGCCGACCGGAATATCGAAGGACTCTTCGGTATTCATCGTGTAGTAACTGAAACAAAGCGTGTGCGTCCCGTCCGGATTGGTAAACCAGCCGTCATAAATGGGAACCAGCGGCTGACCGCTGGGCCTCAGCACATCCCCCGACCATATCTGTTCGGACAAACTAATCTGTTGCGCGACTGCCGGGGCGGCCACGGCGCAGCAGATCAAGGCGAACGCGAGCAAGGTTTTTCTCATTTGTCTTCCTGATGCTAGACTGAATCGACCGGCAACATTCCAGTTGCGAGAGATAATATGACACCAATCCGGAAAATCCTACTGCCGGGCCTGGCTTCGGCAATGCTGCTCCTGTCGGGGTTCGCACAGGCGCAATACGGCGCGCCGAATGGCGAATGGCCGACTTACGGCGGCGATCTCGGGCATACGCGCTATTCCGCATTGTCCGGCATCGACGCCTCGAACTTCGCGGATCTGGAAGTGGCCTGGCGCTTCAAGACCGACAATCTCGGTCCGAGCCCCGAGTACCGCCTCCAGTCGACGCCGCTCATGATCGACGGCGTACTCTATTCCACCGGCGGCACGCGGCGGGCGGTTGTCGCGCTCGATGCGCACACCGGCGAATTGCTCTGGAAATTCAGCCTGCGCGAGAGCGAGCGGGGCGAAGTCGCGCCGCGGCAATTGTCGGGAAGGGGGCTGGCTTTCTGGCAGGAAGGCGATGAGGGCAGGGTGGTATATGTCACACCCGGCTACCAGATGGTGGCGCTCGACGCGGAAACCGGCCGGCCAGCCCCGGATTTCGGCGAAGACGGCATTGTCGATCTCATGCAACAACTCGATCAGCCGCCGGACATGGCGCTCGGCCAGATCGGACTGCATGCCACCCCGATTATCGCCAACGGCGTCATAATCGTCGGCGCCGCGCATCATACCGGCGGCAATCCGCGCAGCCGGGAAAACATCAAGGGATTCGTGCGCGGCTACGACGTGCGCACCGGCGAGCGGTTGTGGATCTTCCACACCATTCCCATGCCGGGCGAATACGGTTACGAGACCTGGGAAGGCGATTCGGCGTCTTATACCGGCAATACCGGCGTCTGGGCGCAGATCTCGGTCGATCCCGAACTCAACATGGTCTATTTGCCGGTTGAAGCCGCCACCGGCGATTATTACGGCGCATACCGGCCAGGCGACAATCTTTTCGCGGAAACCCTGCTCGCGGTGGACTTGCATACCGGCGAGCGGCAATGGCATTTCCAGCTCGTACACCACGGCATCTGGGACCAGGACATTCCCTGTGCGCCGATTCTGATCGACATCAATGTCGATGGCCGCCTGATAAAGGCGGTGGCCCAGCCCACCAAACAGGCATTCTTGTACGTATTCGACCGGGAGACCGGCGAACCGGTCTGGCCGATCGTGGAACAGCCCGTTCCGGTCGGCGATGTGCCGGGTGAATGGTATTCGCCGACCCAGCCCATCCCCACCAGACCGCCCGCCTACGACCGCCAGGGCGTGACCGAGGACGATCTCATCGACTACACCCCCGAACTGCGCGCCCGGGCGCTGGAAATCGCCTCCTGGTACCGGATGGGGCCATTGTTCACGCCACCGGTGGTCAGCAGTATCGACGGCCCGCTCGGCGTGTTGATGGCGCCGTCCACCGGCGGCGGCACCAATTGGCCCGGCGGCTCCTATGATCCGGAAACGAACATGTTGTATGTGTCATCCAACAGTTCCGTCGGCAGTCTTGCGGTGGTGCCGCCGTATCCCGGCCAGTCCGACATGGCCTACATCCAGGGTAATGCCGCAACCGGGCCGCGCACCTCCGGCGGCGCCGGCTCATCGGCCGGAGGCGGCCGCACCGATTTCAATGCCGGCCAGCGCGAGATTCCCACATCGAGCCGCGGCCGGCCGCCGGTCGGCCTGCTGGTCAACGGCCTGCCGCTGCTGAAGCCGCCTTATGGCGTCATCACTGCCATCGACATGAACGCGGGCGAAATCGCCTGGAAGATTCCTCACGGACAGACACCCGACCGGTTCCGCGCCAATCCCGCGCTCGAAGGCGTCGACCTGCCGCGCACGGGACAAAGCGCCTCGGTGGGTACGCTCGTGACGAAAACGCTGCTGATAGCCGGCGAAGCCGAAATGACCACCGGCGAAGACGGAACCTCCCGCGCCATGCTCCGTGCGTACGACAAGGCCACCGGCGAAGAACTCGCCGCCCTCCCGCTGCCCGCGCCGCAGACCGGCTCGCCCATGACCTACGAACTCGATGGCGAACAATACCTGGTGATAGCGGTCAGCGGCAGGGGCTACTCGGGCGAACTGCTGGCCTTCCGGCAGCCCTGACGCAAGGCTCGGACACAAAGCCCGGGGCGACCCGCCGGGTCGGGTCTGTTAGAATTTCGCAATCCGGGTGCGGTGGGAGTCGGCGACTCGTGGAGTACACGATAATGGATGGCATGTTGAGCGACTGCCGCCGGCTCGCGTCCCCGAATTGCAGTTCAAGAGAAGGAACCGAAGTCGATCTTCTGGTGATTCACAATATCAGCTTGCCCGCCGGTGAGTTCGGTACGGGCCGCATCGAGCAATTGTTCACGAATTGCCTGCCGCCTGCCGCCCATCCATCCTTTGCCGAGATTTCGAAATTGCGGGTCTCCAGTCATTTGCTGATAGACCGCGAAGGTGAAATCACCCAGTTCGTTCCCTTTACCATGCAGGCCTGGCATGCGGGTCCGTCGAATTTCCGGGGCCGCGAGCGCTGTAACGAGTTTTCCATCGGCATCGAGGTCGAGGGCACCGACTTCGAGGCTTTCGCCGATGTGCAATACGAGCGTCTGGCTGATGTGACCCGGGCGCTGTTTCGCGCCTATCCGGCGCTCAGCCCCGACCGCATCGCCGGCCATAGCGACATATCCCCCGGGCGCAAGACCGATCCCGGCCCCTGTTTCGACTGGGAACGCTACAAGTCCGCGCTGCTTGAGCCGGCCGAGGCTGGACAATGAAATTTCTGGTCATTCTGATCTGCCTGGCGCTCAACTATTTCTGGCTCAGGAACTACGACCGTTTCGACGACCGCTGGTTCTTCCGGTTTCGCGAAAACATGGAAGCCGTCACCCAGCGCGTGGCGCCAAACGCCGCCGTGTGGCAGTCGGCGCTGGCGCTGATTTACGCCGTGCCGCTGCTGTTTCTGGGCCTGTTGCTGCAATTGGCGCAGGAGCAGGCGCTCGGGCTGTTCACCATGCTGATACACATTCTTGTCGTGTTGATCGCTTTCGACCGCACCCAGCCCGGAAAGCTCGCGCGGGATTTCCTGGAAATCTGGTCCGGGAACGACGAGGAAGCCGCGATAGCTTTCCTGCGCAGTGAATTTCGCGGTGCGCGGAGCCAGGACTTCGCGAATGAAGAGGAGGTCGCCTATTTCTTTCGCAAGCATCTCGTGTATCGCTCGTTCGAACGGATGTTCGTGCAGTTCTTCTGGTATCTGGCGGCGGGCCCCTACGGCGTGCTCGCGAGCTATATCACCTACCAGTTGCGCGACAGCGGCGATGAAAAGACTCATCCCAAATCGACCGATACGGTCGAAATCGTCATTCATCTGATCGAATGGGTACCGTTGCGGCTGGTGGCGCTGACTTTCTCCCTGGCGGGGAATTTCGTGCATTGCTTCAATCAGCTCAAGAAGTCGTTCTGGGAGTTCGGCCGCAAGGTCGATAACGCCGGCCTGCTATACAGTTTCGCGGGCTTCGCCCTGTTCGGCGGCATCGCGCGCGACGACGGGGAGAATGCGGAAGAACGTGAATCCGATGCCGGCGGCAGGAACTACCAGGCCTGGGAAATCGAGTCCCTGCAGGCCCTGCTCGAACGCTGCCAGTTGCTCTGGCTCAGCGTGCTGGCCGTATTCACGATATTCGGACCGGTCTTCTGAAACGCCGATGCGAGGCAGTTTCCGGCAATTCTTGTAGTATTGGCCCGATTTGACTCACTTTTCTGCCGGATTATTGCCACATTTCTCCGGGCGCTCATCACAACCCATTGTAATTCTGAAATTTATTTTTCGTCCCAAGGGCAGGGAATCATCTCTGCATTCTGTAGTATCACTACAAGAAGTAATGTCCGGGGTTTCTTTCCTTAACTTCATTGGGTTATAGTCGGGCTGTCTTGTAATTTGCCTACACAATTCCGTGGCGGATGGAGCGAGTTAAGGAAAATCTATGATTCAGGAGAATGACGCGAATCCGGAGGAAACGCGGGAATGGCTGGACGCGCTGCGAGCCGTTACCGATGAGTGGGGGACGGAGCGGGCAAACTACCTGATTCAGCGACTTTCCGACTGGATTTCGATCCGCGACGGCAACGGCCACGCCGCCACCATTACCACCCCTTATCGCAACACCATTCCTCCACACGAAGAAGACCGGCTCCCCGGCGACCTGTTCATGGAGCGCCGCATCCGCGGCATCGTGCGCTGGAACGCCCTGGCCATGGTCATGCGCGCAAACCTGCTCGACGGCAGCATCGGCGGTCATATTTCCACTTTCGCCAGCGCGGCGACCTTGTATGAGGTCGGCTTCAATTACTTCTTTCGCGGCCCGACCGACGATCACGGGGGCGACCTGATCTATTATCAGGGTCATTCCTCTCCCGGCATTTACGCGCGTTCCTACCTGGAAGGGCGGATAACCGAAGAACAACTCGACAATTTTCGCCGGGAAGTCGACGGCAACGGACTGTCGTCCTATCCCCACCCCTGGCTGATGCCCGATTACTGGCAATTCCCGACGGTATCCATGGGACTCGGTCCGATTCAGGCTATCTATCAGGCTCACATCATGAAATACCTGACCAGCCGGGGATTGCTCGACGCCAGCGACCGCAAGATCTGGGCCTTCCTCGGCGACGGCGAGATGGACGAGCCCGAATCCCTCGGCGCCATCAGCAAGGCCGGCAGGGAAAAGCTCGACAATCTGATATTCGTCATCAATTGCAACCTGCAGCGCCTCGACGGTCCGGTGCGCGGCAACGGCAAGATCATCCAGGAACTCGAGGCCGTGTTCCGCGGCGCGGGCTGGCAGGTCATCAAGGTGGTCTGGGGGCGGCATTGGGATTCGCTCCTGCAATCCGACAATCACGGCATCCTGCAACAGCGCATGGACGAAGTCGTGGACGGCGAATATCAGAATTACGCCAGCCGTGGCGGCGAATACACCAGGGAACACTTCTTCGGCAAGAGTCCCCAATTGCTCGACATGGTGAATCACCTGTCGGACGACGACATCATGAACCTGAACCGGGGCGGCCACGACCCGTTCAAGGTTTATGCCGCTTATGCGCGGGCGGTGCGCGCAAACGGCAAGCCCACGGTGATCCTGGCCAAGACGGTCAAGGGCTATGCCTTCGGCGCCGCGGCGGAAGCCCAGAACGCGACCCATTCGGTGAAGAAACTCGATCTGGAGTCGCTGAAGAAATTCCGCGACCGGTTCGGCATTCCCATCGGCGACGAGGAATTGAAGGACGTACCCTATTACCGCCCGCCCGAGGACAGTCCGGAATTGACCTATGCCCGCAAGATGCGGGAAAACCTCGGCGGTCCGGTGCCGCAACGCAGAACCAGTGCGCAGCCCTTGCAGGTCCCCGGCCTGGAAGTATTCGACGCCCAGTTGAAAAGCAGCGGCAAGCGCGAGCTTTCCACCACCATGGCCTTCGTGCGCATGTTGAGCAATCTGTGCAAGGACAAGCAGATCGGCGAACGCGTCGTGCCGATCATTCCCGACGAGGCGCGCACTTTCGGCATGGAAGGCATGTTCCGCCAGTTGGGCATCTATTCATCGGTCGGCCAGCTTTACGATCCGGCCGATTCGAACCAGGTGATGTTCTATCACGAAGACAAGAAAGGCCAGATGCTGGAAGAAGGCATTACCGAAGCGGGATCCTTCTCGGCGTGGCTCGCGGCCGCGACTTCGTACAGCACGAACGATTTCCCGCTGATTCCGTTCTACATCTACTACTCGATGTTCGGCTTCCAGCGCGTCGGCGACCTGTGCTGGGCGGCCGGCGACAGCCAGGCCCGGGGCTTCCTGATCGGCGCCACCGCCGGCCGCACCACGCTCAACGGCGAAGGCCTGCAACACCAGGACGGCCACAGCCACCTGCTCGCTTCGACGATTCCCAATTGCGTCAGTTACGATCCGGCCTATGCCTGCGAACTGGCCGTCATCGTCCATGACGGTCTGCGGCGGATGTACAAGGAATGCGAATCGGTGTTCTATTACATCACGGCGATGAACGAGAACTACCAGCAGCCCGAACTGATCGAAGGCAGCGAAGAAGGGATCATCAAGGGCATGTACTTGCTCGAGGATGGTGCGTCACGGGAATACAAGGTTTCCGGCAAGCCCGCGGCGGACTTTCAATTGCGCCTGCTCGGCAGTGGAACGATCTTGCGCGAAGTGCGTGCGGCGGCGGCGATTCTGCGCAAGGACTACAAGATTCCGGTGGATGTCTGGAGCGTCACCAGTTTCACCGAATTGCGCCGGGACGCCCTGGAGGTCAGCCGCCGCAACCTGCTCTCGCCGGACGGCAAAGCCGAAACGCCCTGGGTTACCGCTCAACTCGCCAGCCGCGAAGGGCCCGTTATCGCCGCGACGGATTACATGAAACTGCATTCGGATCAGATTCGCGATTTTGTGCCCGACAGCTATCGGGTATTGGGAACCGACGGCTTCGGCCGCAGCGACAGCCGGGAGAAACTGCGGCAGCATTTTGAAGTCGACAGCCGTTTCATCGTACTTGCGGCGCTGACGGAACTGAAAGATAAAGGCATAGTGAGCAATGCCGAAATCAAGTCCTGGATGAAGAACAAGGGGCTTGACGCCGGCAAACCGAACCCGCTGGACCAGTGACGGCAGCGGCGGACGAACCAGCGAAACGGGAGCAGACGCAATTGGCGACGGAAATCATCAAGGTGCCGGAACTCGGCGATGCGGGGGATGTGGAAGTCATCGAGATTCCCGTTTCGGTCGGCCAGGAAGTTGCGGAAAACGATTCCCTGCTTGTGCTCGAAAGCGACAAGGCCGCCATGGAAATCCCCGCGCCCATGGCCGGAGTGATCAAGAACATAGCCGTCAATCTCGGCGACCAGGTGACGACGGGCGACGAAATTCTGACCCTGGAAACCGTTGAATCGCCGGCTGCCGAGCCGGTGGAAGAACCGGCGGCCAAGGAGGAATCCGCGCCCGCGCAGCCGGAGCCGGCGGCAGGGGCGGAACAGCCCGGGATCGAGCCGCCGTCGGAACAGGCCGTGGACGAGTCGCGGCAGGAAGGCGCCGCGGCGGTCCCGGAAGTCATCGAGATCGCGATACCCGATCTCGGCACCGACGAAGAAGTCGATGTCATCGAGATCCATGTGAAAGCCGGCGACACGATCGCGGTGGACGATCCGCTGCTCACCCTCGAATCAGACAAGGCGGCGATGGAAGTTCCGTCGCCCCATGCCGGCGTGGTCGAATCTGTGCTCGTCGAGATCGGCGCACAAGTGAAGACGGGCGCCGCGATTTTGCGCTTGCGCGTGGAGCAGGCGGAAGAGGTTGCCGAGGCCGCGGCATCGGCGCCCGAACCGCAGGAAGCCGGGCCGGCCGCCCCCGCAGCTCCGCCTCCCGCCGTTGCGGATCCGGCGCAGGCGGATGCGGCAGGCGCGGACCCGGGCGCGAACGTTTATGCCGGGCCCGCCGTGCGCAAACTTGCGCGGGAGCTTGGGGTCGATCTGACGTCAATAAAGGGCAGCGGCGCCCGCGGACGCATCGTCAAGGAAGACGTACACGAATTCGTCAAGTCAAACATCGGCCGGCCGGCGGCCGGAGCCGCTCCTTCAGCCGTCCCCGATGTCGATTTTTCCCGTTTCGGCGAAGTCGAACAGGTTTCGCGTTCCAAGCTTGCGAAAGTGACGGCCGCGAACATGCATCGCAGTTGGCTGGCCGTGCCCCACGTCGCGCAATTCGAGGAAGCCGACGTCACCGAACTCGAGGAATTCCGAGCCGGCCTGAAAGCCGAAGCCGAAAGCCGCGGCGTGAAACTGACCCCGCTGCCATTCCTGCTCAAGGCCTGCGCGCAAACGCTGCGGGAGTTTCCCCAGTTCAACGTCTCGATCCATTCCTCCGGCGAATATGTGATCCGCAAAAAGTACGTGCATATCGGCGTCGCCGTGGCCACCGAGGCGGGCCTGGTCGTGCCGGTCATCCGCGATGTCGATCGGAAGAACATCTGGCAACTCGCGGAAAAGGTGGCCGAGGCCTCGGTCAAGGCGCGCGAGCGCAAACTGACCCCGGAAGACATGCAAGGCGCCTGTTTCACGATCTCGAGTCTCGGCGCCATCGGCGGCACGGGATTCGTGCCCATCGTCAACGCCCCGGAAGTGGCGATCCTCGGCGTCGCCCGCACGGCGGTCAAGCCGGTCTGGCGCGATGGCGAATTCGTGCCGCGCACGATGCTTCCCCTGACCCTTACCTACGACCACAAGGCCGTCAACGGCGTCGACGGCGGCCGCTTCGCCGCCCACCTGGCAACCCTGCTCGGCGACATCCGGCGGCTGTTGCTGTGACCGCCTTTTGATAGACTGCGGCCTTTCCGCACAGTCCGGGGGAACTTTATATGCCATCGTTCGATATCGTCTCTGAAGTCGACATGCACGAGGTCGCGAATGCGCTCGATCAGGCGAATCGGGAAGTCGGCAACCGGTTCGACTTCAAGGGCGTGGACGCCAGTTTCGAGATGGCGGTAGCCAACGTCATCCGGGTGAAGGCCGAAGCCGAGTTCCAGATTCACCAGATGCTCGACATCCTGCGCGGAAAACTCGTCAAGCGCGGCGTCGACACCCGCAGCTTCGAGGAAGGCGACGTCGAGATGACCGGCAGGACCGCGAGCATGGCGCTCGTGGTGCGGCAGGGCATCGAAGCCGACCTGGCGCGGGAACTGGTGAAGATGGTCAAGACTGCCAAACTCAAGGTGCAGGCCTCGATCCAGGGCAACCAGGTGCGCGTCGCCGGCAAGAAACGGGACGATCTGCAAAGCGTGATCGCCCTGGTCAAGGAAGCCAAACCGGAACTCCCCTTGCAATACGTCAATTTCAGGGACTGAACGCCCGTTGCGGGGCCTTCCAGGGAGCAGCATGCAGCCCCGAGCCGTTCATTTCGTAAAGTCCCTGTCGGACCGCCGCATGGCGGTTGCCTTCCTGATCGGAATTTCCAGCGGTTTTCCCTGGGTGTTGCACGGCTCGGTGCTGACCTTGTGGATGCAGGCCGAAGGGCTTTCGCGCAGCGCCATCGGCTATATCGGCGTAGTAGCCACGATCTATTCGATCAACTGGGTCTGGGCGCCGCTCGTCGACCAGTTCCGGATTCCCTTGCTGCATCGGATGTTCGGGCAATACCGATCCTGGATCCTGTTGTGCCAGGCATTGCTCATCTTGCTGATGTGGCTCATCAGCGGAGCGAATCCGGCGGACAGCCTCCTGCTGGTCGGACTGTACGCCCTCGGTATTTCCTCGATCTCGGCGACGCAGGACGTGGCCATTGACGCCTATCGCGTGAAACTGTTCGCGCGCAGCGAAATGGACGAGAAGATTCCTTACGCTTCGGCCCTCGCCGGCGCCGGCTGGCAAACCGGCTTTACCTTCCTTGGCGGCACCCTGGCCTTGCTGCTTGGCGGCGAGACGTTCGGCTTCAGTTGGCCCGAAGTCTATCGGCTGCTGACCTTGTTCATGCTGGCGCTGATGTTGATCGTGGTGCTGTCGCCGCCGCCTTGCGATAACGATGACGATGACGGTCCGCGGGCGCAAACCGGCGCGGCGCAACCGGGCTCGGCGGCCAGGCAATACCGGTGGCTGCGCGAAACCCTGATCGATCCCTTCGGCGAATTCTTCCAGCGTTGCGGGTTGCAACTGGCCGTCGGCATTCTGCTGTTCCTGTTCAGTTTCCGCCTGGGCGAGGCGATGCTCGGCAGAATGTCCCTGGTCTTCTACGTCGAACTCGGTTTCAGCAACGATGAAATCGCCCTGTACCGTAATTTTCTCGGCGGCGGGATGACCATTGTTTTCTCGTTGATCGGGGCGTTCATCAATACTCGTTTCGGCATCGTCCGCGGCATGCTGGTCGGGGGCATAGCCATGGCGTCGAGCAATCTGCTCTATGCCGTGATGGCCGAGGTGGGACCGGCGCCGTGGGTGTTCGTCGTTACCTTGCTGGTCGACAATTTCACTGCCGCCTTCGCCACGGTCTGCGCGGTTTCCTTCATTTCCTATTTCGCCAGCCGCACGTATACGGGCACCCAGTTCGCCCTGATGACCTCGATCTCGAATTTCGGCCGCACGACGCTCGCGGCCGGCAGCGGAGTCATCGTCGACGGCCTCGGGGGCAATTGGGCGCTGTTTTTCGTACTTACCACGCTCATGGTCATCCCGGCCCTGCTCATTCTCGTCTGGTTGTCGAAATTGCTTGAAAGCCACCGGACTGCCGAAACCGGCACGGGGGAATCATCGTCAGCCTAGATGCGCCATTGATATCGCCTGAGAGAGAAACGCCGGTTTTCGAAACAAACGCCTTCGGCTTCCAGTCGCCGTTGCTGAAGCGCGTATCGGCTGCTTCCGGGCTTAAAGGAAAGCCGCCCGCGGCTGTTGACGACGCGATGCCAGGGCAGGCGGGTTCCCGCCGGAAGACTGCTCAAGGTATGTCCGACGAGGCGGGCGCGGCCGGGCAGGCCGGCGAGCTCCGCTACCTGACCATAAGTGGCAACCTTGCCCCTCGGAATTCGGGCCACGATATGCCATATTTTTTCCTGGTTGATGCTCATGCCTGCTGAAGGATAACCGCCTTGCGCATTTTATTGCTGTTTTTCATCGTCGTTCCCCTGCTGGAGATGTTGCTGCTGTTCGAAGTCGCAGGCGTTGTCGGCGGTTTGTGGACCGTCGGCCTCGTCGTTCTGACCGCGGTGGTCGGCATCCAGATTCTGAAACGGCAAGGCTTGCGCACCTTGTTGCGCGCCCGCCGGCGCAT
>CAZUSL010000079.1:0-11621 GCA_964622925.1 uncultured Pseudohongiella sp. | reverse complement strand
GTCGAAGGCCGGCCGCTTGCTGCCCGGGCCGCTGGCGCCATAGCCGGTAACCGTGCAGGCGATGATGCGCGGATTGACCCGGGCCAGGCTGGCGTAATCGATGCGCAGCCGCTCCGGCACGCCGGCGCCGAAGTTGCTGATGACGACGTCGGATACCGCCACCAGCTTGTAGAAAAGCTCCAGTCCGCGCTCGTTCTTCAGGTCGATGGCGATGCTCTTCTTGTTGCGGTTGAGGGTGATGAAGTAGGCTCCCATACCCTCCAGCGAGTATCTCGGATCGTTCGCAAGCAATTTGCGCGTGCCTTCGCCCGCCGGCGGCTCGACCTTGATCGTCTCCGCGCCGAGGTCGGCCAGAATCATGCTCGCGTAAGGCCCCGACAGCATATGCGTGAGGTCGAGTATGCGGATTCCTTCGAGCGCGCCCGGCATGGCCTTTGGTATATTTTGTCTTGATCGGGCATTATTGTAATAATGTTATACCTTTAGGGCAAACTCTCGATTTAGTCAGGAATTGCAAGGCTTTCAGGGGAGGCGGCATGGAATCGACAGACCGGACGGCGAAAGAACTTTATCTGGAGATCAAGGCGAACCCGCGCCCGCGTTTCGGTTTCGGCGACAAGGCGATCCTGGTCAACGTGGACCTGCAAAAGGTGTATACCAGGCCCGACCTGTTCGTCACGGCGTATGAAACCGATCCCAGGCAGAAGGAATACGTCAATCGCCTGAGCGCCGAATTCCGCCGCGTGGGCTGGCCGGTGGTATGGACCTATGTGGCCTATATGGAGTCAGGCGAAGATTGCGGCATCTGGGGCACCCGCACCGACACGCCCGATTCCTTGCAGAACATCAAGCACGGTTCCGAGCGCGCCGAGTTCGACGACCGGCTCGAGATCGATCGCGAACGCGACGTGATCTATTGCAAGAAAATGCCCTCGGCGTTTTTCGAGACCCAGTTACAGTCGCTTTGCGTCTGGCATCGGGTCGACACCGTGGTGCTGACCGGCGGCTCCACGTCGGGCTGTATCCGCGCGAGCGCCGTGGATTCCCTGTCGAGGGGTTATCGCACCATCGTTCCGGAGGAATGCGTTGCCGACAAGCACGAGAGCGTACATTTCGCCAATCTGATGGATCTCGCGCTCAAGTACGCCGACGTGATCCCGGTTGCCGAAGCCTTGGACTGGATCGACAACCTGCCGGCTGCGAACTGAACCGATTACGCGCCCGACTCATGAAAGCCGACCTGGGATTGTTCGACTACTGGCCGTATCGCGACCGGCCCCGAATCGTCTGGCCGGGCGGCGCCAGGCTCGCGTTCTGGGTGGCGCCGAACATCGAATTCTACGAACTCGACCCGCCGGCCAATCCTTATCGCAAGCCCTGGCCGCGGCCCTATCCCGACGTCGGCGGCTATTCGATCCGCGACTATGGCAATCGGGTCGGCCACGAGCGGCAGATGCGCCTGCTCGAACGTTATGGCATCCGCGGTTCGGTCTCGCTGTCCGCGGCGCTGTGCGAGCACCATCCCGAAATCATCGGCGCCTGCGCGGAACGCGATTGGGAGTTCTTCAGCCATGGAATATACAACACCCGTTACACCTATGGCATGTCCGAGGAACAGGAACGCGAAATGATCCTCGACGCCATGGACACCATCGAAAAGCATACCGGCCGGCGCCCGGCCGGCTATCTGGCGCCGGCGCTGTCGCATTCCGAACACACCATGGACCTGTTCGCCGAAGCCGGCGGCATCTATACCTGCGACCTGTTCCACGACGATCAGCCGACCCCGGTGCGGGTGCGCGGCGGACAGCGTTTCATTTCGATTCCGTATTCGCTCGAGATGAACGACACCATCGCCTATGTCGTCAATCGTATCGAGCCGCGGCGTTACGGCAGCATGCTGCGGGAGAATTTCGACCGCCTCTACGCGGAAGGGGAGACCAGCGGCACGGTGATGTGCATTCCCACGCACAATTACCAGGTGAGTTGCCCGCATCGCCTGCACGCGCTGGAGGCGGCGCTCGACTACATCACGGGACATGCGGAGGTCTGGGTAACCACCGGACGCGAGATCGCCGAGTATTTTCTCGACAATTACTACGATGCCGCGCTCGAAGACATCCGCCGCAAGCGGGAGGTGGCCGATGGCGCTTGACCCGGAATTCCTGCGCTACCCCCACCGCCGCCGCGGCATGGACCACGACCGCTACGAGTGGTCGCAATTACACGAACGCGAGCGGGTGGAATGGCCCGGCGGAGCGCGGCTGGCCTTGTGGATCAATGTTTGCGTGCAATTTTACCCGCTCAACCAGCGCGGCAAGCCGTTTCCAACTCCCGGCGGCATGACCATGCCCTATCCCGACTTGCGGCATTTCAGCCTGCGCGAATACGGCAACCGGGTCGGCATCTTCCGCCTGCTCGACGCCTGTGACCGCTTTGGAGCCAAGCCGAGTTTCGCGGTAAACGGCGCCATGGCCGAACGGGCGCCCTGGCTGATCTCGGTCCTGCGCGAACGCGGGGGAGAAATCCTCGCCCACGGCTGGGACATGGACAGTCTCCATCACGGCGGCCTTGCGACCGAAGAAGAAACCGAACTGATCAAACGCAGCCTCGACAGCCTGCAAAAGGCATTCGGCGCGGAAGTCAGGGGTTGGCTCAGCCCGGCGCGCAACGAAAGCCCGCATACGCCCGACCTGCTCGCGGAGCAGGGGCTCCACTGGTTCGCCGACTGGGTAAACGACGACATGCCCTATCGTTTCCATACCGCAAACGGCGACTTGTGGGCGATGCCGCTGTCGAACGAACTCGAAGACCGCTTCATCCTCATGCAAAACCTGCATTCCGAGGAATCCTGGGTCGAGCAAGTCTGCGACGCCTGCGATTTCCTGCTCAAGGAGGCGGAAGTTTCCGGCGGACGTATCCTTTCCCTGAACCTCCACCCCTGGCTAATGGGCCAACCCCACCGCATCGCCTATCTCGAACAAGCGCTCGACTACATCACTTCGCACCCCGGCGTCTGGCCTGCGGCGCCGGGAGAAATTCTCAGGATTTGCGCCAGGTGAGAATTCCCGGCTAAACGAACTTGGTCGCGCCGAAGAACGCCACGGTGGCGATACCGATCCAGTACACGTAGGCCAGCCGCTTGCCGAAGCGCAGCGATTTCTCCAGCGTGCTTTCCGCCTCGGCGTTCGGTCCCGCGGCGAGCACCCGGAATAGCTCGGTCCATTCGCGCATGATGTAGCGCAATTGCAGGCCGATGATCAGCAACAAACCGTAGATCAGCACTTTCCACGAAAACCATTTTTGTCCCGTCCCGGCTTCGAACGGCCCATAACCCAGCAACGACAGGCCGGCGGAGATCAGCAAGGCGGGAATGACGAAATAGCGGATGCGCTCGTCCCAGACCGTAAGCCGAATGCCGCGGTCGGTTTCGCGATGGACGAAAGCGGCCCAGCACAAGCCCAGCCAGCCCGCCGACAGCAGCCAGATCAGCCACAGCCAGCCGCCGCCGTAAGGTTGCACGCCCCAGATCGTGCCCATGTGCAGACCGAGCGGCAGCAGCAGAATGATGCCGGTGCGAGCGAGAATATCGATGCGGTACGCGGTTTCCATGTGCCGCCGCCGCTCTTCCATCGGCAGCTTGCGGTTAATGACGTGCGTCGAAGTCTGGAACACCCCCCATTCGCCGCCGAGCCAATAGACCATGGCCAGAATGTGCAGCCAGCGCAACACCGCGAGTTCGGTAATCATCGCAATTCTCCCTGTTCAGATCGCGGCGCCGGCAGCGGCGGCGGATGCGGGCGCGGGCTGCCTGACCTGGGTAAGAGCGGCCAGCGCGACCACGATCAACGCGGCAAAAATCAGGAACGGCAGTTCATAGCTGCCGGTCGTATCGTAGATCACTCCCGTCAGCCAGATGCCGAGGCCGCCGCCGCTGGCGTCGAGCACGGTAATCGTGCCAAGGATCTTGCCGGCGTCGCGGGTGCCGAAGATATTCATGACGGTCAGTTGAAGCATGGTGTAGACCCCGCCCCAGCCAAGCCCGAAGGCTGTCACCGCGACCCAGATCAGCGCCACGTCCATCCGGATCAGGATCAGCGAACCGAGCAGCATGACCAGGATGTTGCCGTAGAATACCTTGCGCTTGTCGAAATGGTCCGCCGCCAGACCGAAGACGAATTTTCCGATCAGGGCGCAGAAGAAGAACAGGCTGATCGCGTTGGTCGCCACCCGGGCGCTGAAATCGGCGTCAGTCATGTAGACGAAGATGTGGGCCTGGGTGCCGAGCACGGTATAGAAAGTCGACATGGCGATGATCGCCAGCGCCCAGAACGATCGGCTGCGCAAGGCGTCCGCATAGGCCATGCCGGTGTCCGGCGCCGCGTCCGCGCCGGCTTGTTCCGGCAATTCGGGTTTGTCTTTTACCAGCAGCCATGTCGCCACCAGCATGATCGCGGGAAACAGGCTGCCCCAGGCGAAAGCGCTGCGCCAGTCGAGCGCCTCGATCATCGCGGTGCCGTATTGGGGAAACACGATGCCGCCCATGCTCGTTCCCATCAGCGCGATGCCGATGGCGGTGCCCCGGTAGCGCACGAACCACTTGGACACGAGAATCACCGCGGCGTTGAGGCCGCAAACCACCAGCACCAGGGCGAACAGGGCATGGACCAGGTACAGGCCGGTCAGGCTTTCGAGCCGGCTATAGGCGATATTGCCCAGGATCAGCAGCACCCAGCCGACCAGCATGCAGCGGCGCACGCCGAGCCGGTCGATGAGGATGCCGATGAACGGTGCGAACAGGCCGGCGAGCAACAAGGTGATCATGTCCCTGAACTTGATCTCGCCAAGCGACCAGCCGAATTCTTCGATGAACGCGACGTCGAAAACCGACAGGCCGGAAATCGTCTGTCCGTTGCTTACCATCAGCACGATGCAGGCGAAGACTGCAATGAACCAGGGATACATCCTGTTTTTACTCATGGCGGCCATCGAGGTTCTCCCTGCAGTCAAGAATATGACCTAATGTAATATCATTATGTGTAAGTTGCAATCTCGCGTCCGCGCGGGATTCTTGTCATTGCCGAACTTTGATATATCATTATAACTATGTATACCAAAGGCGCCTGTCGTGAACGCGTTCGATACCCTGAGTGACGAGTCCCGGTTCAAGGAACTCGACAAGTCTTCGCCGACACCGCTGTATTTCCAGCTATACAGCCTGTTGAAGACACTGATACTCGACGGCACGCTGCCGTACGGCAGCCGCATGCCCACCGAGGAAGTGCTGGCCAACCTGTTCAAGGTGTCCCGGATTACCGCCAAGCGGGCGATGGACGATCTCGCCGGCGAGGGGCTGCTTGCCCGCAGTCGCGGGAAAGGCACTCATGTCATTTACAAGTACTCGCCGCGCCCGGTAAAGGCGCCGCTGGTGGGAATGCTGCAGGAAATCGAGACCATGGCGCGCAACAGCCGCGCCCGGGTGATTCGCTGCAGTTGGCAGGAACCGCCCCAGGCGGTCCGCGACGAGTTGGGCCTTGCTCCGGGCGAGAAGGCTCTGCATCTCGTCCGGGTGCGCCAGCGCGACAAGCTCGACTTCGGCTATTACACGAGCTGGACCGCCGGCGTGGAGATGCCTTCGAAACCGTCGATATTCGAGACGACGCCGAGGCTTTCGTATTTTCGCCAGAAGGGGCTTGAAGTAACCCACGTAAAACAGACCCTCAGCGCCGAAGCCGCCGATGCCGAGGCAGCCAGGGCGCTTGACGTGGCCGAAGGCAGCGCCTTGCTCAGCCTCACCCGGCGTTCCTACAACAAGAGCGCCGAAGGCGAGCGCATGCACGATTATCTGCGCGTACTCTACAACCCCGAGCATTTCCGCTACGAGATGGATCTGGAAGTCGAATAAGGCGGAAGGAATCTTTAGCGGTCGCGGTCGAGAATGCCTCGACGCGCCGGCACGTTGAGCATTGCGGTCTTGCCGCGTTCGCGGCGGAGGGCTTCGATGTCGAACTCGGCGAAGCCGCACATGGATTCGCCGAAAGCCGCTTCCGCCAGCAGCCTTCCCTTGAAATCCACGACCTGGGAGTGACCGTCGGTCGAATCTTCGGGAAATCCCGGCCCCGCGATTCCCGCACTGTTGGCGGAGACCACATACACCTGGTTTTCGAAGGCGCGCGCGCGTTTGGCGATATTCTTCGGCGTCAGTTGCAGGCTGCCTTGTTCGCTGGATGAGTGGCAGATCACTTCGGCGCCGCGCCGGGCGAGTTCGGAGCTGATTTCGGGAAACAGGATTTCCTCGGAAGCGACACAGGCAAGCCGGCCGATATCGGTATCCGCCACCGGATACAGCGCGTCTTCCCCGTAGATTTCCAGGTAGCGTTCAAGCACGTCATGCGGCGTCGGCGCGAACATGGAAATCTGCCGGCGATAACGCAGAATCAACTCGCCCGAAGGATCGATGATGAAACTGCATTGGAAATGCAGGTCGGGAAAATTGTCGTCGGTTTCGTAAGCGTTGCCGGAAAGCCAGACGCCGTTGCCGCGGGCGGACTCGCCGAGCAGTTGATATTCGGGACCGTCGGGGTGCAAACAGGCCCTGGCGCGCCATTCGGCGGGGTCTTCGCCGCGGGGGTAGCCGGTCAGGAAGTATTCCGGCAACACCACCAGGCGCGTGTCGTCGCCGCTGTAGGTCTTGATGAATTGCCGACTGCCGCGGATCAGGCCATCGCAACGTTCGATGCTCGCCCGGATTCGTTCCCTGGCGTCTTGTGCGGTGCGGCAATCGTTTACGGCATGGCAACGCATTTGCAGCGCGAGCGCGGCGTAGGGCGCGACCGCCTTGTCGTTTCCGCTGCCGTTCATTCGAGCTTCTCCCTGTGGCGTCCTTCTATCAGCATAACGCGAAATTCGCCGGCGCCTTCGCGCAGTTTCCGCACTGCCGCGTAATCCGGAGAATTCCAGAAACGGCGTGCGCTTGCCATATCCGCCCAGCGATGCACGACCAGGCGTGCATCGCCCCAGTCGCCTTCGAGCGCCTCCTGCGCGCCGCCGAGCACGAGGTACTCCCCGCCGAAGCGCGCCACGACTTCAGGCACGGCTTGCGCGTAGGCCGCGAATTGTTCGCGATCGATGATCACCGCCTCGACCACGAGGTAAGCTGCCATGTCTGGATTCTCCCTGACAGTTGTTATATTGTCATATCTTTATACCACGTGATACGGTCGAAACGAACGCAGGAGTGACACCATGAAACCTATCTCGCGCCGCCTGGCGTTACAACTGGCGCCCGTCCTGGCTTTGGCGTTTGCCGCCGCGGCGCCGGCCGCCGAACTCGATCCGGCCACGGCCGAGGGCAATATCGCCATCAACCGCAAGATTCACTGTTCGATGGAAGACGCTTCGCCCCAGGTTTACCAGTGGTTCGGGCGGGCGTATTCCCGGGTGCCCGGGGAGCCCGACCGGCACCTGTTCAATCTCGATGGAATGAACATCCGGCAATGCGTGAGCATCGACGATCCGGAGCGGGGGCCGGGCTATCGCATGGTGTCGCGCGAACTGATGCTGTATCTCGACCCGCAGACCAATGAAGTATTGCGCAGTTTCGCCAATCCCTGGACCGGGGCGGACAACGACGTCATCCATGTCGCCAACGATCCCGTCAATGGCCGGCCGACTTTCGCCCGCACCGCCGAAGGCGAGGACATTCCCTTCGACTTGCAGGATATCAACGGCAACTGGCTGATGCGGGTCGAAGTGCCGCTGTTCTACACCAACCCCCTGGGGGGTGAATACCAGACATACGTAGGGGGAACGTATCACGCCACCGAGATTTTCGATTTCAACGGCGATACCGGAGAATTGCTCGATGCGGAAACTCCGGTGGCCTATCCCGTCGTTTCCTGGGTGCGGCTGGCGCCCTGGCTGCCGTGGATGCAGATGGGCAATCGCGTGGGGATGATGTATTTCAACGCCATGGGCCGCAAGCTGGAAGGATTCGAACAACTGTCGGCGACCATGCGCGGCGAGATCGCCGCGAATTACCCGGAATACGTAGCCCCGCCCGGTCTCGACGATACCAGGCCCAACGAGACTTCCTGGACCTTCATGAAGAAGATCATAGACGGAGCGGACCAATGAGCATTCGACTCGCCGCCATCGTGGCCGCTTGGCTGGCGGCCGCCGCCGCTTTCGCCGACACGGTGCCCGAAGACCAGCGCGTACCCATCGACCTGCGCCGCACCACCTTGGTCGTAAACGATATCGAGCGCTCGCTGGAGTTCTACCGCGACGCCCTCGGCATGGTGGTGATCTACGACAATCTCATTTTGACGCCTCGCGACGCGGCCGGCGTCGAAGACGCCGAGCGGGCCTTGCGGCTCGTAATGCTGCGGGCGAACGACGATTACATCGGCGTCGTAGGCCTGCTGCAATATTTCAAGCCAGCCAAGGAAACCATCGATCTCGCCGGCACTTCCTTCATGGAAGGCACGGCGGTGCTGCTTTTCAACGTGGAGGACTTGAGCGGCGCGTTCGCCCGCGCGCGGCAGATCGAAGGCGTAGTGGTTATTGACGAACCGATGCCGGTTTCCTACCCGTCCTACGATGGCGAGGGCGTCATCGACGTGATTGTGAGCACCTTGCAGGATCCGGACGGTTTCACTATCGAACTAAACCAGCTGCAAAGCGAATTGCGCTAGGGTGTCATGAGTTCGGCGACCGCGCCGCCGATGGCCGCAAGCCGCTCTTCCATCGTCGGGCCGCAATGGACCATGCCGATGTTCGCGGGCAAACCCATGTCGTCGAGGCGGTCGGCGTACTTGCGCAGCATCCCGCCGCGCCAGCGGATGACCCGGGTGGGCGCGGAAACCCCGAACAGGCGGTTGGCGTCTTCGTTGAGAAAGGCGCCGCGATAGGCGCGGGCGTAATCGGGTCCGGCGCGAAGCTGATCGACCAGCATTGCCTGCCTCGTTTCCAACGGAACGGCGCCTGCCTGGGCGAAGCGGTGTTCCTCGTCCTGTTCGAACCAGGGAAACCATTGCCAGGTCGCGTTGACCATCTCCCAGGCCTTGCGCAAATGGGCGCCGTCCTCGCGCGGCGACAGATCGGGGAAATAGCGCGCCAATATGTATTCTCGCTCGGCGTCGGTGAAGTGAGCCGCGTTGTCGAGTACGAGAAAACGTGCGGCTTCGGGCCAGGCGCGAGCGAATTCGATGGCGATCTGGGCGCCGGTAGACGAGCCGTAGACGCCGACCCGCTCGAATCCGAGCGCGGCGATGAACTGCCTGAGCCAGGCCGCGTATCCGCTCAAGTCCTCGCCTGGTTCGGTCAGGGGATCCGAGGCGCCATAGCCCGGCGTGTCGGGGGCAAACGCGTGCACGCCTTCCGGCAGCGCGGCCATCGTGGGTTCCATCCAGGCTGACGACAAGGGCGAAGCGTGCAACAGGATCAGCGGCAATCCGCCGCCGCGATGACGGTAGTGGGATTGCGTGCCGTCCGCGAGTTCCACGTAGGCGCGTTTGCTCATAAGCCAAGCGCTCCCGGATTCATGCGCCGGCCCGGGTCCAGTTCCTTTTTCAGGGCTTCGATCAGGCGCCAGTTGGCGCCTTGCAGTCCTTCCCGGTACCGGTACGACTTGCCCAGTTGCAGATGCGCGGCGCCCAGTTCCGTGAACAGTGCTATCAGGGCTTCCCGGATTTCGGTAACCGCCGCTCGCGCCGCCGGATTTTCCGGAAAGCCACGGATTCCGCGCAAATGTCCCGGCTCGACGCTCAAGCGATGAATCTCTTCCAGCGCATCGGGCCAGAAAAAGACGGGCTCCAGCACCGTGCAATTGCCGCCTACGGTGGCCAGGAGATGGCCCACGCCGATTTCGTGTTCGGTCAAGGTTCGCTCGTAACTTTCGAACAGTTTCCTGATTGCATTCATGGCGGCGACGGCTTGGGAGTGCGGGAAAATACCATGTACCGGAACCCAGCGTTCGCCTTCGGGCCCGATGATGCTGTTGACCGGACCGAAGGGATTTGCGCGCAACACCTTGGGAATGGTATCGGGCAATTCCCGTCCGCCTTCGCCGGCGGCGATCCGCCGCACCGCTTCCAGCCGCCCGGCCGCGCCTTCCGCTGTTCTGTCTTCGATCATGACGCTGAAGGACCAATCGACATCTTCCATGAAACCGCGTCCGGTCATGGCGATGCGCGCTCCTTCGGCCAGGGCCTTGCCGACCCCGTCGGCGGATTTCATCACGCCAAGCAGATTTTTCGCATCCGCGGCCAGGCTCTCCCTGCGCATGCGCTGGGCTTGCAGGAAAGGATCGAAGCCAAAGCACTCCATGGCCAGATCCTGGCGCGAGATTTCGGCCATGGCCGCGAGCATGGCGGGATAGTCGTCAAAAGCGAAAGCGCCGAAGGCCCGGCTTGAGACTTCCGGCGCCAGCCGCAAGGTTGCGGTGGCCTTGACGCCGAGGGCGCCGCAATCGCCGCAGAACAGTCCGGTCAGGTCGGGGCCATGCTGGCGAAAGAATGGACCGGCGTTCTTGTGGCCGGCGGAGCCGGTGTCGAGCACGGCGCCGTCGGCCAGTACGACTTTAAGGGACAATGCCGATTCGGCCGCCGAACCGTGATGGCCCGAACCCCAGAAAATGCTGTTCTGGGACAGGCTGCCGCCGACCGTGGCGTGAATGCCCGACAAGGTGCCCCAATAGGGCGTGCGCAGGCCGGTTCCCGCCAGGGCCTCGTGCAATTCGCTCCAGGTCGTTCCCGCCTCCACGGTAACGAACATGTCCTGGCGATTGATTTCCAGCACCCGGTTCATGCCGCGCATGTCGATCAGCACCGAATCGGCCTCGGCCGGAACGTAGCCGCTGCTATAGGACATGCCGCCGCCGCGGGCGATCACGGCACAGCCGGCCGCGGCAACCGCCGCCACCGCTGCCCCCAGTTGTTCGATATTGGCCGGACGCAGGACCAGGCCCGCGGGGATGCCGCGGGTGAAAATATCCTGGGCAAGAAAATCCCGGGTTTCCGCGTCCCGGCTCAGCGCTTCGTTTCCAAGCAACGCGCCGAGCCGCCCGATCAGGGATTCGTCGATCACCTGACCGCGGCCGTCAGGACTTCGCGGGCGGCGCGCTCGCCGGATTCGAAAGCGCCTTCCATGCCGGAGAACTCGGAAGCGGTATGTTCGCCGGCGAAATATACGCCGTTGGCCGGCTGCCGCAGTGCTTCGTAATGGCGTCCAATCTGACCCGGAGCCCAGGCAGGCCAGCTTCCTCCGCTGAACGGATCCGCGCCCCAGCGTACGAGCCCGCGCAGATGCAGATTGCCGCGGGCGCCCGGCCAGGCGCGAACGATGTCCTCCAGAATCAGTTCGCCGGCTTCGCCTGCGGGAAGGGCGTCGTAGCGGTCGCAGCCGTCGCCGTTGATCCAGGCGGTGACCAGCGTGTTGCCGGTAGCCGCGTCGCGGCGCGCGAACAGCCGGCCGAATTCGGCGTTGGACCAGATCGAACCGGGGATGCCGCTTGCTTCCCAGCCATCGCTCGAAGCTTCCAGGTAGGCCTGCGACACCTTGTTGAAGACGATCGCGTCGATGGCTTCGCGCTGCCGGGCGGGCAGGGCGGGGCTGAACTC
>CAZUSL010000078.1:0-8785 GCA_964622925.1 uncultured Pseudohongiella sp. | reverse complement strand
GCTGACGATGCCGAGTCCGAGCAAGAGCAGGAATGTGCCGTCCACCTGCTTCCAGCATTCCTTCAGGCGGCCTCTGATGAGCAGCCGAAATGCCTCTGCGTCGATGGCGCTAAGCGCATAGATGATGCGGTCGTAGATGTTGGCGGCTACGGCGATGGTGCCGCCCGAGACGCCGGGGACCGAATCGCTGACGCCCATGATCGTTCCCTTGGCGAAAACCAGCAGATGTTGCACGGCGCCGGCGGCGGATCTGCTCATCGGCAGCGGCCCGGGTTCAATTTTTTACCTGTCCCTTCAGCAGCGGCACGAATCTGACGTGATCGAGCAACCGGGAGACGAACTGGTCCTTTTTGCGGGTGATCAGACGCAGTTCCTGGCTTTTGTTCCCGCCCACGGGTATCACCAGCCGCCCGTTCTGGGCGAGTTGCGCGAGCAACTCGTTCGGAATTCCCAGCGGCGCCGCGGTAACGATGATCGCGTCGTAAGGGCTCTTGTCGGGATAACCCAGGCTGCCGTCGCCGTGAATCAGGTGCACGTTTTCAATACCGAGCGTCTCCAGGTTCGTCACGGCCTTGTCGTGCAGCGGCTTGATTCGCTCGATGCTGTAAACCTCTTCCGCGAGCTGGGCAATGATGGCGGTCTGATAGCCGCAGCCGGTGCCGATTTCCAGCACCCGCATCAATGGGGCGGCGTCCAGCACCGCTTCGGTCATGCGCGCGACGATATAAGGCTGGGAGATCGTCTGCTTGTAGCCGATATTGACCGGTATGTCGTCGTAGGAAAGATGGGAAAAGGCTTCGTCGATAAAGATGTGCCGCGGCGTCGCCCGCATGACGTCGAGCACGTTCACGTTGCGGATACCCTTGTCCTTGAGCTTGGCAACCAGCCGCTCCCGGGTTCTGCGGGAAGTCACTCCAATGCCGTCAAGATTCAAGTTCGGTTTCCTGTTCAGTCCCATTTGTTATGCACAATTCCCTGAGCAGACTGGTAGCGTAACATCCCCGCGCAAGCATGAAACGCAGAATCAGGCAGTCATCCGTCCAGTTCCAGTTCAAGTCCCGCAACGCGAAGCGCAACGGCCTTCGGTCGGCCCGCAGACCCTCCCGCTTCAGCCAGTCAAGCATGGCGGTGTTTTGCCGCAGTACCGCACTTTCAATATCGGCAGCTTGCCCGCGAGTTTCATATTTCGGTTGCGCGGGCGCCGCACCCGGCAGCGGACCGGTGACATGAATATCCAGGATGTCGAGCCGGTTTTGCAAATCATCGTTCCAGCCTTCTTCTCCTGGCAGAAACAGCCGCCCGGAGCCATCGAGACCGAGCACGTCCCCGGATACGTACCGATTCCAGTCGCCCTGGGCAAGCCGCGCGGAAAGCGTCTGGTTGAACATCGCCGCCCTTGCCGCTGAATATAGCAGCGATCGTTCGTTTCCGGAGATTTTCGCGGCGCCCTCCCCGCCTTGCGCATGGATGCGGCGTTCGACCGTTTCGAGATTGCCGAACTGCCGGCCGAAGCGCTGGGGCCCGAAATAATTGGGGACACCCACCTGCGCGAGCGCGCGCAGCCTGCGTTCCATGTCTTCCTGCTCGCCGTTGAAATCGCGCAAGGTGATGACGAATCGATTTGCGCGATGGCTGCCGATGCGGATCTTGCGATGATTCCGTTGGGACTGCAGGATGCGCAGCTTGCCGTCTTCCGCCGCCTGCAAACGCGTCTCTTCGCCTGCCGGCAGGCGCAGACTGAACCATTGCCTGGTGCGGGCGCGCCTGTCTTTCATGCCGGCATAGCCGATGTCGGCCCGCTTGAGCCCGGTTGCCTCGGTCAGGCGACTCGCCGCCTGGGTGGTTGTCAGACCGGTTTTTTCCACTTCCACGCAAAGATGTTCGCCCGCGCCGGACGGGGCGAAACCGAGTTCTTCGGTAACCTGGAAATCTTCCGTTTTCGCTTTCAGGCGCGCCGTGCCCGCGGGAGGTTCGAGCAGCCGAGCGAGATTCGACCAATAGCGCGCCTGCGGCCCGGCTGGAAGCTCAGACATCCGGGCCCATCAGCACGACCGCGTGACAGGCCATGCCTTCTTCGCGGCCGAGCCAGCCCATGCCTTCGGTCGTCGTCGCCTTGAGATTGATGGCGGCCGCGGGCAGTCCGGTCAGCGCGGCCAGGCTTTCCCGCATCGCCTCGGCATAAGGGGAGATTTTCGGCGCCTGGGCGACGACGGTGAGGTCGAGATTGATCGGTTTCAGGCCCTTGTCCGCGGCTTTCTCCAGGGCGGTTTGCAGGATGATCGCGCTGGAGATTCCCGCCAGGCTGGCGTCGGTGTCGGGAAAAAGCCTGCCGATATCGCCTTCGGCGGCCGCGCCGAGCACCGCGTCGGCGAGGGCGTGCAGGATCAGGTCGCCGTCGGAATGCGCCTTCAGGCTCATTTCCACCGGCAGTGTCACGCCCGCCAGGATCAATGGCTTGGCGGGATCGAAACGGTCGGCGAACCGGTGTACGTCGTAACCGTGGCCGATGCGTAGCTTGTTCAGGTCAGGGAGGCTCATGGAGAATTTTCCCGCTGCCGCTCGAGAATGAAGCCGGCCAGCGCCAGGTCCGGCTCGTGGGTGATCTTGATGTTGTCCTTGGCGCAGGACACCATGAGAACGCTGCCCCCCGCCGCCATGACCGCGGCGGATTCGTCGGTATGGGACACGCCTTGCTCTTCCGCCTGCCGCAGGGCCGCAAGCAATACGCCATGGCGGAACATCTGCGGCGTCGCCGCGTTCCAGCATTCCCGCCTGTCCACATTGTCCAGCACCGCCATGGACGCGGCAACGCGCTTGAGAGAATTGTCCACCGGCCAGCCGAGCATGCCGCCGTCCTTGCCGCTGGCGTCGGTCGATTCGATCAGCCTGGCGATGTCTTCGGCCCGCACGCAGGGACGCACGGCGTCGTGCACCAGGATCCAGTCGTCTTTGCCGGCCCGGCCCTGCAACGCCGCCAGGGCGTTGAGCACCGATTGCTGGCGCTCGGCGCCGCCGGCGCAGGTTTCGATGCGGGTTGCGGCGTCCCAGCCCAGCGCGGGCCAATGGGTGTCCCCCGGGCCGAGTGCGACGACGAGCGCCTCAAGGGGAGCGGCGAGCAAGGTCTCGATCGACCAGGAGATTACCGCCCGGCCGTTGACGGAGAGATATTGCTTGGGTACTTCGGCCCCGAATCGGCTTCCGCTTCCCGCGGCGGGGAGTATCCCCCAGCAGTTCATGGCCGGATCAGTCAACGATGATGTAAAAGGTCTCGCCTTCCCTGATCATGCCGAGTTCAGAGCGCGCCCTTTCCTCGATCGCTTCCGTGCCGTTCTTGAGGTCGAGGACTTCGACTTCGAGGTCGCGGTTGCCTTCCCGGAGATCGGCGATGATTTCAAGTTGCTCGGCCACTTCGGCCTGGCGCGCACGCAAGGCGAGCCAGCCGTCCTCTCCCAGCCACAACTGGTATTGGAGGTAGACGACTATCGCGCCCGTGGCGAACAGCAGCAATCGCATCATCATCAGACCCCGAATCGCGAGAATTCGCCCAGTCCGTTATAGCTGGCGGCATCGCCGAGTTGCTCGTGAATGCGCAACAGGCGATTGTATTTCGCCACCCGGTCGGTGCGGCACAGCGAGCCGGTCTTGATCTGTCCGGCCGCCACGCCCGCGGCGAGATCGGCGATGGTGCTGTCCTCGGTTTCGCCGGAGCGATGGGATATGACGATGCCGTATCCCGCCTCCCTGGCCATGCCGATGGTTTCCAGCGTCTCCGTCAGGCTGCCGATCTGGTTGAACTTGATCAGGATGGCGTTGCCGACGCCCTGGTCGATTCCCCTTTTCAGAATTTTCGTGTTGGTGACGAACAAATCGTCCCCAACTAATTGAATCTTATCGCCTAATCGGGCCGACAGTTTAGCCCAGCCGTCCCAGTCGCTTTCGTCCATGCCGTCTTCGATCGACAGAATCGGATAGTCGGCGCAAAGTTGCTCCAGGTAATCGACGAATTCGTCTGCGTCGCAGGACCTGCCCTCGCCGGACAGTTCGTAGCGCCCGTTGCGATAGAACTCCGAAGCGGCGCAATCGAGGGCGAGATGCACGTCGCCGCCGGGTTTGTAACCGGCCAGCTCGATCGCGTTGACGATGGCGTCGAGCGCCGCGGCGTTGGACGGCAGGTCTGGCGCAAAGCCGCCTTCGTCGCCGACCGCGGTGTTGAATCCGTCCTTTTTCAGTACGGATTTGAGCGCGTGGAAAATCTCCACCCCGCAGCGCAAGGCTTCCGGGAAACTGCCGGCGCCGGTGGGCTGGATCATGAATTCCTGGATATCGACGTTGTTGTCCGCGTGTTCGCCGCCGTTGATGATGTTCATCATCGGCACCGGCAGGCTGAAGCCGTCATCGTTGCCGGCAAGCCGGGCGATATGCCTGAAAAGCGAAGTTCCGCGGCTGCTCGCCGCCGCCCGCGCGGCCGCCAGGGAAACCGCCAGGATGGCGTTGGCGCCAAGCCGGGACTTGTTTTCGGTGCCGTCGAGGTCGAGCATGATGCGGTCGAGCCCTTGCTGGTCGGCGGCGTCGGCCCCGGCAAGCGCCTGGCGAATCTCCCCGTTGACGTTTTCCACCGCGCGCAGGACGCCCTTTCCGCCATAGCGCTCCGGATCCTGGTCGCGCAGTTCAAGCGCCTCCCTGGACCCGGTCGAAGCGCCCGAAGGCACGCAGGCGATGCCGCTGGCGCCGTCTTCGAGCCGCACTTCGGCTTCGATGGTCGGATTGCCCCGGGAATCCAGGATTTCCCTGGCGTGAACTTTCTTTATTGCTGGCATGTCAGTCCTTTATAGCGTATTTCGCGTGTTGATTATCAAGAAGTGTCGATCGCCGGCAGCGACTTGGCGAGTTGATCCACCGCCCGCATTTGCCTGAGAAAATCTTCCAGCCGGTCGAGGCGCAAGGCGCAAGCGCCGTCGCACGGCGCCTCATCGGGCTCCGGATGCGCTTCGATGAAGAGGCCGGCAATGCCTTGCATCAATCCCGCTCCGGCCAGGCCCGCCAATTGCTCCCTTCGTCCTCCCGCGCCGTGACTTTGCCCGCCGGGAATCTGCAAGGCGTGGGTGGCGTCGAACAGCACGGGGTAGCCGAATTCCTTCAGCGCCCGGAATCCGAGCATGTCGACCACCAGGTTGTTGTAACCGAAAGTCGTGCCGCGTTCGCACAACATCAGCCTGGAATTTCCCGCCTGCTCGAATTTTTTGAGGATATGGCCCATTTCAGCCGGCGCCAGGAACTGGGCTTTCTTGATATTGACGGCGGCGCCGGTGCGCGCCATGGCGGTGACGAGATCGGTCTGGCGGCTGAGAAACGCCGGCAATTGCAGCACGTCGGCCACTTCCGCCGCCGCTTCGGCCTGGCCGGGCTCGTGCACGTCGGTCAGTATGGGAACGCCAAGGCTCCGCTTGACCTCGGCGAGCATGGCCAGGCCGGCATCCAGTCCCGGGCCGCGATACGAATCGATCGACGAGCGATTCGCCTTGTCGAAGCTCGCCTTGAAGATCCAGGGAATATCGAGTTCGCCGGTGACGCGCCGGATTTCTTCCGCCACGCGCATGACGACCTCGGGAGTTTCGAGCACGTTCATGCCGCCGACAAGCACGAACGGCCGGTTATTGGCCAGGCGGATGTCGCCCACGATCACTTCTTTGACTGTCATCGCCGACACCGGTTTGTCAGGAGTGAATCAGGCTCGAGCCGCGGTCATCGCCGCGGCTCCGGTTTCGGTTTCGGCCTCGTGCGCCACCGCCGGCGGTTGGCGGCGCCGCGTCTGGTAGTCCACGGCGGCCCCGATGAAGCCCGAAAACAGGGGATGGCCGTCCCGAGGCGTCGAAGTGAATTCGGGGTGGAACTGGCAACCGACGAACCAGGGGTGGCCGGGCATCTCGATCACTTCGACGAGCTTGTCGTCGATGGATTTGCCCGTCAATTTCAGCCCGGCGTCCTGCAGCACTTGAAGATAGTTGTTGTTGAATTCGTAGCGATGACGATGCCTTTCCCTGATTCGCTCCTTGCCGTAACAGGCATAAATCGTCGAATCGGGTTCGACGATGCATTCCTGCCCGCCGAGTCGCATCGTGCCGCCGAGATCGGACGCCTCGTCGCGGCATTCGACATCGCCTTCCGCGGTAATCCATTCGGTGATCAGGGCGATCACCGGATGCGGCGTGTCCGGCTCGAATTCGGAACTGTTGGCGCCTTTCAGCCCGGCGACATTGCGGGCGAATTCCACCACCGCGGCCTGCAAACCGAGACAGATGCCGAGATAGGGGACATTGTTCTCCCGGGCGTACCTGCAGGCGAGAATCTTGCCTTCGAAGCCGCGCTCGCCGAAGCCCCCCGGCACGAGTATGCAGTCATGGACTTCCAGAATGCCCGTGCCCTGCTCGGAGATGATCGACGAATCGATGAACGAGACGTTGACCCGGGTGTGGGTATGGATGCCGGCGTGGGTAATGGCTTCGTTGAGGGATTTGTAGGCGTCGGGCAGTTCCATGTATTTACCGACCATCGCCAGGTTGATCTCGTTCAGCGGGTTGTGTTCGGCCTCGACGACCTTGTTCCATTCACTGAAATCCGCCTCGGGACAAGGCAGGCACAACTTGTCCACGACGATTTCGTCGAGCCCGGCCTCGCCGAGAATGGCGGGAATGCGGTAGATGCTGTCGGTGTCCGGCAGCGAGACGACCGCGGGGATTTCGACGTTGGTGAATAATGCGATCTTGCGGCGCGCGGACTCGTCGATTTCATGCTCCGAGCGGCAAATGAGCACGTCGGGCTGGATGCCGATTGAGCGCAACTCCTTGACCGAGTGCTGGGTCGGCTTGGTCTTGATCTCGCTGGCGGTGCTGATATAGGGCACAAGGGTCAAATGAATGAACAGGGCGCGCTGGGCGCCGAGTTCGACCCGCATCTGCCGCGCGGCTTCCAGAAAGGGCTGGGATTCGATGTCGCCCACGGTGCCGCCGATTTCCACGAGCGCGACCTGGGCTGAACCGGCGCCTTCGACGATGCGCCGCTTGATTTCGTCGGTGATGTGCGGAATCACCTGGATCGTCGCGCCGAGGTAATCGCCGCGCCGTTCGCGCTTGAGCACTTCCTCGTATACCCGGCCGGTGGTGAAATTGTTTTTCTGCTGCATGGTTGTGCGGCTGAAACGTTCGTAATGGCCGAGATCGAGGTCGGTTTCGGCGCCGTCGTCGGTGACGAACACCTCGCCGTGCTGGAAGGGATTCATGGTGCCCGGATCCACATTGATGTAGGGATCGAGCTTGAGCATGGAAATATCGAGTCGCCGGGCTTCGAGAATGGCCGCGAGCGACGCGGAGGTTATACCCTTGCCAAGCGAGGAGACCACGCCACCGGTGATGAAAATGTAACGGGTCATTGGGGCCCACCCGAATTCCCGGAACCGGCGGGTGCGCCGGCGCCTTCAGATGGAACTACAGCGTACCAGAAGGTCTGGGCAGGCTCAATATGAATAACTGAGACAAATCGTATGAATGTGGCTTCGATCCGTCGCCGTCTGGTGTGCGTGGTTCAGCGGACGCCGTAAATACATCCATGTAGGCTTCGGCCCCGACATCCATGTCGGGGACGCCCGCTGAACCACGCACACCAGACGGCGACTCACACTGAAGTATGTCAGAGGCCGTGCCATTCGATTCTGTAGCCTGGTTGTGCGGTGGCGGTTTCGGCTATGCCGATTCCGGGAATTGCGGCTAGGTCATCTCCGTCGAATAGCAGGGGGAGGCGGTTGCGTAGCCAGGGTTCGACTTGGGATTCGTTGAGGATTTTTTTCAGCGACTTCGTTGGTCGTCTGGCCAGGCGGCAGGTTTCGCCGCCCCTTCGGTAACGGATTTGGTAGGGCTTGCCGGCGAGGCCACTGTCTGGTGTTGGAATGGCGTGCAGGGCGCCGTTGTTGGGTAGTTGGAGGACGGGGTCGTGGGACGGGTTCCAGGTCAGGCGGGTATCCGGGTCGATGGGGGACAGAGCAGGCACTAGATAGAGTTCATTGTTGAAGCGGCGGACTTGATGGTTGCGGAAATCGATGGCGGCGTTTGTGGCTTGGTCCGGGGCGATCAACTGGTGGGGCAGGCTTCGCAATTTTCCGGGGTTGGCCGGGCTGTCGATTCCTTTTTCGATCCAGTGGCGCAAGGTGTTGTGGAGTCGGAGGGGGCTTAGTTGCCGCAGGGCGTCTAATTGCAATCGATTCCTTGTTGTGCCGGCGCAGCGCTCGATGTCCAGTTCGGCGAGTTCCGTAAGCAGTTCTTGCGAGTCGGCGATCAGCCTGCGCGATCTTTCCCATTCGCGGCGGAATTCGGGCCAGCGGCGTTCGATCGCGGGCAGGATTTCGTGGCGGCAGAAGTTGCGGTCGAAATCGGTATTGCGGTTGGAGGCGTCTTCGATCCAGCGCAGATCCCGGGCTTTGGCGTAGTCCGCCAGCGCTTCTCTCGGGCAACGCAGGAACGGCCGCACTACGATGCCCTTCCCCAATTTCCGCCTGGCCGGGATGCCGCTCAGACCTCGCGTCCCGGCGCCGCGCGAGAGTCGCAACAGCATGGTTTCCATCTGGTCGTCCAGATGGTGTGCAAGCAACAGGCATTCTCCCGGCGCCAGGGCTTCGGAAAAAGCGTCATAGCGGGCAATCCGGGCGCGATTTTCCGGACTGGCGCCGGATTCCGGCACGGCCACCGCGCGCACACTGAACGGAACATCCCACCCCCGGCAAAGATCACGGCAAAAT
>CAZUSL010000077.1:0-4043 GCA_964622925.1 uncultured Pseudohongiella sp. | reverse complement strand
GCTCTTCGATATCGATGATGTCGATTTCGGTACGGCCGCTGCCGCCGTTGGACGAATGCGCATAGAACATGCCATAGGTGAGCCCCTGCTCCACCATGTCATTGCGGAAACCGACATTGGTAGACCAGCGTTCCGATCCGGGTTGCCTGCGTTTCTGACCGAGGAAGGGATCGATAATCTCGGAATCCCGCAAGCGAATGCCGGTGGTCAGCAATGCGTTGGGCAGGCCAAGCATCGGCAAGCGTGTACTCACGTCGAGATTCAGGCCATAGCGCTTGCCGTCGCCGATATTACCCCGGGCCGAACGCAGATCGTCCGGCCCTGGCGAAACATCGATCCGTTCGATTACATCCCGGAGATCGCGATACCAGAGTTGGGAATTCACCACGCCAAGATTGTTGGGCAGGCGCATTTCCAGGTTCAACTCATAACGCCAGGACTGTTCCTGGCGAATTTCCGGGTTACCAGCCAGGGTGTTCTGATCGTCATCGTTATAGTCGGCCGAAGCGCTGAAATCGGAAAAGCTCAATTGCTGGACATCTTTCTCGACCCTGGCGCGCAATTGCAGACTCGGCGTGATGTCGAAACGGTAGTCCACCTTGGGCTTGATGAATTCAAAATCACGCGAATTGAATACGTCGCCGGACTGCTCGATGGTGGAAGTTTCCATTACCAGCGAACTTTCCAGCGACATGCGCGGATTCAGTTGCCAGTTGTGCACCGCGAAACCCTCGTATCGCATTTCCTCTACCGTCGACTCGCTGTTGTCTACGGATACGGGCACGAGATTGCCATAGGCAGGCGAGGGTTCACCGGGGATGTCGAGACCCATGCGCAAGCCGGAGTCGCGAATGGTCTGGGCGCCTTCCACGCCGAGTTCCAATCCCTGCCGATCAGCCACGTCAAAGGTGTACGAGGTGCGGGCAATGCGTTCCCGGTCGCGACCCAGGTTTTGCAGAAACAGGTTCGGTATCTTGTTTTCGTCGATCACGTCGGAACGATTCCGAGTGAACTGGAATTCGCGGTCATTGACGATGAACAGGAAGCGGTATGTGCCCGAACCGGCGAAATTGCGCTCGTAATCGCCGCCGACTTCCCACGAATAGCGCTTGCTGAGGTTGTCCTCGCGTTGCCGGCGGATGTTGTCGTTCACCAGATCGTGAATGCTGCGATTGCGGGGAGAAGGCGACTCGCCGCGAGTCTCGTATAGTCCGTTCAAATGCAGCACCTGGCCGTCGAACCGATAGCCCATGTTGCCGCTGATCTGGTACTCCAGCTCGTCCCGAATTTGATCCTCGTAGCGAATCTCGCGCAGGTTGTAGTCCGGATCGTAGCTGAATTCCTCGCTTTGCGAAGCGTTGTAACGGGGGCTCGCCTCGAAATGCAGCAAATAGCCAAGATTCCCGGTTTGCCCGGCATGGGAAAGCTGGCCGCCGGTGTCAATGGTGCCGTCGCGGGAACGATCGGAGCGAATTTCGACCGTAGTATTGGAAGTCGACAATTCTTCGTGCAGAACGATGTTGATGACCTGGGCGCCGCCGCGAATCTCGATGTCTTCGGAAGTGCCGCGAATGATCTCGATGTGATCGACCCGATCCGCCGAAATGCGGTCGAGCATGTCGCGGCCGCCGGAATTCTTGCCGGTGATGCGCTGGCCGTTGATCAGCACTTCGCCTTCGCCCGAACCGAGGCCGCGACGGCCTCGATTGCCTCCGCCACCCGGTCCACCGCGGCCCCTGCCCATGGCCAGATTGATGCCGGGAATCCGGTTCAGCATGTCGTTTACCGAAACCGGAAGAAACTCGGCGAAATAGGACGCCGGATAGACGATAGTGGAATCGTCGGTCGTGTCTTCAGGACCCGGAACCTGCTGGGCGTCCGCCTGCAAGTTCAAGGCAAGCAGCAATGCGCCTGTGACGAAAGATAAAATGGTTGATTTGAACTTCATGTCGCCTCTGTTCAGCCGGCTCACGGCAGCCGGCGGCCTTTCCCTGATTCGAACGCCCGGCAGTATACCCACCCCATCAGGTTGATTCTGTGACATTTTGTGGAATATCGGCGAATGCCCCGCTAAAAACGCATACTTCCACAATATCGGCAGAAGCTTGCCATGATTTGGTCACGGTTCGCCGTTTACAGCGGATGCAGCACTACGGGTAATTCCGTGTAACCGTTGATGAAGCTCGAATAAACGCGTTTCGGCTCACCTGCCACTTCCACCCGATGGAAGCGCTTGAGGATCTCTTCCCACAGAATGCGCAATTGCAATTCCGCGAGCCGGTTGCCCATGCAACGGTGGATGCCGAAGCCGAACGACACATGGCGCCGGGCGTTCGGCCGGTCGATGCGGAAGTCATCGGCCCGTTCGAACATTTCCGGGTCGCGATTGCCCGACGCGTACCACATTACCACCTTGTCGCCGGCCTTGATGCGCTGCCCGTGCAACTCGGTGTCGACCTTCGCCGTGCGCCGCATATAGGCCAGCGGCGTCTGCCAGCGGATGATCTCCGACACCATGTTGGGAATCAGGGAAGGGTCGCGGCGCAATTTATCGTATTCGTCGGGAAACCGGTTCAAGGCGAGCACGCCGCCCGAGATCGAATTGCGCGTCGTGTCGTTGCCGCCGACGACGAGCAGCAGGATATTGCCGAGGAACTCCATCGGCGGCATGTCGCGGGTCGCCTCGCCATGGGCGAGCATCGACAACAGGTCGTTCGCCGGCGGTTTGTTTATGCGCTCGTTCCGCAATTCCGTGAAACAGGTCAGACACTCCTGCATCGCCCGCCAGCGATGTTCATAGCTCTCGGCGACGCCGCCGCCGGGAATCGCCGTGGCCATGTCCGACCAGTAAGTGAGCTTGTACCTGTCCTCGAACGGGAAATCGAACAGCGTCGCGAGCATGCGTGTCGTGAGATCGATCGAAACGCGCTCGACCCAGTCGAATTCTTCCTTGACGGGGAGTTCGTCGAGAATGCCGGCGGCCCGCCGGCGAATCGTGCCCGACAACTTCTTCAGGTTCTCGGGCGCCACCACGGGCTGCACGACCTTGCGCTGCGCATTGTGCCGGGGCGGATCCATCGCGATGAAGGAAGGCGCGTCGAATTCGGGCAACATGTCGACGATGCCGATGGTCGGTTCGGAAGAATAGATCGCGGGGGAGGTATCGACCGCCATGATGTCGCCGTGCTTCATGATCGACCAGTAAGGCCCCACCGCCGAACGCCGGCAATAATGCACCGGCGCCTCCTCGCGCAGGCGCGCCAGAAACGGCAGATGCTCGTTGGCTTCCCAGATGCCGGGATGCGACAGATCGATGTCTTCGAGAGGCATGGTCCGCGGATTCTTGCCTACCATGCTCCATTTGCTGGGCTTGCGGCTGGATTCGGCGGTTACGGTGTCGGCCATGTGCGGGCTTCCCGGGGCCGGGAAAAATCTAAAACTGGAATTCAGGGGTCGTTACGACCAGGCCGTCGAGATTTTCGCGAACCGTGATCTGGCAGGCGAGCCGGGAATTCGATCGGCGATCGTCGACCATGTCGAGCATGTCCTCTTCGTCGTCATCCATGGGCTTGAGCTTGTCGAGCCATTCCTCGTTGACGTAGACATGGCAGGTGCCGCAGGAACAGCAGCCGCCGCAATCGGCGTCGATCCCCGGCACGCTGTTGGACACCGCGGCAAGCATCAGCGAATTGCCGTCAACCGCTTCGACCGAGCGCTCTGTCCCGTCGTGTTCGATAAAGGTGACCTTGATCATCGAAATACCACCATCCTGCCGTCCGTTCGGAAGGGCGCAACCTTACCAATAAGTTCAGGCGCCGTCACGCGCCCTCGGCGCCAACTCGATTATAGTGTTCCGGGAATCGGAATTCCGTACTGCTTCAATGTTCCCTGGAGGGTCGGCTTGGCGAGACGGATTCGCTCCGCGTCCAGCAGGAAGGAAAATATGAGTCCGAGCCCGAGGATGAGCATGCCGATGAGGAAACAATAGATTACCGCCCGGTCCGGATACACGTCCTTGTAATAGCCGACGTATAGCGGCCCTA
>CAZUSL010000076.1:0-11130 GCA_964622925.1 uncultured Pseudohongiella sp. | reverse complement strand
GCGCGGAACGCGCGCGCCGGCGCGCCGGGGAAGCGCGCGCCGGGGCGCCGGCCCCCCGCGCCAGCCCTGAAAGGCGCTCCGGGCCCGGGCGACGATTGCAGGGATTTCGGCGGGGTCGGTTTCACGTACGCGGGCAACGATGGCGCCGTCGATGGGCGATCGCACGGCGAGCGCGCCGCCGCCCAATTCGGCGGCGCCGAGGCCCGCGGCGGTGAGGGTTTGATCGTGAGTCATTGATTTCCTCCGACGAGATTCTGCGCGCAGTCGCAGAATCCATCATTTTCGTTGCGTTCCAGGCCACAACCTAGCGCTGGACCGGCCGCTTCTGCAATTTGCGCTGCAAGGTGCGGCGATGCATGTTGAGTTGCCGCGCGGTAGCCGAGATGTTGCCATTGTTTTGTTCGAGCACTTTCTGGATATGTTCCCATTCGAGGCGCCGCACCGACATCGGCTGCAGTTCGGCGTCCGCATCCGGCTCCGAATCGGTCAGCAGGGCGGTCAATATCTCGTCGGTGTCCGCGGGTTTCGCCAGGTAATTGTCCGCGCCGAGCTTGATCGCCCGCACGGCCGTGGCGATGCTGGCATAGCCGGTCAGCACCAGGATGCGCATGTCGGGATTCCGTTCGCGCAAGGGCAGGATGAGGTCGAGAGAGGTGCAATTGCCGAGATTGAGATCGAGCACGGCATATTCGAAATCCTCGCCTTCCACCAGATTACGCGCCCGTTCGAACTCGCCGGCGTGCCTGACTTCATAGCCCCTGCGTTCCATCGCCCGGCTTGCGGCCCAGGCAAAGGCCTCGTCGTCTTCCACGAGCAGCAATTTGCCTTCGCTGATATTCATGAGACTGCTTCGTTCGTCAGCGGCAAGCGAATCAGCGTCAACGCGCCGCCTGCCTGCCGGTTGAACATCTCGATGCTACCGCCTGCCCGGCGCAATGCGGCATTGGCGAGGAAGATGCCAAGCCCCATGCTGTCCTTGCGCCGGGAAACGAACGGTTCGCCAATGCGCTCAAGCACTTCCTCGGGTATTCCCGGCCCGTCATCAGTGACGCTGATCAGCAGATTCCGCGCGTCTTCCGGATCCAGAGCGTAATCGACATCGACAGTTTCTCGGGCCGCCTTGATGCCGTTTTCGATGATATTGATCACCGCATGGCGCAGGCTCGGTTCGACGTCGAGCGACGTTTCCGGCTCGGCCGCCAGCTTGAATTCGACCTTGGCGGCGGGATGGACGTTGAGAATGTAATCCTGGATGTCGGCCGCGAAGCGGGCGAGCGTGACCCGCTCCCGGGCGCTGGGATCGTCCTTGTGGTAATAGCGGATCAATTGATTGATCGAATGCTTGCAGCGGCTGACCTGTTCGCGCAACAGGCCGATTTCCTGCTTGACGGATTCGCCTTCGAGTTTTTCCCGCCCGGGATCGTCCAGGTCGTTGAGTATGACCGACATGGTCGAAAGCGGCGTGCCGAGCGCATGGGCGGTGCCGGCGGCAAGCGTGCCGATGGCGACGAGTTGTTCATTGCGCATTTCATTTTCGCGCGCTTCGGCCAGGTGATGCTCGCGTTCGCGCACGGCGATCGCCATGGCGCTGATGAAGACGGTAATCAGGACCGCGCTGACGACGAAAATCACCCACATGCCGACCAGGTGCAATTCGAACATGTCCTGGGCGTTACCGCTCATGCCGGGCATGTTCTGCTCCGCCGAGAGGTCGAGCAGCAGGAAGAATGTATAGATGAGAATGCTGCCGACGGCAAAAGAATTCGCAAAAACGCGCGGCAGCAAGGTGGCTGTGACGGCGAGCAGCACGAGCAGATAGGAAATCAGCGGATTGCCGACGCCGCCGGTATTGAGCAGGAGCAATACCAGGAAAATCACGTCAACGAGAATGTGCAGAAACAGTTCGGTATTGCTTATGGGTCGGCTCAGATTCAATCGCCAGTATCCGAACAGGATGGAAACGACGATGGCGGCGACGAGGCCGGCGATGAAAACTCCGGGAACCTCGAGCCCGGGAAACAACATCAGCGCGAACAGCCCGGCGCAACTCGCGCCGGTGACGAAGGCGCGCAACAGGAGCAGGCGCTGGAGTCCCTGCCGGGTGAGACTGGCGTCGCCGGACTGGACGGGGATCAGCCAGGCCGCGAGTCTGTTGAGTCCGGGGAATTGCCGCATGGCGCTAGTTTACATTGTCGAACTAGGAAAAACGCGGAGCGCAGGCTATATTGCCTCGCCTTGATCCGCATTGCTTGCAACTCATGACTTTCGGACTCGCCGGGGAATCCCGGAAACTGCTTGAACGAATCGTACGTTCCAGGACGCCGGAGGACGGTTCCGCCGCTGCCATGGCCAACACCATGGAAGGCCCCGCGTATCTTCCGCTTGAGACGGACGGGGCGGAAAACCCTCTGGCGGGGCTGCCGGAACAATGGGTGAATACTCGGGCGGATTTTCAGCGAGTGCCCGCCGGCAGCGAATCGGGCGGGCGGGATCGAAGCTGGAACTGTGTGCTGCATAGCGGAACCATTCACTACAAGGAGCAGATGCATCTGCTGTGCCGGGCTCGCAAGATGCTGAAGCACGGGGGGAAACTGCTCCTGGCCGGAGAATTTCTGCGGGATGTCGAGACGATTCTGAAATCCGGTCTGCCGACCGAGTTTTCACTGCTGCAACTGGCCGGCCGGCTCGGCTTCCGCCTGCTGGAAACGATCGATTGGACCGACAAGGCCAGGTTGTCTGTTACGGAAGCGCGGTCTCTTGCAGATGAGGGCGAACGCAAGCTGGCGCGTGAACTCGATGCCCTGGCGGCGGAGTTTGAAAGCGGTCATCGCCGATTCGAGTGCTTTGTCTTTGAACTCGATCCGAAAGTGGGAGGACCTTGGAGCGAACTCGATCTCGGCGACATCGACTCGTTCGAGCCGGAGGAAGTCGCGGAGATCTTCGAGGAGAGTTTCGGCGAAAGCTTCGATCCGGCCTTGTGGCGCTGGAAATACGGAGAGGGGAAGGGCACCTGCATCGTCGCCCGGACCGAACCGGGCGGACCGGTCATCGCGCATTATGGCGGTGTGGCGCGGGAGATCGACTATTTCGGCGACGACCGACTCGCCTTCCAGGGCTGCGATGTCATGGTCAAACCTGCGGTGCGCAGGCAATACGGGCGCAACAGCCTGTATTTCCATATGACGGCGACCTTGTTCGAGCGCGAAATCGGCTATACCGTCGACCACGTGCTCGGCTTCGGCTTTCCCAACAGGCCCGTCATGAAAACCGCGGTCAGGCTCGGGCTTTACGGCAAGGTCGACGACTACGTCGAACTGGCCTTCGGCGATTTCCGGGAGTCGATCCCGGAACTGCAGGTCGAACCGCTGCAACTGCAAGATATCCGGCATGCAGAACCCCACGGAAAATCCGTTGACGAATTGTGGCAGGCCATGCGGAAGGATTTTGGCGACGGCGTGATCGGCAAGCGCCATGGCGAATATCTGGACTACCGCTATTTCCGGCATCCGAACGCGGGCGCGTATTTTCCCCTGCTGCTGACACGCGAGAACGAAGCTTTCGCCGTTGCCGTGCTCAAGCGTCACGAGGAGCGATGGCTGCTGATGGATATCGTGGCGCCGCTGGCGCGCATGAACGATATCGTCGCGGCCGCGCGGCAATGGACCGATTCCCGCGAAGAACCGGGAGCGCTCAGGATGTGGCTCACCAACGCCTGGGTGGAGCGCCTGTCCTGGCAGGACCGCGTTGAGAAGAATTTGGGGATTGAGATACCCTTTAACGCCTGGAATCCGGGCCCGGATTCCACGCTTCCCCATGGGGCATGGTGGTTGACCGCGGGAGACATGGACTCCATTTAGACCACTTGCGCCGGCAAACGCCTGAAGGAAACGAGTACCTATGAACAGCGAGAATATCTACGAACGGTCGCTCGACAAGAATGCCGCCAATTTCGCGCATCTCACGCCGCTGAGTTTCATCGAACGCTGCGCGAGCGTGTACCCGGACCGGACTTCGATCATCCATGGCGACACGACCTACACCTGGTCGCAGACCTATGCGCGCTGCTGCCTGCTCGCTTCGGCCCTGGCCCGCATCGGCATCGGCAAGGGCGACACGGTTTCCTTCATGGGCGCCAACACGCCGGAGACTTTCGAGGCGCATTTCGGCGTGCCGATGATCGGCGCTGTGCTGAACGCGCTCAACACCCGGCTCGACCCGAAGGCCATTGCATTCATCCTCGGCCACGCCGAGACCAGGGTGCTGTTCACCGACCGCGAACACAGCGCCACGATCAAGGCGGCGCTGGAAATCGTCGAACACGAGATTCTCGTGATCGATATCGACGACCCTTACTACGAAGGCGGCGAATTGCTCGGCGAGCAGGACTATGAAGCGTTCATCGCCACCGGAGATCCGGACTATCGCTGTTTCCAGATCGAGGACGAATGGCAGGCGATCACGCTCAACTACACTTCGGGCACTACCGGCGACCCCAAGGGCGTGGTGTTTCATCATCGCGGCGCCTATCTGAACGCCGTATCCAACGTGCTGTGCTGGAAGATGACGGCGCATCCGGTCTATCTGTGGACGCTGCCCATGTTCCATTGCAACGGCTGGTGCTTCCCCTGGAGTCTGGCGGTGGTGGCCGGCGTGAACGTCTGCCTGCGCCATGTGCGCGACGAGGCGATGTACGAGGCCATCAAGCGCCACGAGGTCACCCATTTCTGCGGCGCCCCCGTGGTGCTCAATACCCTGATAAACGCCCGCGCGGAATTGCGCGAGGGCATCGGGCACAAGGTCAGCGCCATGACCGCCGGCGCCGCGCCGCCGGCCGCGGTAATCGCCGGCATGGAGAACATGGGATTCGAAGTCGTCCACGCCTATGGACTGACCGAAACCTACGGCCCCTGCGTCGTTTGCGAGCCCCAGGACGAATGGGTCGATCTCGACGTGGACGGACGCGCCGAGATGCTCGCGCGCCAGGGCGTGCGCGCGCCCTTGCAGGACGAACTCATGGTGGCGGATCCGGAAACCATGAAGCCCGTCCCGAAAGACGGCGAATCCATGGGCGAGATCTTCATGCGCGGCAACCTGGTAATGAAGGGTTACCTGAAAAATCCGCGCACCACCGAGGCTTCGTTTCGTGGCGGCTGGTTCCATTCCGGCGACCTGGCGGTCTGGTACGAAGACGGCTATTGCCAGATCAAGGACCGCTCCAAGGACATCATCATTTCCGGCGGCGAGAACATCTCCTCGCTCGAACTCGAATCCGTGATGTTCCGCCATCCCAAGATACTCGAGGCCGCCGTGGTGGCCTCGCCGGACGAGAAATGGGGCGAAGTGCCTTGCGCCTTCGTGTGCCTGAAAGAAGGCGAGGAAATGACCGAGCAGGAATTCGTCGCCTATTGCCGCTCTGAACTCGCCGGCTTCAAGATGCCGAAGAAAGTCGTCTGGGGACCGATCAGGAAAACTTCCACCGGCAAAGTACAAAAATACCTCCTCCGCGAACAAGCCAAAATCGCGCCTCTCATTCCAAGATAGGCCTTCGGTTTACACGACTGGATGCTTGGGCTAATGTTTGCCGCAGAAAATCCAGTCTTTATCAACGAGGAACGCCGATGAAAACGATGACCGGAATACGCTGGCTGTGCCTGCTGCTCGCGGTTCTTGCCGCAGGGCAGGTCGCCGCCCAGGAGCGCGTGGTCGAGTCCGACACGCACCGCTTCGAGGAAGTGGCCGAAGGCGTCTGGCACGTCATGGGGACCGGCGCCGTTCATACCATGAGCAATGCCATGGTGCTGGTCGGCGAATTCGACACCCTGGTGGTGGATTCCCACGTCACCCCGGCCGCCGCCCGGGCGCTGATCGATTCGATCCCGGCCGTCACCGACAAGCCCGTGCGCTATCTCGTCAACAGCCACTACCACTTCGATCACGCCCACGGCAACCAGGCCTTTCCCGAAGGCGTCGAAATCATCGGTCACGAATTCACCCGCGCCAAACTCAACGGCGATATCGGCAACGTGCTGGAAGAAAACACCTTCCGCAGTTTCTCCGATCCCGTGCCCACCCTGGTCGCCCAACTCGAGGAACAGGCCGCCAACGAGAACGATCCGCGCTTGCGCGCCGAACTCGAGGAAAGGCATCGCGTTCAGAGCGATTACATGAACGCGATCCAGGAAGTCGTGCCGACGCCGCCGAACATCACCCTCGACCGCAAGATGACCTTGTTCCAGGTCGTCGCCGACGGCAGCCGCGAGATTCAACTGCATCATTTCGGCCGCGCCCATACCGGCGGGGACGTGCTCATTTTCCTGCCGCAGGAACGCGTCGTCTTCACCGGCGACATGATGCTGCCCGGACTCGCCTACATGGGCGACGGCCACGTCGACGAATGGCCCGCGGCGCTGGAAGGACTCAAGACCCTCGATTTCGACATCTGGCTGCCGGGACACGGCCCGGTGATGCGCAGCCGCGAGCCGATCGACAACTTCCAGGCCTATCTGGGCGACCTCTGGGCTGCCGCGGTGGAAATGTACGAGAACGACGTTCCGGCGTCTGAAGCCGCCGCCGCCATTGACATGACCGCCCATGCCGGCAACTTTCCGCAGATCCAGGGCCCCGGCGTCGATCCCAGGGCCATCAACCGGATTTACCAGTTGCTGGACAGCAGGTAGTGTCATATGCTCGCTCTTGCAATTGGTTCTGAATCAATTGGCTGTCAAGAAGGCATTATTTTTGGGGAGGGGGAAATGAAACATCCTGCCAGCAATATCAGGGCGCTTTTCGGCGCATCGGTTCTAGCTTATGCGGCATGCGCACCACTGGCGGTTTTCGCCCAGGACGACGACGGCCCGAGGCAAATCGAAGAAGTGATCGTCACCGCGGAGCGCAGGGAAGCGTCGATTCAGGATACGTCGATATCCATCACCGCGTTTACCGCCGAAACGCTCGAAGACTTCGGCATTCGCAATCAGGAAGATTTGCAGAACTTCATACCGGCGACGACGATTCAGCCCTACGATTCGACCGTTCGAGGCGTAGGCCGGAATTTCCGCGCCCTCGGTGGCGACCCGGGCGTCGCCACGTACATGAACGGCATCTATTCCGAGGACTTGTTGACGGCCACTTCCGCCACGTTCTGGGACGTGGAGCGAATCGAAGTATTGCGTGGACCCCAGGGCACGCTGTACGGCCGCAACGCAGTAGGCGGCGCGATCAACGTGCTTTACACCCCCCCGTCGGACGAAGTGGATTATTCGCTTAAATCCATTCTCGGGAACTACGGAACCAACGAATGGTACGGGATGTTCAATACTCCCCTGATCGAAGATACGCTTTCCGCCCGCGTCAATTTCAGCCTCCGCGACCGCGACGGCATCGTGAAGGATATCGGAACCGGCGGAGACATCGACAGTCTCGGCACCGAAAACGTGGCCGGCCAGTTCAGGTGGACGCCGAGAGACGACGTGGAGGTCAACCTCCGCCAGAATTTCATGGAAATCGACCGCTCGTTCGGCGGCGCCAACGGCGGCGGCCTGGTGGTGTTGAACGAAGACGGAAAACCGTATCGCAATACCGGTTCGCTGGTGCCCGGCTATCGCTTTATCGATCCCGGCAACACCGACATGGCGAACTTCGACAGCAACGACTGGTACGACCAGAGCCAGCCGATCCTGACTTTCGTCAATCCCATTACCGGCAGCGTCGATCAGGCCCAGCGCAACCGCCCCGGAATAGACCCCGTGTCGTCCAACGGTTTCTGGAACGCGGCAGCCTCGCTGGACGGATTCAATTACACTTCCCCCGCGTCCGCTGCAAGATATAACGCTTGCGTGTTTCCGGGAGAAATAAGCGGGGGCGATCTGTGCGCGGCAACGAATGGATTGAACAGTGAAGTGTTCGAACAGCAGGGTACGCAGTTCAGCGCGACATGGACCGTCAACGACCGCCTGGAACTGAAGTATCTGTACGGACTCAACGAGCTCACCTACAAGCGCACCACCGACGATGACAATACGGGGAGCATGTACCACGACCGCCAGTTCTACGTGAATCACGAGGCCGACTACACCTCCCACGAGATTCAGGCCTTCTACGACATCGGCGATTCCGTATCCGTCACCTCCGGTTACTTCGTCTACGACGCCACCATCGATCAGCGCGGCGACTTCTATTCTTCCATCGGCCAGGCGCGAATGCTCAACCCCTACGAAGACAATACGGCCTTGAGCGCGGGGGCGGCTGCTGCGATCGGCGCTCCGTTCCTCGAAGGCATCAACGCATCCACGCTGGCGTTCTCGGGTAGGCCAATGGTGAATCTGTTCAGCGCGAAGGATTCCTGCAACGTGGCGGAACCCGCTGAGTCCTGCCAGCGCAATAGCGGCGGGAACAACCTGCAAACCTCCGCCTGGTACGGCGACGACGGTTCGAATCCCGCCTTGAATGTGATAAACGGTCCGTCAACTTCCGCTACGGATCTGCTCTATGCCACACAGACGGTACGGGAAGCTTTCGCGGCGTATACCCAGGGCGTCTGGGACATCAACGACACTTTTTCCCTGACCCTCGGCGTGCGTTACGCCGAAGACCAGGTAACGGCGGAGGAAAACCTGTTTCGCTATTCGGAAACCGGCGCCACTTCCTTTCTCGCGCTCTACGGCGGCCTGGCGGCGGTCAATCGCGTCAACGGCGGCCTGGTGGATGACGGCAACGGCAACCTGATCGTTCCGACCGAAAAGGTAACCAACGGCGGCATCCCCTTCGCCCTGAGCGTGTACCGGCCGTTCATGAGAACCGACAGAAAAACCACCGGGCGCGTCAATCTCGACTGGAACGTGACCGATAACGCCCTGGTGTATTTCTCCGCGACCTCGGGCTACCGCTCCGGTGGATACAATCTTGTGTTCTTCAGTCAGACGTCCACCTACGACCCCGAGGAACTGACCGCCTACGAGATCGGCTACAAGACCCAGTTGCTCAACAATACGATGCAGTTGAACGGTTCGTTCTATCTCTACGACTACGACAACATTCATACTGTCGGCATCGAAGTATCGACGATCGGCGGCACTTCCACTTCCGTGCTCGAGGCGCCGGGCGCCAGGGTATTCGGCATCGAAGCCGAGGGAACCTGGCTGGTGAACGACTACCTGACGCTGGGCGGCAGTTTCAGCTACACGCCGAGTGAGTACACGGAGACCCTGTTGGTCAGCGACAGCAGTAATTCGAGAGTCCCGGGCACCCTCTACCCGGAGTTCGAAAGCCTGACCCAGGACATCAAGGGCAACCGGCTCCTGCAAGTGCCGGAAGGAAAGGCGACTTTCTGGGGCGGCTATCTGTTCCCGCTTTCCGGCGGTTCGCAAGTCGAGTTGTTCGGCATCTATAGCTGGACAGACGAAGTGTATTTCTCGCCCTTCCAGTCGGCGCAGGAAAAGGCCGAAGCCTACAGCCGCACCGACCTGCGGGCCACATGGACTTCATCGGGCGGCAACTGGCTCGTTACCGGCTTTGTCAACAATGTCTTTGACGAGGTGGCGAATCTGCAGGTCCTGCGCAACGGGGAAATGCAATTTTTCCGCCAATCCGCGGGCGTCACCGCGCCCCGAATGTACGGCATGGAATTCACCTACCGCTATTGAGCCTGAATCGATCGCCCACCGGCGCCGCCTGAATCCAGTGCGGCGCCGGTGCGGCACACCGGATATACCAGCGACTAGTCGAGAACCGGATACGGAGCCACGGTGTAGGGCCGCGCGGCGTAGCTGTCGACGATCGACTGCATGGCGGTGACGCCGAAGTCGTTGCGCACGTTGATGTGGCCGTAGGAACTGATCTGGGTCATCAGGATGCCGACCATGTTCTCCACCGGGTCGGCCCAGAACAATGTGCCCCAGGCGCCGCCCCAGGTGAAACTGCCCGGAGTCAGCGGATCGCGGCTGACGCCGGCATCGTCGAGTACGCCGAAGCCGAGGCCGAAGTAGTAGCCGGGGCCGCGCACGTAGATGTCCTTGTCGCCGGTGTGGTTGCTGATCATCAGGCTGACGGTTTTCGGACTCAGCAGGCGTACGCCATCGAGTTCACCGCCGTTGAGGATCATCTGGCCGAAGCGCCAATAGTCCGAAATCGTCGACGACAATCCGGCTACGCCGCCGAAATACGTGGTTTCACGATATTCCGGCGCGCGCATGAGTTCGATGGTCCGCTCGGGCCCGCTCGGGCTGTAGACCGCGGCCACGCGATTCACCTTGTCGGCGGGAACGATGTAATGCGTGTCGTTCATCTGCAGCGGTTCAAAAATGCGCTCGCGCAGGAATTCGCGCAACGGCTGCCCGGATACCCGCTCGACCAGCAAGGCCACGTAGTCGGTTGAACTGCCATAGCGCCATTCGTCGCCGGGATGGAAGTCCAGCGGCAGCGGCGCGCGCTGCACGATCGTCTCTTCCAGGGTCGCTGCGCGGCCCAGCAATTGCTGCTCCGCCTCGCTCAGGTCGGCCCGGTTCGGATCGACTCCGGCGGTGTGCGCGAGCACGTCGCGAATCGTGACCGGCCGCATCGGCGGTACGCGGCGGGTACCGAATTCATCGCGCACGATCACCTTCTTGTCTGCCAGCTCGGGAACCCAGTCGGGGACCGGGTCGGTGAGCAGGAAACGGCCCTCCTCGTACAGCATCATGAGGGCCGTGGAGACGATGGGCTTGGTCATCGACATGATGACGAAGATGCTGTCCTCGGTCATTTCCGCGCCGGCCTCCCTGTGCCGCCACCCCTGGGACTCCAGGTGAATGACCTTGCCGTCCCGGGCGAGCAGTGTGATCGTGCCCGCGAGCAGGTCTTCGTCGATATAGCGTTGCATCGTGTCGGTGACCCGCTGCAGGCGCTCCGGGGAAACGCCGACGTTTTCCGGCGAATCCATGGGGAGATCCGCGGCGAGCACGGGAGTGAACAGGCCGCAGAGGACTGCGGCCGAAGCAATTCGCAAATTGTGGTTCATGAGATCAGGCTCCGTAATTACATCGAATAACCTTTCTCGTCGTGCTCGGTGATGTCGAGCCCGACCCGCTCTTCGTCGGCGCTGACGCGCAGGCCCATGACCGCCGAGACGATCTTGACGATGACCCAGGTCAGCAC
>CAZUSL010000075.1:0-8321 GCA_964622925.1 uncultured Pseudohongiella sp. | reverse complement strand
TGAGGGCGCGGGGTGCGGCGGGCGTGCGAGGCAGGATGCCGAGCCCGAAGCCTACAGGGATGTATTTACGGCGTCCGCTGAGCCCCCCGCCACCCGACGGCGACGGGGCGCTTCAAGGCGGCAGGAACTGATCGTAGGCATTTTGACAGCGCAGCAGGAAATCGGTGATTTCACGCACCGCCCCCTTGCCGCCGGGAGCGGAAGTCACGATATGCACGCGGCTGCGCACGTCCTCGTGTCCGCCCGGAACCGAGCATGCGAGGCCGGCGGACTGCAATACGGGCACGTCCATCAAGTCGTCCCCGACGAAACAGAAATGATTCTTTTCGAGGCCGGCGACGTCGAGGAAATCGGCAAGCGCCGCGAGCTTGTCTTCCGCGCCCTGGTACAGATGGGTAATGCCGAGATCCTTGCTGCGCCGCTCCAGGATAGGCGAGGAGCGGCTGGTGATGATCGCCACTTGCAGCCCGGCCTGCATGAGCATTTTCAGGCCATGGCCGTCGAGCGCATGGAAGGCCTTCATCTCCTCGCCCGCGCTCGTGAAGTAGAGACGGCCGTCGCTGAGCACGCCGTCCACGTCGAGTCCGAGCGCGCGAATCGACGCCGCGCGCTTGCGCGCCTCCGCTTCGCCGCAATTGAATTTCACCGGCCGGCCTATACCACGTTGGCCTGAAGCAGGTCGTGCATCTTCACGATACCGCTCGGCTCGCCGTCCGCGCCGGTGACGATCAGCACGTAGACCTTTGCTTCCTGCATGATGCGCGCCGCTTCCGCAGCCAGCGCGTTCTCGTCGATACGGACGAAGTTTTCCGACATGACTTCAGCGACCCGGGTCTCGGCGATGTCGCGGCCGGCGTCGATGGCGCGGCGCAGGTCGCCGTCGGTGAAAACGCCGGTCACGCGCCCATCGGCGCCTGTAATCGTCGTCAGTCCGAAGCCTCCTGCGCTGACCTCGGGCAGGACTTCGGCAAGCCGCGTGTCCGCGCTCACGCGCGGAATCTCGTTCCCGGGATGCATCACATCTGCGACTTTGACGAGAAGACGGCGACGCGTATCAAGTTCTCCGCCGGGGTGCAGGTGTCCGAAATCTTCGATACTGAATCCCCGGGCTTCGAGCAGGGACATGGCGAGCGCGTCGCCGAGCACGAGCGCCGCCGTGGTGCTCGATGTGGGGGCCAGACCGAGGGGGCAGGCTTCTTCGCTTACGCTGGCGTCGAGATTGATTTTGGCGGCCCGGGCCAGTTCCGAGTCGGCCTTGCCGGTCATGGCTATCAGCGGAATGCCGTGCCTGCCCAGCATGGGCAGCAAGGCCAGAATTTCTGCGGTGGCGCCCGAGTTGGAAATCGCCAGCACCACGTCGGCGCCGGTGATCATGCCGATATCGCCATGGGCGGCCTCGGCTGGGTGAACGTAAAGCGCCGGCGTGCCGGTGCTGGAAAGCGTGGCGGCGATCTTGTTGCCGATATGACCCGATTTACCCATGCCGGTCACCGCCACGCGGCCGCTGCACGAGAGAATGATCCGGCAGGCCTGTTCGAACTCGGGGCCGATTCGCCGCGGCAAATCCGCCAGCGCCGCACGCTCGATCTCGATCGTGCGCAAGGCGCTGTCGATAAAGGCAAAATTCTTGTTCATCACCGGGCCGGGCAGGTTGCGCTCAGGTATGTAGCAGCATTAACGTAAACCAGCCGCAATAGATTAACAACAAGGTCAGTCCGCCCAGTCGGCCGATCCCTTTCCCGCGCCGGATGCTGATGAAACAGAACAGCGACAGCACCGAACAGATCAGCAACACCGCCATGAAGTCGAGGTAGAGAAAGCGGGGCTCCAGCGGGCCGGGCGCGAGCAGGCCGGGAAACGGCAACACGACGAGCAGGTTCATGATATTCGAGCCGAGGATGTTGCCGATGGCCAGTTCGTCCTCGTCCTTGAGCGCGCAGGTCACCGACAGCGCCAGTTCGGGAAGACTGGTTCCGAGCGCGACAACGGTGAGCCCGATAATCCCGGTGCTGACGCCGAGAGTCATGGCTATCGAACTTGCGGCGAGCACCAGCGCCTGGGAACTGACCACCAGCAATACAAGTCCCAGCAGCAGAAAGAACGAAGCCTTGAGATTGCTGACCGGCTCGATCTGCAAATCGTCGAGCACCCGCGGCGATACGCTTTGGGCGGCAGGCAGCATCAGCTTGCGAATGAAGAACACGGCGATGACGATGAGCACGATGGCGTCGAACCAGCCCAGATAAAGATCCAGGAACAGCAGGCCGGTGACGACGGTAACGAGCAGCATCGCGGCGATTTCCTTGCGCATCAGCGTCGGCGGCGGCGTCAGCGGCGCGACCATCGCCGCTACGCCGAGCGCGATGCCAACGTTGAACAGATTGGAGCCGAGCGCGTTGCCCACGGCGAGTTCGGGTTCGTCGTTGAGCGCCGCGATCGCCGATGAGAAGAACTCCGGCGCGGAAGTGCCGAATGCGACGATGGTCAGGCCGATGAGAAGAGGGGATACCCCCAGATTGCGGGCCAGCGCCGAGGCCCCGAAGACAAACATGTTTGCGCCCCAGGCCAGTCCGATAAAGCCGAGGACGATGAAGAGAATGTCAAGGAACATGAACCGCGGAATCCGCCGGGTCGAAAACAAGCGCCCAATTAGAAGGTTGTTTCATGCGCTTTGCAAGTGGGAATTTATCGGCACAGGGAATTTATAGACAGTATCAATTCATGTACACTGGCGCCCATGCAGAAAATGACCAGAACCTTATGCGCGCTGATGCTGCTCGCGGCAAGCTACGCTCCGGGCCTGGCGCAGGAAATGACGGCGCTGGAAACCGCGGAACTGGCGGTGGAAACGCTCTTGCAGCAGGTTAGGGACACCCGGCATCTCTTCACCACAGACAGCGAGGCGTACTATACCGGCGTGGAAGAAGTGCTCGACCGCTTCGTCGACTTCAACGTGGTGGCGGAAGTGGTCATGAACCGCTTTGCCGATGCCGCGAATGAGGAGCAGAAACAGCGCTTCGGCCAGATCCTGCGCGGCAATCTCACGCGCTTCTATGGCGCGGCCCTGCTCACTTACGCCGAACAGGAGTTGCGTTTCCTGCCGTCGGCGAATCCTGAACGCGACTCGCCGCAAAGCACGATCGTCACCATGGAGTTGACCGGCGGGGGCGCCCAGACCGTGCAGTTGCAGTACCAGATGTTCCTGACCGAAGGCAACGAATGGAAGTTGCGCAATCTCAACCTGGCCGGGATCAATCTGGGACGACAGTATTTCACCCAGTTCAGCGCCTTGATGACCCAGCACGGCAACGATATCGAAACCGTGCTCGACAACTGGCAATAAACGGGGGCCTTGCCGTGGACTGCGATGAAATCGCCCGCCTCTTGCGGGCGGACCTGCCGGATTGCGAAATCGAGGTAAGCGGCGGCGACGGCAAGTTCATGATCGCCGCCGTCGGTCCGGACTTTGCCGGACTCAACGCCGTCAAGCGGCAGCAGAAGATCTACGCGATTCTCGGCGGCCATATCGCCAGTGGCGCGATACATGCGGTATCCATGAATCTCAAGTCGCCGGACGAAACCTGAGCCCATTCGGCAGTTCGAATCCAATGGACAGATTACACATCAGTGGGGGCGTCAACCTCGAGGGCGAGATACGCATAGCCGGGGCGAAGAACTCGGCATTGCCCGTGCTTGCCGCGAGCCTGTTGACCCACGATTCGGTGAAGGTATGCAACATGCCGCACCTGTTCGACATCACCACGATGCTCGAACTGCTCGGCTGCATGGGCGTGCAGCGCGTCGTGGACGAGAAGATGAACGTCCAGGTCGACAGCAGCATGATCGGGAATCTCAACGCGCCTTACGAACTCGTCCGCACCATGCGCGCTTCCATTCTCGTGCTCGGTCCCCTGCTCGCGCGTTACGGCCAGGCCGAAGTGGCGCTTCCGGGAGGCTGCGCAATCGGCAGCCGGCCGGTTAACCAGCATATCGCGGCGCTGAAGTCCATGGGCGCGGTCATCGAAGTCGAGAACGGTTATATTCGCGCCCGGTCCGACGGCAAACTGAAGGGCTCGCATATCTTCATGGACATCGTGACCGTGACCGGCACCGAAAACGTGATGATGGCGGCTACCCTGGCCGAAGGTCAGACGATCATCGAAAACGCCGCCCGCGAACCTGAAGTCGTCGACCTCGCAACCTGTCTCAACATGATGGGCGCCGATATCAAGGGCCACGGCACGGACACGATCGTGGTGAACGGCGTCGACGAATTGCATGGTTGCAGTTTTTCCGTCATGCCGGACCGCATCGAAACCGGCACCTATCTGATTGCCGCCGCCGCGACCCGGGGTCATATCAAGGTCAAGGACACCAGGCCGCACGCTCTGGAATCGGTATTGAGCAAACTCGAACAGGCCGGCGCTGCGCTGCGCGTGGGCGAAGACTGGATCGAACTCGACATGCGCGGCCGGCGGCCGCGGGCGGTATCGTTGCGTACGGCGCCGTATCCCGCCTTTCCGACCGACATGCAGGCCCAGTTCACGGCCTTGAACGCGGTGGCGGCGGGCACCGGCTCGATCACCGAAACGGTATTCGAGAATCGCTTCATGCACGTGCATGAGATGAACCGGATGGGCGCGAGCATTCGCGTCGAAGGCAATACCGTGATCGTCGAAGGCGTCGAAAGACTGAACGGCGCCCCGGTAATGGCGACGGATCTTCGCGCCTCGGCCAGCCTGATCATCGCCGGACTGGTGTCCGAGAACGAGACCACGGTGGACCGCATTTACCACATCGACCGCGGCTACGAGTGCATCGAGGAAAAACTGCAATCTCTCGGCGCCAGGATCAGCCGCATTCCGGTGCGTTAGGACCACGACCATGAGTTCAGCAACCGAATCGGTAACTATCGCCCTGACCAGGGGCAGGATTCTCAAGGAGACCCTGCCGCTGTTGCGCGAGGCGGGAATCGAACCGCTGGAAGATATGAGCCGCAGCCGCAAGTTGAAGTTCGCCACCAGCCTCGACCAGGTGAGTTTGCTCGTGATGCGCGGTTCGGACGTTCCGGTCTATGTTGAAAACGGCGCCGCCGACATGGGCGTTGCCGGCAAGGACATGCTGCTTGAATACGGCGGCGAAGGCCTGTACGAACCGCTCGACCTCGGCATCGCGCGCTGCCGGCTGATGATTGCGGCGCCGGTGCAGGCTCCCGCTTCCGGCGCCCGCCTGCGGGTAGCCACGAAGTTCACCGGTATCGCCAAGCGCTGGTTTGCCGAGCAGGGCCGGCAGGTGGAACTGATCAAGCTCAACGGCGCACTGGAAATCGCGCCCGCCATGGGCCTTGCGGACGCCATAATAGATATCGTCGATACCGGCAACACCTTGCGCGCCAATGGCCTCGAGCCCAGGGAAACCATCGCCGAAATCAGTTCCCGGGTCATCGTCAACAAGGCCTCCATGAAGATCAAGAGCCAACTGATCCGGGCTATACTCGAAAGGCTTGCCGCCAGCGTGAACCGGGACGGCGGCTGAAGAGTTTCCATGAACGAGCCGGCACTCGACATCAGTTTCCTGTCCGCTTCGCAGCCCGATTTCAGCGATCGGCTGGCCACCGCGCTTGACCGGCAGATGCTGGTAAGCGAGCAGGTAACGGAGCAGGTGCGCGCCATACTCGCCGACACCCGTTCGCGGGGGGATGAAGCGGTACTCGAATACACGCGCCGCTTCGACGGACTCGACGCCCGGAACATGGCCGGACTGACGGTGGAGCGCGACCGGATGGAGCAGTCGCTGGCGCGGCTGCCGGCGGCGAGCGCCGAGGCCATGCGTCATGCCGCCGAACGCATCCGCCGCTACCATGAAGCGCAGAAACAGGATTCCTGGCAATACGCCGAAGACGACGGCTCGGTCTACGGCCAGAAGGTCAGCGCCCTGGAACGGGTCGGCATCTACGTGCCCGGCGGCAAGGCGAGTTATCCGTCTTCGGTGCTGATGCTCGCGATTCCGGCAAGCGTCGCCGGCGTGCGCGAGATCATAGCCACGGTTCCGCTTGCCTGGGGCGAAGGCAACGACATGGTTTTCGCCGCCGCGGCTCTGGCCGGCGTGGACCGCCTGTATACCATCGGCGGCGCCCAGGCCATCGGCGCCATGGCATATGGCACCGGGACCGTGCCGAAAGTCGACAAGATCGCCGGCCCCGGCAATATCTATGTCACGGTCGCGAAAAAACTCGTCTTCGGCGAGGTAGGGATCGACATGATTGCCGGACCCACCGAGTTGACCGTGATCTGCGACGGCGGCACCGATCCCGACTGGATCGCCATGGACCTGTTCTCCCAGGCCGAACACGACGAGCAGGCGCAATCGATCCTGATCGCCACGGACGCCGCCTATCTGGAAGCGGTGGCGGAAGCCATGCGGCGCCATCTGCCGGACATGGAGCGGCGCGACATCATCGCGGCGAGCATCAACGAACGCGCGCTGTTCATTCTCGCCGACGATCTTGAACAGGCCGCGGTGGTCAGCAACCGCATCGCTCCCGAGCATCTCGAGTTATCGGTCGAAGATCCGAAGGCGCTGCTCGAGCATATCGAGCATGCGGGCGCGATCTTCATGGGCCGCTATAGCGCGGAAGTGCTTGGCGATTATTGTGCCGGCCCGAGCCACGTATTGCCGACTTCGGGTACGGCGCGCTTTTCATCGGCGCTTGGCGTGCCTGATTTCCAGAAGCGTAGTTCGATAATCCACTGCTCTGCAGCGGGAGCCGCCACGCTCGCGGTTACGGCGGCGGAACTCGGCCGCAACGAAAATCTTTACGCCCACGCAAGATCCGCGGAGTACCGCCTGCCTGATTGATCGTAACGCCGATCAGGGATCGAAAAGGATCGCCTGCCCGAAGCCGAGGGCGGCCTCGAATCCGAGCGAGCGCCCTTCGCGATATACCTGCACGCGCACGATATCGCCGGGCTTCTTCTCAAGGACTTCCATGACGATGCTTTCGTCGTCGATCACCGTGGTGTCGTTGATGGCGGTAATCACATCGCCCGGCAGGATGCCGGCCCGGGCCGCGGCGCCGCCTTCGTCGACGCTTTCCACCAGCATGCCGCGGATATGATCGACGCCGAAGAAGAGTTCGCTCGACTGGGCGGTAAGCGCTTCGCCGGTGAGCACGCCGAGATAGCCCGAGTTGGTGGCGATGGCCTCGGCCACGAGTTCCCGCGCCGCGCCGACCGCTACCGCGGCCGGCGTAGCGAAGCCGATACCTTCGAAATTGCCTGACTCGGACAATATCGAGGAATTGATGCCTACCAGGGCGCCGTTGGCGTTGATCAGCGCGCCGCCGGAGCTGCCCGGATTGATGGCGGCGTCGGTCTGGATCATGCTGACGGAGAAATCGAGGTCGTGCCCGAGAGAGCTGACAATGCCCTGGGAAACCGACTGGCCGATGTTATGGGGATAGCCGATCGAGAACACTACGTCGCCGACGGCGAGTTCGGCTTCATCGCCCACGGAAATCGGCGTCAGCTCATCCATGTTGATATGCAGCACCGCCAGGTCGTGGGTTTCGTCCAGGGCGATGACCTTGGCAGGGGTGCGGCGGTCGTCGCTCAAGGTGACGGTAGCGTCGAAGGCGTCGAACAGGGTGTCGACGACATGCAGGTTCGTCAGGATAAAACCGCGCGCATCGATGATGACGCCCGAACCGAGACTTTCCTGTTCGCCGAGATAGAGATCGACGCGGTCGTCGCTTGGGCGTTCGATGGCCTCGACATTGACCCGGGTGGCGCTGATGCTGACCACTGACGCGCCGGCCCTGGCAATGGCGTCAAAGTAAACGGGCGGGGAAGGCTCGCCATTTTGCGCCAGTTCATCGAGCGAGTCGCGGATTCCACGCAACTCGAAGAATTGCAGGGCGACCACCGCGACCAATACGCCGCACATTGCCGGCCAGCCGGCAAAGTTCGCCAAACGCAGGAAACGGCTCATAACCTCCACATGCTATCATGGCTGCGCGCCGGAGATGGGAGAATTCGCGATGGCCGTGAGTCTGCGGGAGTTTTGCGACGAGTGCAATTCGCTGCTGCGGCCGGAACAGTTCAGCGACTATTGCCCCAACGGTCTGCAGGTCGAGGGCCGGGCGAGCATCGGCAAGATCGTTTCCGGCGTCACCGCCTGCGGCGAACTGATCGAGCGCGCGGCCGCCGCCGGGGCCGACGTCCTGCTGGTCCATCATGGCTATTTCTGGAAGGGAGAGAGCCCGGTAATCAAGGGCTATCGCAAACAGCGCATCGCTGCCCTGCTTGAATACGATCTCAGCC
>CAZUSL010000074.1:0-1859 GCA_964622925.1 uncultured Pseudohongiella sp. | reverse complement strand
TGGCAAACGAAGGGAACAAGTCAACCACCTTTCTTGCCGGTATGTTCGGTTGGAGTTGACCGGACATTATCGGGTATTTGTTCCGGGTGTTCAAAGATTGTTGGCTTCGATCCGTCGCCGCCGGCTGGCGCGGAGTTTAGCGGACGCTGTGAATACGTCCCTGTACGCTTCGGCCCCGACATCCATGTCGGGGACGACCGCTAAACTCCGCGCCAGCCGGCGGCGACTCACGTTGTGCGTCTCCCGCCAGGATCGCTATCTTTGGCGCGCAACTTGGGCGGGGGTTACTACGCCCGCGGCGTTGTCCCAGGAATTGCGTATGTAGGTGGCGACGGCCGCGATTTCTTCGTCGTCGAGCAGGAATCGGAACTCGTCCATTGGTTCGCGCCACTTTGGCGGCAGGGGATGTCCGGGAAGCTCCGGCCCGTACAGGATGGCGTTGATCATGGACGCGGGATTCGAGGACTGCACGACCAGGCTGCCGGCGTTGAGTCTTGGCGCCATCTCGGGGTCGCCCTCGCCGGCGGGGAGATGGCAGGTGCCGCAATGGAGATTGTAGACGCTTCGGCCGCGGCCCATGAGTTGCGGATCCGGCGCCCCGGCGCCGGGTTTCGCACCAGGTCTCGCAAGAGCCTCGTCGACGGCGGGCAGGCTCTTGAGGTAAACCGCCATGGCGTTGATATCGCCGTCCGACAGGAATCGGGTGCTGTTCATGATGACCTGGTTCATCGGCCCGAACGATTCGAGAAAATCGTTTCGCGCCGTTTTCAGGTAGTCTTCGAGTTGCCGTTGCGTCCACAATCCGAGACCGCGCTCCGTCGAGGTCAGGTTGGGCGCGGACCAGGGCCGGTGTTCTCCGGTTCTGACGCGGTCCAGGTATTCGCCGCCACTCATGTGCAGTTCTTGTATTTCCGCTCCGAAACCGTTTCGCGGCGTGTGGCAGGCGCTGCAATGCGCCAGTCCTTCGACGAGGTAGGCGCCGCGATTCCATTCGTCGGATCGTTCGTCGTTCGGCTCGAATACGCCCTGTTCGAGAAAGATCGCTTTCCAGAAGGCCATCAGTGGCCGGATTTTGAATGGGAACGACAGCTCATTTTCCGGCGCAGCCTGGTTTATCGGCGGAATACTCTGGATGTAGGCATAGATTGCCGCAATGTCTTCGTTCGAAATCCTGGTGTATGCGGTGTAAGGAAAGGCGGGGTACAAATGCTCGTTGTCGGGTCGGACGCCATGCCGCATCGCGTTCAGGAAATCCCGCTCGCTCCAGTTGCCGATTCCGGTGTCGGCATCGGGAGTGATATTGGTTGAATACAGGGTGCCGAACGGCGTTTCGAAAGCTACGCCGCCGGCCATGAATTCGCCCGTGGCCGTTGTGTGGCAACTCGCGCAATTGCCGGCGATCGCCAGGTATTCCCCCCGCGCCAGCAGCTCATTTCCGCTGATGTCCAGGATGGCGATCGGACCGACTTCATCGCTCGAATCGGAACGCAGCAGGACGGCGGTCAGGACAGCTATCGCAAGTACGACCGGAATGGCTATGTGGCGCAAGGAAAATGTCAAATCGGCTACTCGATGCAATGGCCGCCATTATTCCAGATTTTTATGTTAGCGTTGCGGGGCTATCGAGCGGAGGGCGGACAATTGAAAGCGTACAGACAGTTCGGAAATCTCAAGAGAGGGATTTTTGTTTTGGCGGCGAGTCTTGTCGTTGCGCACTCTCCGCATCTTTTGGGGCAGGCTGTTTTTTCCGACGATGAACTGCTGGCGGCAGATCGTCCCATTGCCGCGGGTCACTCTTACTGGATGGAAGAGCTGACCTTTATGGAAATTCGGGACCTGATTGCCGATGGCGCTACGAC
>CAZUSL010000073.1:0-22807 GCA_964622925.1 uncultured Pseudohongiella sp. | reverse complement strand
TAGGGCCGCTATACGTCGGCTATTACAAGGACGTGTATCCGGACCGGGCGGTAATCTATTGTTTCCTCATCGGCATGCTCATCCTCGGGCTCGGACTCATATTTTCCTTCCTGCTGGACGCGGAGCGAATCCGTCTCGCCAGGCCGACCCTCCAGGGAACATTGAAGCAGTACGGAATTCCACTGCCCAAAGGGTTATGACGTTGGCCTTCGGAGGAAGTTTGAAAAGACCGTGTTGGTAAGGAATTGGCTGGTAGAGTACCATTCACAGCGTTCGGGCCGTTACTCGGGGCGGTCCAAAACAAACTGGAAATGCCACTGAACCGAGTGGAGTTGTGGACAAAAACCATGAAGGAAACCACCGTCAAAGTTCTCGTAGTCGATGATGAAGAAGATCTGGAGTTATTGATCAAACAGAAATTCCGCCGCCGCATCCGCAGCGGCGAACTGGAATTCATGTTCGCCCACAACGGTCGGGAAGGGCTGTTGAAGCTGGCGCAGAACCGGGATATTCATCTGGTTTTTTCCGACATCAACATGCCGGTCATGGATGGCCTGACGATGTTGCACCAACTCGCGGAAGCCGATCTCGACGTGCAGGCGGTCATCGTTTCGGCCTATGGCGACATGGGCAACATCCGCACCGCCATGAATCGCGGGGCCTTCGATTTTCTGACCAAGCCGATCGATTTCGCGGATCTCGAGATCACGCTCGAGAAAGGCATCGCCCATGTGCGGGAATTGCAGGCATCGCTGGAGACGCGGGACAAGCTGGTTTCGATCAAGCGGGAACTCGAAGTGGCCAGCCAGGTGCAGATGTCGGCGCTGCCCGCGGAACTGCCGGGGAATCCGCATTATGACGTCAAGGCGCTGATCTATCCCGCCAAGGAAGTCGGCGGTGATTTTTACGACTATTTCCAGATCGACGAATACCGGCTGGCGCTGGTGATCGCCGACGTGGCCGGCAAGGGAATTCCCGCCGCGTTGTTCGCCATGGTGACGCGGGCGCTGCTCAAATCCATGGTCAGCAATTATGAGAGTCCCGCGACCGCGCTCAACGCCGTAAATGAACAATTGTGCGACGGCAACGACAGTTGTGTGTTCATCACCATGTTTTTCGGCGTGCTCGACACGCGTTCCGGCGGCTTCCTCTATTCCAACGCCGGTCATAATCCGCCGAGAGTCATGCGCAAGGACGGCGGACTGGAAGTGGTTGCGCCGACAGGCAATATGGTGCTCGGGATCGACCCCGGACAGAAGTACGGCAATGCCGAGGTCCAGCTCTATCCCGGCGATACGCTCGTTCTATATACCGACGGGGTCACCGAAGCGGAGAACGTGCAGGAAGAGGAATACGGCGAGCCGCGGCTCGACGAGTTGTTGCCCGGCATGGCTGCTGAAGAATCCAGGGAAATCGTCAACGGCATAGTCGCTTCGGTCAGGGAATACGCCGGAGAAGCCGAACAATCCGATGACATCACTTGCGTGGTGTCGCGTTTTCTGGCGAGACAGAATCCATGAGCAGACGCAAACAGCGCGCGGTTCCGGCCTGCCTCCTGTCTCTTGCCGCCTCGCTGTGCTTTCCGGCCGCCCTGTCGGCCGCCGATGAGCCCGTGATCCTGTTCGGACAATCCGCCGCGCTCACGGGCCCCACGAGCGAATTGGGGACGGGGATGAAACTGGGGCTCGATGCGGCCTTCAACGAGATCAACGCCAATGGCGGCATTCACGGCTATCGGCTCCGACTGACTTCGCTCGACGACGGCTACGAACCCGAAGCCGCCATCGTGAATACGCGCAGACTGATCGAGGAGGAACAGGTATTTGCCTTGATCGGGCCGGTGGGTACGCCGACTTCGACCGCGGCCCAGCCGATCGCCACTGAGGCGGGTGTGCCCTATATCGGCGCTTTCACCGGCGCCGAGTTCCTGCGCGACGCCGAAGCTCTGCCCAACGTGATCAATGTGCGCGCTTCGTATTTCCAGGAAACCGAGGAGATGGCCGCCCGGCTCAGCGAAGATCTGGGCTTCGATACGGTAAGCATCTTTTACCAGGACGATTCCTACGGTCGCGCGGGCCTGGCCGGACTGCGCCGGGCCGTCGATATTTACGGCATGGAAATCGGCGCGGAGGTTTCCTATCCGCGCAATACCGAGGCGGTGAAGCTGGCGTTACTCGATCTGCGCCGGGCCGGCGCAGAGGCCGTAGTGATTATCGGCGCCTACCAGCCGGCATCGACGATGATCCGCTGGGCGCGCAAGCTCGACTATTCCCCTTATTTCGTCAATATCTCCTTCATCGGCAGCGAAGCGCTCGCACGCACGCTGGGCGAGGACGGAGAAGGCGTCTACGTCACCCAGGTGGTGCCCTTCCCCGAAGACGCCAGTCTGCCGGTCGTGGCTGAATATCAGACCGCCTTGCGCCGGATCGATTCAAGCGCCGCGCCGAGTTTCGTAAGTCTTGAAGGGTATCTTGCCGGCCGCCTGGCAGCCGAAGGCCTGCGGCTGGCCGGACCCGAACCGACCCGGGAGGGATTCCTGCGGTCGCTGAAGACGTCAGGGGAGATCGATCTTTCCGGATTCAGCCTTTCCTACGGGATGAACGACAACCAGGGATCGGACCGGGTCTATTTGACAGTGATCGATGAGAACGGAGATTTCGCCTCGGTGAATGCTATCGAGCCCAGATGAGTGAATCGGAAAAAGAAAATGGAGGCTCGGCATCGTTAGAGGTGCCTGAAATTCCTGCAAACGACGGATCGGATGCGCAGCAGCGCAGTTTTCTGGGAACGATCGCCGCCCGCTTGTCGCTGATCCTGTCCGGCAGCGTATTGCTGATCGCCACGGCAAGTCTGGTAGCCTATTTTGCATTGCAGGTCACGCTCAACTATCAGTCCCGGATGGCGGACGTCGATATGCCCAATATCGTCGATTCGGTCCAGATCGCGCGCCAGAGCACCAACCTGGTGAATGGCGCCTTTCGCATAATTTCCGCGCAGACACGGCAGGAACATCAAGCTGAAGTCGAGGCCGTGGAACAGGAGCGGGACGCGCTTGAAGGCATCATCGAGGAACTGGATTCCCGCTCCGAACTTGACGAGTATACGCAGCAGATCAGGATGCTCCTGGCTGACCTGAGCGCCCATCTCGCGTCGATCCAGGATTCGGCCTTCAGGCGTCTGCAGATCGGGGAAAGCCTGTCCCTGCTGACGGCGGAACTTGCGGAAATCAATCGCGGAATCGAATCCGACCTGGCCCAGGCGATCGACGACCAGGGGTTCTATCTCGTGGAAGGTCTGCGGGATCTGGACGAATCTCCGGTGCCGCTGGAAGTGCGGGCGTCGGAGGGCGAATTTACGATTTACCGTAATCTGACGGTAGTCAATCAGCAGGCTAACCTGGCGGTGCTGCTGCTCGACGAGATGCTGGTGCTGAACGACCGGCAGTTCCTGCCGCCGATCGAGGAGCGCTTCTTCAGCGCCTTGGGCAATGCGCAAAGGGCATATTCCAATCTGCCCGCATTTGCCCGACTCGTAACGCTCGGCGCCAGCCTGCAGCAACTCGAGCGCGTCGGCACCGGCGGCCAAGGCATCATCGAACTGCGCCGCGAAGCGCTGTTGCGGCAGGAACAGGAGCAGGACTCGCTGATCATGGCGAGGGACGCTTCAGCGCTGCTCGATGCGGAAATCAGCAATCTGGGCGCCTTGATCGGCGGCGATGCGCTGGCTTCGAGCGAAGCGGCCCGGGAATCCGCCGCAAATGGCATCCTGCTGCTGTTCACGATCAATCTGATCAGCGCCGTCGGCGCCCTTGTCTTTGGCTATTTCTTCGTTTGGAAGTCGCTGGCGCGGCGTCTGACGGCGCTTTCCGGCGCGATGCGCGAGATGTCCCGGGGCGACCTTGAAGTCGCTGTCGACATCGGCGGCAACGACGAGGTCACCGACATGGCCGAAGCGCTGGAAAAATTCCGCGAGTACGCGCTGGAAGTGCAACGACTCAACCTGGTGGAAAAACTGGCGCAGGAACTGGACGCCAAGAACGAAAGTCTGGAAGCGACCCTGAAGGAACTGGAAAAGGCGCAACAGCAGATCATCGCCGAAGAGAAACTGGCGTCGCTGGGTCAACTGGCGGCGGGTATCGCCCACGAGATCAAGAACCCGCTCAATTTCATCGGCAACTTTTCCGAGATAGCCATGGAGTTCGGCAAGGAGATCGAGGAATTGCTCAAGGAAATCGAGGAATCGGACGCCAGGGAAGATATCCGCGAAATCACGGAAGATCTGGGCAAGAGCCTGAACAAGATCCGCGATCACAGCAAACGCGCCGACAATATCGTGCGCAGCATGCTCGAACATTCCCGGGGCGGAGAAGGCGAATGGCGCGAAACCGACCTCAACGCCACTCTCAAGCAATATGTGGAACTGGCCTATCATTCGATGCGGGCGCTCAATACCGGCTTCAATATGGATATGGTTACCAAACTCGATCCCGATATCGGCCCGCTGGAGGTGGTTCCCCAGGAAATCTCAAGGGTATTTCTCAACCTTGCCACCAATGCCTGTCAGGCGCTTGACGACAAACGCCACAGAGTCGAAGATTTCGAACCGGTCATCGCCATTTCGAGCAGGAAGCTGGAGAAGGACGCCGAGTTCGTGCTGCGCGACAACGGACCCGGCATCCCGGAGAAAATTCGCGAAAAGATCTTTGAGCCGTTTTTTACAACCAAGGAAGGCACCAAGGGAACCGGTCTCGGACTTTCCCTGACGGTCGATATAATCAAGAGACACGGAGGCGCGATTTCCGTCGATTCGGAAGAAGGCGAGTTCACCGAAATGAGATTGCGCTTGCCGCTGAAGTCGGTGCGCAAGACCGAAGAAGCCGCGCAAGGGGAAACATGAATCAGATGATCAGAAATCCGGAACAGAGGAATCGCGCCATGGCCGAAGTATTTTCAAACCCGGTGAAATGTACGATGAGAATGATTTTGCTGCCGACCTGCGCCATTATCGGCACGGGCGCGTACGGGCAGGAGTCGGCTACGAATCTGCGGGATGCGATCGCCGGCGGCGATGTCGACTTTGAATTTCGCTATCGCATCGAAACCGTCGATCAGGCCGGTTTCGACGACGACGCCATGGCGTCCGTGCTGAAATCCCGCATCAGCTTTCGCCCCCTGGATCTGGGCAGTATGGGGTTTTTCATTGAATTCGACGATGTGTCCTATATCGGTGATGACGAGTTCAACAACACCCGGAACGGCAAGACCGATCTTCCCTTGATCGGAGATCCCGACGGTACGCATGTCAACCAGGCATACGTGGATTTCAAGAACGACAGCGGCTATATCCGGCTTGGCCGGCAGCGGATTAATCTCGACGAGCAGCGCTTTGTCGGCGGCGTGGCCTGGCGGCAGAACGAGCAGACCATGGACGCGCTCACCGTCGTCAGCAACGCCTTGCCCAACGTCAATCTGAGTTACAGCTACGTACATGGCGTTTCACGGATCTGGGGCCCGGAAAACGGTATCCCGACGGACTATTTCGACAGCAATACGCATCTGCTCAACGCAGGAATCGACCTGGCCACGGGAGGCAAGTTAACTCTCTACCATTACGCCATGGACCTGGAAAACGGCGCCGCGCTTTCCAATCAATCCACCGGCGTGCGATTCAGCCAGACCCTGGAAGGCGAAGAGCTGAGTTTTCCGTTCAATCTGGAATACGCCAGACAGAGCGACTATGCCGACAATCCCGTGCCTTACGAATCCGATTATCTTCTGCTCGAAGGCGGGGTCGACACGGGAGACCTGCGGGTATTGCTCGGATACGAGACATTCGGGGGCGACGTAAGCGAACCGCAAAAGATGTTCCGCATGCCGATGGCGACCTTGCACAAGTTCCAGGGCTGGACCGATCGCTTCCTGACCATCCCGCAAGCAGGCGTCAAGGACACTTACGTCACCTTGACGACCGGAGGATTGACGCTCACCTGGCACGATTTCAATGCGGAAGCCGGTTCAGCCCATTACGGCAGCGAGTGGGATGTCTCCTGGCAATACGCCATCGGCGACAATTACACTTTGCTACTTAAATATGCGACATACGATCCCGATACCCACGCCACCGACATCGACAAGGCATGGATACAGTTTACGGCGGCTTTCTAGAGTGGGTCACGGTAATGTCATTTTCGCCTGGAATCAGGCAAACTGAAACAAGCTGGAGGAGAATGAAATTGTGAGCGAACCCGACCTGAGCATCCGCGTTGGGAACGATCTCAAGGAACTGGCGGCGATTGCCGAACAGGTCGATGAGTTTTGCGGCCAGCAGGAGATCGCCCCGACCGTTGCCTATCAAGTCAATCTTTCGCTTGATGAATTGCTGACCAACACCATTAGCTATGGTTACGAGGACGGCGCTCAGCATGAAATTCGGATCGACCTGAGTATTGACGGCGACCGGCTGATGATCCGCATCGAAGACGACGCCAGGCAATTCGATCTCACCGACAGCGACCCGAACAAGGCGGATACGGATTCCGGCCTCGATGAACGGATGCCTGGCGGACTCGGTATTTTTTTCGTCCACCAGATGATGGACACTGTCAGTTACCGCCGCGAAAACAACAAGAACGTGGTGTTGCTGGGCAAGAAGTTCGAAACCGAAGATTGAATCATTCAATCTGCCGCCAAGTCATTCGGCGGCAGGCAGTCACGATCCTGGTATGAAATTGATTACTCGCTGCCGATGGCGGCCAGCGCCTGGGTTCTGTCCGGCTGGATATTGATGATTTTGTCGAAGCCGCTGACTTCGAAGACTTCACGGATGGATTTTGACAGGGAGCAAAGCATGAACTTCGCATTCCGGTTCTGCAACAGCTTGGCCGTCATCAGAATCGCGCGCAATCCCGCCGAACTGATATAGGTGAGGTTTTCCATATCGAGTACAACCGCACGATCTCCATCCTCAATGGCCCCTTTCACGGACTCCTCGAACTGCATTACGTTCGAACCGTCGATCCGCCCGGTTACCATGGCCGACAAGACACCATCCTGCCTTTCTACATTAACCTCGATCATTACTTTTGCTCCAATTCAGGCTTGCCGAAACCGGCCGGACAAATCATCCGCTAAAGGTCCGGATCCTGCAATACCACGAACTCCGGATATGCTTCAATTCCCAACTCCGCCACATCCTGACCGTGACGTTCGACGTCCAGTGTAACCCTTACGCCCATAATCTGCTTGATCGCCAGCCAGACAAGCATCGATGCGGAAAAGACAAACGCGCCTATGGCCAATATCCCGACGATCTGAACCAGCAAGTTTCCGCCAGCCGCGATACAAACCGCAAGAGTACCCCAAATCCCTGCAAAAAGGTGAGCGGAAATTGCTCCAACCACATCATCGACCCGCATTTGCTCAAGCGTCTTCATACCGAGCGAGCAGATTACACCGCCGACTGCTCCTATGATTATAGCCCAATAATGGTCAACTATATCGGGGCCCGCCGTAATTGACACCAATCCCGCTATGGCGCCGTTCAGACTCGCCATCAGATCGACCCGGCCGAAAATCGGCCTGGACAAGGCAACCGCGGCGATAAATCCGCCACAGGCCGCCAGATTCGTATTCACCAGTATGTTGCTGATGGCTACGGCGTCGACAACGCCGCTCAAGGCCAATTGTGAACCGCCGTTGAACGCGAACCAGCCCATCCAGAGGATAAAGACTCCCAGCGTTACCACGGGCACATTCGATGGCGGCGTGAATTTTATGGAACCGTCTTCACGATACTTGCCCTGGCGGGCGCCGACGACCATGGCGCCGGCCAATGCCGCCCAGCCGCCGGTTGAATGCACGATGGTGGAGCCGGCGAAATCCTGGAAACCCATCTGGCTCAGCCAGCCTCCGCCCCAGGTCCACGCGCCGATCACCGGATAGATGAAAGCCGTCAGCACGGCGACAAACAGGAAAAAGGACCAAAGCCGTACCCGCTCGGCAAGCGTGCCGGAAACGATCGATGCAGTCGTCGCGACAAAGACCATCTGGAAAAACCAGTCGGACATCACCGAATTGCCGTTCCCGACTACTGCGGCCGCCGACCCTCCGTCTCCCGCGAGTAACGCCTTTTCCGCCTCCGACGTGCCGTAAGACAAGCGGAAACTTCCGATCAGGTCGTTCACTCCGGTATACATCAGGTTATAGCCGATCAGGTAGAACATCAGGCCGGCGATCGCATACAGCCCTACATTCTTCAGACAGATGACCGAGGCGTTCTTGGTGCGAACCGAACCGGATTCCAGCATGGTGAATCCGGCGCACATCCACATGATCAATACGCCCCAGATGAGAAAGGAAAAGCTGTTCAGGACAAACTGGGTTTCCTGCGCCATGGTTGTTTCCCCCCGATTGTTTTTTCCTGCCGGTTTCCCTGGGACAGTCTCGCTCGGACCGTCCTACCGGGTAGTCTCCACGCCTATCGTCTGAACGGGACCGAAGCCGCGAATCTCCACTACCACGGGCCCTCCCCGGGAACCGTCGTAATGCACGGCGCCGGCCGGATGGAACATGAAACCTCCCGCGGGGATCGGCGTCGTTCGCGTCATGTCGTGACTGGCGTCGACTCCCGCGTGCCAGGTTCCCTCGATGACGGTGATGAAACGGTCCTGGTCATGGTAATGCGGATTGCTGGTGCCGCCCGCGGGGAAGCGAATCCGCATGATGTAGAGGCCCTCTTCCTGAGGGTTGCCATAGAGGATATGCGACTGGGTGCGGTTGAGGCTTTCGTCCCATTCGATATCATCCAGTTGCACGATGACGAAGTCATTCCATTCGGCGGCGAATCCGGCCGGCACGAGCAGCGCCAGCACGGCGACGAAATAGCGAATCTTTGACATGATCTGATCCTGTTTCAGTCGTTATTGTCCGGAAGCCGGCGTAAACGCGGCGTCTTTCGCTGGACTATATAAGTCCGGCAGTGGCATGGCAAGGATTAGAGTCCACTTTATCGCGGGTTTTAACGAAGTGGCTTTCAACGAAAAAGGAAAACAGGGTTTGCCTGAAGATAACACTCCGGTGATCGTCGGCGCCGGACAGTACATGGAACGGGATGTGCCGCTTCCCCGGGCGCAGCCGCCGATGGGCATCGCGGCAAGAGCCGCCGCGGCAGCGTTGGACGATGCCGGTTGCGGAGATCGTCTTGCGGGTCTGATCGATACGATAGCCATCGTGCGCATCGTTCAGGATTCCCGTAACCGGCCGCGCGACGATATCTCCTCCGGCCGGGCGGAAAATCCGCCTCGCGCCGTCGCGCGGCGCATCGGCGCCGATCCGGCGCATGCCATCTACGGCTGCATCGGCGGCGATACTCCGCAGACGCTCGTCAATGAAATCGCCCAGGCGATCGCCGACGGCGAAATCGGCATGGCCCTGCTGGCGGGCGGCGAGGCGATTCATACCGCCCGCGCCGCCAGGCGCGCCGGCGTCAGTCCGAACTGGCAGGAGGAAGACAGCGGTTCCCTCGACGACCGCGGCATGGGTGCCAGGTTGTCGAGCGAACATGAAATGACGCACGGGATAGGCATTCCCGTACAGACCTATCCCCTGTTTGAAAACGCCATCCGGGCGCGACTCGGCAACGGCGTTGACGAACACTTGCGGTCCATGAGCGAATTGATGGCGCCGTTTACGCGCACGGCGAGCGCAAATCCGTTCGCATTTTACGGTGACCGGCGGGAAGCGGACGAACTGGCTGACGTCAACGAAGACAATCGATACATCTGCCTGCCGTATCCGAAATTGATGAACGCCAGGGACAGCGTCAATCAGGGCGCCGCCCTGGTGATGACCTCGGTTGGCAAGGCCAGGGAATTCGGCATCGACCCTCGCAAATGGATCTATCTGCATGGCTGTGCCGAGGCGCGGGAGAAGCTGGTAAGCGAACGCGCCGACTATCATTCCTCGCCGGCGATTCGCGCCAATGCCGCAACCGCATTCGCCATGGCCGGCAAGTCCGTGGCGGACATGGACTACATCGATCTGTATTCCTGTTTTCCTTCGGCGGTCGAGATTGCCTGCACCGAACTGGGCCTGGCGTCCGACGATCCCAGGGGGTTGACGGTAACCGGCGGGCTGCCTTTTTTCGGCGGTCCCGGCAACAACTACAGCATGCACGCCATCGCCACGATGGTATCCTTGCTGCGGGCCAGGCCGGGCGGCTATGGGCTGGTAACCGCCAATGGCGGTCTGCTTTCCAAGCATGCGACGGGGATCTATTCGACGACGCCATATTCCGGCAAATGGATCAGGCCGAACCCGGCCGCGGATCAGGCCGCGGTAGACGCCCTGGCCGGCCCCGGTTTTACGGAACGGCCCGAGGGCGAGGCGACGGTGGAAACCTATACCGTATGCTTCAGGCGCGGCGTTCCCGAAAGGGGAATTGTCATCGGCCGCCTGAACGCCGACGGACGGCGCTTCGTCGCCAACGCCCCCGATGACGAAACGACACTTGCGCGTCTGACCGCGGAGGAGCAAATGGGGCGGGCCGGCACGGTCGAGACGACATCGCAGGGCAATGTCTTCGTACCCGGCTGAGCGCCGCCGCCCGGAAAGCGATTGGGAACCGGAAGCGAGAATGAATTTCAACGATCGAAAGGTATTGGTAACCGGCGGTTCGCGGGGCATCGGGAAGGCCGTGTCCCTTGCATTCGCGCGGGCGGGAGCAAGAGTCGCGATCGTTTATCGCGAGAACAGGGAGGCTGCCGAATCCACGTTATCGCTGCTGCCGGGCAGCGGTCATCTGGCCATTGCGGCAGACGTCGCGGACGCAGCCGCGGTGGAGTCGGGCGTGAACGAGGCGTTCGACGGCCTAGGCGGAATCGACATCCTGGTGAACAACGCGGGTATCGGTATCTACCACCGCATTGCCGAGGTTTCCTATCGGGACTGGCAGGAAGCCTGGCGCAGGACCCTGGACGCCAATCTGCTGGGGCCGGCCAACTTGTGCTTCTGTGTCGCCCGCCACATGATTCCGAACGGCGGCGGGAGAATAGTAAACATCACGTCAAGAGGCGCTTTTCGCGGCGAACCGCTAAAACCCGCCTACGGCGCCAGCAAGGCCGCGCTCAACTCACTCAGCCAGTCTCTCGCCGTCGCGCTCGCGCCCCACGATATCTTCGTCGGCGCGGTGGCGCCCGGATTCGTCAACACGGAATTGACCGCTGACCGTCTCAACAGCCCGGAAGGCGAGGAAATCCGCGCCCAAAGCCCGTTCCGGCGCGTCGCCGAACCCGAAGAAGTCGCCCATGCCGTGCTGTTTCTCGCCTCCGAAGGCGCCGAGTTCTCCACCGGAACCATTATCGACGTGAACGGCGCATCTTATCTGCGCACCTGATCGAAATTCCCGCTATAGCGCTTCGACTTCGGCGGCGCTGATGGGAGCGCCGGAATTGTTCCAGGCATTGCGCACGTAGTTGACGATTGCCGCCATTTCGGCGGAGCTGAGAGCGCCGCGGAACGAAGGCATTTCACCCCGGCCGATAATGAGAACAAGCGCCACGTCCGCGCCGGAGCCCGTCACTGTTTCGTTGCCGTCGAGCGCCGGATAGACATTGGGTATGCCCCGGCCGTTGACTTGATGACATTCGGCGCAGTTATCGAAGAACAGGCGCTGGCCGTCGAGTCCGGCCAGCGGGCCGGGGCTTGCGCAGGCGGCAAGGAAAGAGGCGTTCAGCAACAGGCACAGGCGCGACACGGTGGAAAACCCGGTTGACGAAAGCTTTGGAGGCAAGTATCACACAGTTGGGCGCTGCTCACCGAAATCACACAGGAGACGACTGTTCGCCAATGCTTTTCCGAATTGAAAACGCCCGCTGCCGCATCAGCCGCCGGGACTTGCTTGAGATCGACCGTTTCGAGGTCGAAACCGGCGAGCACTGGTGTGTCTACGGTCCGAATGGCGCAGGCAAATCCTTGCTGACGGCGCTGATCACGGGCCGCCGCCCGGAAACCGGCAACTATGTCACATATGCCGCGGGCTTCGATCCCGCGAGCGACATTCTGCTGGTTTCCTTCGAAGAGCAGCAGCGCCTCTGGCGGCGGGACGAAAGGCTGGACATCAGCGATTACAGCGAGGATGCGCAGGACCAGGGGATGCTGGTGGCGGACCTGATCCGCGCCGCGTTGCCCGCCCGGGAACAGGACGACAAGCTGCTGGAGTCGCTATGCTCGGATCTGGACCTGATCGCCTTGCTCGCCAAGGGCATCCGTTTCCTGTCTTCCGGGCAGATTCGGCGCGCGTTGATCGCCCGCGCGCTGTACGGACAGCATGGCGCCCGCCCCAGGTTGCTCATTTTCGATGAACCCCTGGAAGCCGTGGACCGGGATTCCCGCGCCCGTATCAGCGAAACCATCTCGACACATCTGGGGCCGGACTGTGCGAGCCTGCATTTATGCCGGCGTGCGCGGGACGGTTTCCCCGGAGCGACTCATTTGCTGGTAATGGAAGGTCTGCGTGTGGTGGAGCAGGGCGCCATGAGCGATGCCGCCTGGGAGCGGGCGGCCGCGCGTTTCAGACATCGGCGCGGTGCCATTCCCGACCGGATTCCGCAATTGCCGGGAATTGCGCGGGAAGCTCCCGAACCGGGTGCAAAACTCATCGAACTGCGAAAGGTCAATGCCGGCTATGGCGACCTGCAGGTCCTGCGCGAACTCGACTGGACCATGGAAGGGCGGCATCACGTCCTCGTCGAAGGGCCCAACGGCAGCGGCAAATCCACCTTGCTGAGCCTGATCGACGGTGAGAATCACAAGGGTTATGGCCAGGAAGTGTATTTGTTCGGCCGGCGCAAAGGCAGCGGTGAAACCGTCTGGGACGTCAAGCGCCGCTTCGGCGTCGTTTCCAACGAATTGCACAACCGCTACGTGAAAGGCTGGAAGGTGCTCGATGTCGTGGTGTCCGGGTTCTTCGATTCGGTAGGGCTGTACGACGAGAGCGGCGCGAGCGAACGGGATCATGCGCTCGCCTGGCTCGAGACTTTGCATATCGCGGGTCTGTCCGGAGCCTGGTATCACCAGATTTCCTTCGGTCAGCAGCGGCTCGCGTTGCTGGCGCGGGCGATGGTGAAACAGCCGGATATCCTGATCCTCGACGAACCCTGCGTCGGGCTCGACGACTATCATCGCGATTTCATTCTGGGAACGCTGGATGCGATTGCCGAGCTGACTTCGACGAAGCTGATCTATGTCAGCCACGTGCCCGGCGAGAGTCCCGCCTGCATCAATTACCGGCTGCGGTTCGAAGCCGCCTCCGACGGTGGCTACCGGCTACAACAGTCCGAGATCTAGCTGCGGATATAGTTCTGAAGTTGCTCGATGGTGGCGCGCTGGTCGCTCATGATGTCCTTGACCAGGTCGCCCAGGGAGACGATGCCGACCACGAGGCCGTCGTCAACCACGGGCAGGTGGCGGATGTGGTTGTCGGTCATCAAGTTGAGCGCGGCGTCCACCGCATGGGACGAAGGCACGGAAATGACTTTGACGGTCATGATTTCGTCGACCCGGGTGTCCCGGGAGGCGCGGCCCTTGAGGATCACTTCCCGGGCATAGTCGCGTTCGGAAATGACTCCCTGCAACTCGGGGCCGGTCATTACCAGCAGCGCGCCCACGCGCCGGTCGGCCATCAGCTTGATCGCGTCATAGACGCTCGCGTCCGGGCGAATCGAGCAGATCTGCTTGTTTTGTTTGCGGTCCAGAATTTGTCGCATGGTATGCATCGCGCTTCTCCAACTTTCCTGCGGGCGCCCTAGTTCAACCTGGTCAGGGAAATATTCGCATAACCCACGTTGTTGCCGTAAAAGCCCACACTGTCATTGACGAACAATGCGAGATTGCCGTCGCAGACGGCAACGAAATTGTAACTGCCGCCCTCCTCGTCGAATGCGAGATCGGAAACTCCGGTCAGGCTTTCCCGCGGGCAGGAAGGCTGATGCAACATGAGTTCGAACCAGTTGTGATCCCGCGACCGGCGCAGGTAACCGACCCAGTCATAAGGCATCAGGCTGTTATCGAATCCCCGCTCGTCGAGTTCTTCGCCGGCCTCGTTGGTATCGATATCGCGGTCGATCCAGGCGCTCAGGATGGTAATGTCGAGCGCGTAGCCCGCGCCGGCATCGAGCGCGACGCCGGTATTGAAGTTCATCTCGTTGGTGAAAAAATCTATTTTTACCTCGTCGCCCACCGCCAGCGGCGTCCCCGGTTCGCCATAGCGGAAAAGATTCAATCGCGGCGTCTGGCAGGCGGCCAGTAACAGAATGCTTGCCGCGGAAATGCCGGCAGTCTTCAAAATCGTGGATCGACGCACTGGATTACTCCCTGAGAACACGAACAGCAACGTGAGGCGTTCAGTCTAACCCGAGCGATCATGCCGTCAAGCCCCGCCCGACATTGAAATCATCCGGCCTTTTTCGTTAAGTTATCCGCGCGCCCGGGAAGGCGCCGAGGATCCAGCCATGAAATTTTCCCGATTGCCGACCGTTGCGGCTTGCCTGTGCATGCCGGTCCTGGCCCAGCAGCCTCCGCCCGATCCGCTGGCGGACCCGATTCCCGGGCGGATCGAAAAAAGCGACATCGCGGTCGCGCTGGAAGACTTCGTACGACTGCCGCGTCTGGCGGATTCTTCCGCGGCGCCGCGAACTTCCGACGCCCACGCCCGGATTCAATATCTCCAGCCCCTTCCCGACGGATCCGGCCGCCTGGCGGTCAACGACCTGCGTGGGATTCTTTACCTTGTCGATGCCGATGGGGGTGGTCCGCATGTCTTTCTGGACCTGCGCGAACAGGACGTGGCCTTCGACGATTCGATGTTCCCCAATGAGACGGGTCTGCTGGGATTCGCCTTCCATCCCGATTTCGGCCGCACCGGCGCTCCCGGCCATGGCAGGTTCTATACCGCCTATAGCGCCACTTCAGCCAGTGGCGTCGCCGACTATCTCGAGGAGGATTCCGGCAATCACGAAAGCGTGATCCGCGAATGGGTCGCGGACGACCCGGCCGCCGATGCGTTCAGCGGTACTTCGCGGGAAGTTTTCCGTATCGGTCAGTTCGCCGAAAATCACAATATCGGCAACCTCGCCTTCAATTCCGCAGCGGCGCCCGGCGATGACGATTACGGCATGTTGTACGCCAGCCTGGGAGATGGCGGCGGCGCCAACGATCCGGGCGAATACGGCCAGTCAGCGAGCGAACCGCTGTCTTCGATCATACGCATCGATCCGCTCGGCGGCGACGGCGTGCGCTACGGTATCCCGCTGGACAATCCTTTCGTGGAGACGGAAGGATTCGCGCCCGAAATCTGGGTCTGGGGGCTGCGCCATCCGCAACATTTCTCCTTCGACAATGACGGGACGCTCTACATCAACGATATCGGGCAGACCCAGATCGAAGAGGTGAATATCGGCGTGCCCGGCGCGAATTATGGCTGGCGGCTGCGCGAAGGGACTTTCGCCACGGCTTTCGGTATCGGCGGCGTTCGGCCCAATCCGGTTTATCCCAGGCCCGAAGACGAACGGGCATTCGAATATCCGGTGGCGCAGTACGACCACGATGAAGGCAGGGCCATCGGCAGCGGTTATGTTTATCGCGGCGAGTCCATACCCGAACTGCACGGCAAGTACGTGTTCGCGGATCTGGTCAACGGCAGGATTTTCTACATTGAAAGCGAGGGTCTGACCCCCGGCGATCCCGCGCCGATCCGGGAATTGCGTGTCTTCATCGACGGTGAGGAGCGCAATATCGCCGAGACATTCGGACACCCGAATACCTACAGCAGTGGCCTGCGCGCCGATCTGCGGCTGGGGATCGACTCGGAAGGAGAATTGTATGCCCTGACCAAGGGCGATGGCTGGGTGCGAAAAATCGTACCCGGGAGATGAAAGCGGAAAGACAGATGTCGAAAGGAAACACGATCAGTTGGAGTGACTTCGAAAAGGTGGAAATACGCATCGGCACGGTATTGCAGGCCGAAGAGTTTCCCGCGGCGCGCAAACCCGCATACATTCTGCAAGTCGATTTCGGACCCGAAGTCGGTATTCTCAAATCGAGCGCGCAGATCACCGATCTGTACACCAGCGAGGAGCTGGTGGGACGGCAGGTAGTGGCGGTAACCAACTTTCCGCCCAAGCAGATCGGGCCCATCATGTCCGAATGCCTGGTAACGGGTTTCTATCGCCCCGACGGCGCCGTCGTGCTGGCCAGACCCGACAGTCCCGTACCGAACGGGTCCCGGCTGGCATGAGTCAATTGCGAACACGCATATGTCGCTGCTAAAGAACTTCGAACGCTATCCCCTGACCTTCGGTCCGACTCCCGTCGAGCCCCTGCCGCGACTCTCGGAAGCTCTCGGCGGCAAGGTCGAGATCTGGGCCAAGCGCGAGGACTGCAATTCCGGCCTGGCCCTCGGCGGCAACAAGTTGCGCAAGCTCGAATACATCGTGCCCGATGCGATCGCGAGCGGCGCCGATACCCTGGTCTCGATCGGCGGCGTGCAGTCGAACCATACGCGGCTGGTAGCGGCAACCGCGGCCAGGCTCGGCATGCGTTGCCGGCTGGTGCAGGAGAGTTGGGTTCCTGTCGAAGACGCCGTTTACGACCGCGTGGGCAATATTCTGCTTTCAAGGCTGATGGGCGCCGATTCGCGCATCGTCGACGACGGCTTCGACATCGGCATCCGCAATTCCTGGCAGGAAGCGATGCAGGAGGTGCGCGACGCCGGCGGCGTTCCCTATGGCATTCCTGCGGGCGCTTCGGAGCACAAGCTCGGCGGCCTCGGCTATGTGGGTTTCGCCGAGGAGTTGCGCGCCCAGGAAGCCGAACTCGGTTTCAGCTTCGACTATGTCATCGTCTGCGTGGTAACCGGTTCGACCCAGGCCGGCATGATCGTCGGCTTCAAGGTCGACGGCCGCGCAGGCCGGGTGATCGGCATCGACGCTTCGGCCACTGTCGACCAGACGCGCGCGCAAGTGACGCGCATCGCCCGCAACACCGCCGCGCTGATCGAACTCGATCGGGAAATCCTCGATGAGGACATCCATATCAATCCCGACTATGCCTACCCGGCCTACGGCGTGCCCAGCGAGGAAACCAGCGCCGCCATGCGGCTCGCGGCCCGCACCGAAGGCATGATTACCGACCCCGTATACGAAGGAAAATCCATGCAGGGATTGATCGATCTGGTCGGCAAGGATTACTTCCCGGCCGGCGCCAGAATCCTCTACGCGCACCTCGGCGGCGCACCGGCAATCAATGGTTATGCGGACCATTACGGCAAGTGATTTGTAGCGATTTTCCGACCGCTGGTCAGCGCCCTTCGTTGTGTTAGGATTGCCCCGAAAGCCCGGCCCGGCCTGGCGAACGTCGGAGGCGAAAAATGCACCGCAGGAAATTCCTTCAGTACAGCGGCGTCGTATCGGCCTCTGCGCTGATGAGCGGACGCCTCGGGGCGGCCGAAAACTGGGGCGGCGGCGACATCAGCCATCTCATTCCGCTCGCCAGTCACGACACCATCCTGCTAAAGGCCTCCTTTGCCGGTGCCAGGCAAAATCCGGTGCTGCGCATCGGCTCGCGGGAAATTCCCGGCCGCCCCGGCGACACGCTGGGGCGTTTCTGGTCGTTTACCGCCGACGGGCTCGAAAGCGCCCGGGAATACGAGTTGCAGTTGCGCGAAGGAGGCGCCGCGCTGGCCGAATCCTGGCCGCTGCGCACCACGCCCGCGCCGGATGCGCCCACCGAAAGTTTCCGCATGCTGGTCTATACCTGCGCCGGCGGACCGGACGACGCGGTGACCGAGAACGGAGTCTGGCGCTATCTGCCGGTCAACACGCGCCGCCGCATGTTGCAGCGCGCATTGAGTTTCAATCCGGACCTCGCCGTCGGCATCGGCGATCAGGTATATTGGGACCAGACCATCGCCCGGCGCTGGAACAGCGAAGCCGCCCGCCGATCCCGTGAATTCATCTGGGGCAAGTACGGCAGCTTCGACGAAGACCTGCCAGTATTCGGTTCGCCCAATGAAACCACATTGACCGGCTGTCTCGACGAGCAACTCGGCGCCTTGTACGCGACTGACTTCCGCTCGGTGCCGCTGATCCTGACCCAGGACGACCACGATTATTTCGAGAACGACGAAGGCACCGACGAAGTCTTCACTTTTCCGCCGCGCAATTTCACCGCCCAGCTCGGCCGGGCGCAGCAATCGCTCTATTTCCCCGAATATCTGCCGGAAGCGAATCGGCCCGCTCATCTGGCCGGCTCCCGCAGCGATGGCTTAAGCGAATCCTATGGTTCGTATCGCTGGGGAAATCTGCTCGAACTGCTGCTTTACGACTGTCGCAGATTCATTTCCGTCGCCGGGCCGACGAGCGTTTTCGTCGAACAGCAGGCCGAACGCTGGATGGCCGGCCGCACCGCCGACGAAACGGCCGCCCGCCACCTGATTCACATTCCGTCCACACCCATGGGCTGGACCGCCGGTAAATGGGGCGAGTGGTATCCGGATTTTCTGCAGCCCGACGGCACGCTGGGCCTCGAAAATCCCAAGCCCTGGTGGCAAAGCGGCTGGTTTTCCCAGCATCAGCGCATTCTTTCCTCCATCTCCGCACAGGACGAACGCATCGCGATGATGATTTCCGGCGACCTGCACGCGATCGGCTCGGGCCTGATTCATCGCAGCGGCAGTGCGGTATTCGAAAATCCCATTCAAACGATTCTGGCCGGCCCGATCAGCACGGGAACCGGCTGGCCGAGCGGCGCGCGGGGCATCGAACCCCAGGTTCCCGTCGATCTCGAAGTCGAAGAACGCGTCAAGCCGCTGGAGCAGAACGGATTCACCATCGTCGATGTGGATCCGGACAACATAAGTGTCAGGCAGTTCGCGTGGCTGCCGGAAATGGGTCTCGACGTCATCGACGACTTGCAGCCCTTCTCGAGTTTCACTCTGAGCCGCAGCGGATGAGATCGTTTTTGAGGCTGCTGTTGGGAGTAATCGCCGGAGCGGCGGGGGGCTCGATCGTCAACCTGGGACTGATTATTGTCGGCAGCGAGATCATTCCGGCGCCGCCCGGCGTTGACGTCACCGATCCCGACAGCATCAGCGCCGCGGTGGAACTGTTCGGGCCGCAACATTTCATTTTCCCGTTCGTCGCTCACGCCGGCGGAACGCTGGCCGGCTGCCTCATCGCCTGCCTGGTGGCGGTACGGCAGCCGCGATTGGCGGCGCTGCCGGTCGGCTGTCTGTTCCTGCTTGGAGGCATCGCCAACGCCTTCATGATTCCTGCGCCGGTCTGGTTCCTGGTGCTGGATCTCGGCCTGGCGTACATTCCCATGGCGCTGCTGGCGCTATGGATTCATCAACGATTGCAATCGGAGGCAAGGAGTTCTCAATGAGCGCGAAAATCGACTTTTACACCAATGCCATGTCACGCGGCCGGATCGCGCACTGGATGATGGAAGAACTGGGCGAGCCCTATGAAACGCATTGGGTGGATTACGGCGAACCCATGAAGTCCGCCGAATATCTGCGAATCAACCCGATGGGCAAGGTTCCCGCACTCGTTCATGACGGCGCGGTGATTACCGAATGCCCGGCAATATGTACTTTCCTGGCGGCCGAGTATCCCGATAGCGGCCTGATGCCGGAAGGGTCCGCGGCACTGGCAAACTTCTATCGCTGGATGTTCTTTGCCGCCGGTCCGGTGGAGCAGGCGCTCGTGGCAAAGTCGATGAAGTGGGAATCCGCGCCCGAAAGCAGCATGATGCTGGGATATGGGAGCCTCGAGGACACCTTGAACGCTGTCGAACTGGCGTTGGGTAACGGTTCCTGGGTATGTGGAGACCGGTTCTCGGCAGTGGATGTGTATCTCGGTTCTCATCTGAGTTGGGGCATCCAGTTCGGCACCCTTGAAGAGCGGCCGGCTTTCCGGGAGTACGCGGACCGCTGCATGCAGCGCGAAGCCTGGCAACGGGCGAATGAGATCAACGGAAAGCGAATTGCGGAAACGCAACAGCAGCCGCCAGAGTGAGGTCCGGTGAAAGAAGACGGCGGCAGGGAATTGCGGCAATTGCTCGCCGCGATGGAACCGCGGCTGTTGCCCGATGAATTTGTTTTCTGCACCGTGGCTGACGGGCAGGAAGACGCGGTCGCGGACTTGCCCGCGCTGGCGACATTCAGAGAGGAAGAGGGCCTGAGCCTGGTGCTGGAACGCTCCCTGGCGGAGAGCCATGGCTTCCGCTATGGTCCGCTAATGCGTTGCATCAGCCTGACGGTTCATTCGGCATTGGACGCGGTCGGATTGACCGCGGCGGTATCCGATCGGCTGGCTCGGCAAGGCATCAGCGCCAATGTCGTCGCCGCGTACTTCCACGATCATGTGTTCGTACCGGCGGCGCGGGCGGAAGAGGCGCTGGAGGCATTGCGCGAACTGCAAAACCGGAGCGTGAAACCATGAAAAGACTGCTGATTCCGATACTCGCGCCGCTGATGCTGGGCGCTTCCATGTTGCATGCCCAGGAGTTTCTCACCGTCGACGGACTCGACCGGCCGGTGGAAATTCTCAAGGACAAATGGGGCATTTCCCATATCTATGCCGAAACCGAACACGACCTGTTCTTTGCCCAGGGCTACAACGCCGCGCGGGACCGGCTGTTCCAGTTCGAAATCTGGCGCGCCCAGGCTACCGGCACGACGGCGGAAATTCTCGGCCCCCGCGCCATTGCCCGCGATCACGGCACGCGCCTGTTCAAGTTTCGCGGCGACATGGGTTCGGAGATGAGTCATTACCACCCCCGCGGAGTCGACATCATCACCTCCTTCGTGCATGGCGTGAACGCCTATATAGACGAAGCGCTGGAGGATCCCGCCGCATTGCCGCTGCCCTTCCATCTGCTCGGAATCCAGCCCCGGCATTGGACCGAGGAGGTGGTGATTTCGCGTCACCAGGGCCTGCTCGGCAATATCGGCACGGAACTGCGAATCGGCCGCGCGGTATGCCTGATCGGGGAAGAGCAGGTAAAGGAATTGCAATACTTCCACCCCCATGAGCCGGACCTGTCGCTGGACCCGCTGATCGATTGCGAATCCTTGCTGGAAAACGACATTCTCGGCCTGTACAACGCCTATCGGGGTTCGATCCGCTTCGAGCCCGAAGACATCGCGCTTGCCGGGCACAGGGCCGACGACGACGCGTTCAATCAACTCGCCCGGGTGATTCTCGAAGAAGAGCGCGAATTGAACGAACGCTCGATCGACGACATCGGCAGCAACAACTGGGTCGTCAGCGGAGATCTCACCCAGGACGGCTGGCCAATGATGATCAACGATCCCCATCGTGCTCAATCGGTGCCTTCGCTACGCTATTGGGCGCATCTGATCGGGCCGGGCTGGAACGTGATCGGCGGCGGCGAGCCGGAGATCCCCGGCATATCCATCGGCCACAACGGATACGGCGCCTGGGGTCTGACCGTATTCAACACCGACGGCGAGGATCTGCTGGTCTACGAAACCAATCCCGAGAATCCCGATCAATATCGTTACCAGGGCCAATGGGAAACGATGCGGGTCATCGAAGAGACCATCGAAGTCAAGGGCGGCGACCCGGTGTCCGTCGAACTGAAATACACCCGCCACGGCCCGGTCACCTTTGCGGACGCCGAACGCAATCTGGCGTATGCCGTGCGCCCGGCCTGGATGGAATTCGGCGGCGCGCCCTATCTCGCCTCCTTGCGCATGAACCAGTCGCGCAATTGGGAAGAGTTCGTTGAGGCTTCCAATTACAGCAATATCCCCGGCGAAAACATGGTCTGGGCCGACCGCGACGGCAATATCGGCTGGCAGGCGGTGGGCATCGCGCCGATCCGCCGCAATTTCAGCGGCCTGGTGCCTGTGCCCGGCGACGGGCGCTATGAATGGGACGGCTATCTGCCGATCAAGGCAAAGCCCAGCGAATACAATCCCGACCGTGGTTACATCGAGACTTCCAACAGCAATTACACGCCGCCTGACTACCCTTATCTCGACGCCATCTCCTACACCTGGACCGATCCCTATCGCTGGGCGCGCGGGTCGGAAGTGCTCGCTTCCGGGCGCAAGTTCAACATGATGGACATGATCCAGTTGCAACACGACTACCTGTCGATTCCGGCCCGCAGTCTGGTTCCGATGCTGCAAACCTTGCGCGCCGGCGACGAGCGCGTGGAACAGGCTCGCCGCCGGCTGCTCGACTGGAACTTCACGCTCGACGCGGATTCCGTCGAGGCCGGAATTTACGTGGCTTTCGAGCGGCAACTGCTCGACAACATCGATCTGCTCAAGGTGCCGGAAGCAGCCCGGCCCCTGCTGCGCGTCGGCATGAAGACGGCGATCGACATGCTGCTCGCCCCCGACGGCGATTTCGGCGACGATCCCATCGCCGGAAGAGACGCCTTTCTGCTCGACACGCTGGCCCAGGCTGTGGACACGCTCACGGACAAGCTCGGCGCGGACATGGATGACTGGGTCTACGGACAGGAGAATTACAAGCACGCCCTCATTCGCCATCCGCTGGCCCCGGCGGTGAACGAGGAAATGCGCGCAAGACTCAACGTCGGCCCCTTGCCGCGGGGCGGCAACGGCTACACGCTGGGTAACACCGGAGGCGGCGACAACCAGACGAGCGGCGCCTCGTTCCGCATATTCGTCGACACGCGCGACTGGGACAACACGCTCGGCATGAATACGCCGGGGCAGGTTGGCGACCCCGACAGTCCGCTGTACGATAATC
>CAZUSL010000072.1:0-5633 GCA_964622925.1 uncultured Pseudohongiella sp. | reverse complement strand
CCGGCGCTGCGGACGGTCTGGATCAGCTTGGAATAGTTTATCGATGTGCCGTCCACGGAGGACAGCGCCTTGCGCAGGCGGCGGATATGCACGTCGATGGTGCGCTCTTCCAGGTACACGTTGGCGCCCCAGACCGAAGTCTGGATGTGGTCGCGGCTGAAGACCTTTTCCTGGTTCAGCATGAAGAACTTGAGCAGGCGGAACTCGGTAGGACCCATTTCCACGAGCTTGTCCTCGATGGTGACGCGATGGCTGGTCGGGTCGAGCTTGAGATCGAAGACCTGCAGGCTCTTGTCGCGTTCCTTGCCGTTGACGCGGCGCAACACGGTCTTGATGCGCGCGACGAGCTCCCGCGGCGAGAAGGGCTTGGTGACGTAATCGTCGACGCCTTCGTTCAGGCCCTGGACCTTGTTGTCCTCGCTGGCCTTGGCGGTCAGCATGATGATGGGAACATTGCTCGTGATCTCGTCGCGGCGCAGTCGGCGGGCGAGTTCGATGCCGCTGCCGCCCGGCAGCATCCAGTCGAGCAGAACCAGGTCCGGTTTCTGATCGAGGATCGACACGTGGGCATCGTGGGCGTTCGACGCCTTGATCGTGTCAAAGCCCGCGAGATCCAGCGTTATACCGACAACGTCCCTGATGGCGGCTTCGTCATCGACTATCAGGATGGTCGTTTTGGCCATTGCAAGCGCAGGCTCCGCCAACTAGAACGCGTAGTCTACCTGCAAACTGAATTGTCGGCCGATGTCGTATGCCGTTGAAATCAGGCCGCCCTGCATAACCGTGAATCTCTCATCGAGCAGATTCCGGCCCTTGAACTGGATTTTCCAGTTCTCGTTCAACTCCTGAATGAAATTGAAATTCAGTTCGCCGAAAGGTTGTTCGTACAGGTCCGGCGCCCCTTCAATGCCTACTTCTGTGATGCGCTCGCCATAATAGTGATATAGCAAGGTTGCGGTTGTGCCGGTGAATGGCTCGTATCCCGCCTGGAAATTGAACAGCCAGTCGGACTGGCCCTGCAAAGGCCTCGAAAGATTGGTAACGATTCCGGCGTTTTCTTCGCTGATCTCAACCGAGGAATCGATGAACGAGACATTGGCCTGGAGATAGAAGTCCTCGCCGATCTCGCCGAGAAAGCCGAGATCCTTGTAAACCTCCCATTCAATGCCCTGATTCTCGCCCGACCCGGCATTGGTGAAAGTCTGCCGGCCTTCCGCTCCGGCCTGAATGATGGATTCGATGGGATTCTCGAATTCCTTGTAGAAAAGTCCTATCGACATGTAGTCGCTGTATCCGAAATACCATTCCCAGCGGAAATCGTAGTTGGCGATAGAGGCTATTTTCAGGTTCGGATTTCCGACGACTTCGCGGCCGGTGACCGGATTGGTGAACGCCGCAGGAGAAAGTTCGCGAAAATCGGGGCGAGAGAGAGTTTCGCTATAGGCCAGCCGGAACTGATGATCGTTGTTTATGAATGTTGCGCTAAAGGCCGGCAACCAGTTCTCACCGCCTTGGCTTGCGTTAACTTCGGAATCCCGAAAAAGGTCGAAAGTGTCAACGGTCTGACTGAAATCCTCGTATCGCACACCGCCGTTGAAGCGCAGTCGATCGCTGAAGTTGATTTCACCGTTGACATAATAGGACTGCGATTCATTTGCCGCCCGATAGTTATCCGTCGGCCGGGTGAATTCGCGTAGTTCGAAGCCAACGGGGCTGATATGTTCGGGCACGAAGATCTCTTCCATGGACATCGCGAGCAAGTCCTGATCGCGGGTCAATCGGCCCTGGTCGAAGAAGGAGAAGCGGCGTATTTCCGAATCCCGTTGCTTTTCATTGACCACCAGACCCGCCTGGGCGGTAATCAGGGAATCGGCCGGTCCGTAGAACTCCATTGAAGTATCGAGCCCAAAGTCCCGGGCATCGTCATCGAGTACGCTGAAGCGGCGCACATTGCCGTCGGCGCGGGTGGAAAACTGGAACCGCCCATCGGCTTCGAGGTCATAGCGATAGCGGCGATGGTCGGGAGAATCGCGCTCGGCTTTCACATCGCTGAAACGCCAGTTGATGACCAATCCATTGAGTTCGGGGAAGTAGTGATCTCCTTGTAACTGGCTGGAAAACAGCTCTCGTTCGATCCATTCCAGTTCGGTACGGCGAATATAAGCTTCCTGGGCGATATCACCTTCGACGATGCCCGCGCTATCGTCGGTCTTGCGCAATACTACGGAGGTCAGGCGCACATTGTGATTGGCATTGAAGTCGATCGCCGTGGTAAAGATGCCGCTGAGGTCGATGCTATGCTCGGTGCCGTTCCACAGCAGGTCATCGTCGATTTCAAGACCGGAATCGTTGACCCGATAGGATTTGCGCTCGATTTCCTTGTGATCCCAGGAACTTGAATAGTCCAATGCCCCCATGTAGTTGATGGTCGCGCCGGAATCTCCGATTTCGTGGAAGTTGCCCAATGAAGTGGAAATATCGAAATTGGCCGGCAAATCTTCGACAGTCGGATTGTATTCGTTGCGCAATGAATGTCCGACGGCTTGCAGTTCTTCCCGCGTGTAACCCGCTGTATTGAGAAAGCGACTTGCCCTGCGCAATTCCTGGCCGCCTTGCGTGGCGTTCCGCAAGGCTTCGGAAATTCCGCGATAGCCGTCGTCATAGCCCAGCCACGCCATATCTCCACCGGGAGCGGTCATGCCTTCCTCGAAATTGACGCTGGACGTCATGCCGACCGAAGAAGACACGTTCCAGAAGAATTCGTCAATGGACTTTTTAGTGCGCAATTGCAGTACGCCGCCGCCGAATTCGCTCGGAAACTGCGCCGAATAGGTTTTTTGTACGAGTACGCTTTCGAGTACTGCCGTGGGAAACAGATCAAGCGGCACGACCCGGTTGATCGGCTCCGGACTCGGCAATATCGCGCCATTCAGCAGGGTAGTCGAGTAACGCTCGCCAAGTCCGCGTACGTAGACAAACTTCCCTCCCACCGTACTCAATCCGGAGATGCGTTTGAGGCTTTCGGCGACATTGGAGTCACCCGAGCGCGTGAACTGTTCCTCTCCGACGACGTTCGATACGGACGCGGTCTCCCGTTTTTCGTCCGGTACGTATTGGCCGATGACCGAAATCTCTTCGACTCGGGGCTCCTGGGCCCAAACCGCGCCGCTGAGCGTGCTGAAAGCAATGGCGGCGGCGAGGGGAAAAATACGGGAATGCAGCATGGGATTGGTCATGAAATCGTCCGGAATCCTATGTTGTAAGGAACAGTTTAGGGCAACCATATGACAGTTTTATTACTCAATCGAAGTGCGACCAACCCGTGGTCCAATCGGAGTCCGCATTCTTGACGGCGCCGATATGGTCCACCTGTTGAAAAAAATTATCGTCCGGAATGGCAGGTTCAACAGCATTCAGTCGGGGTCCGTTGACCAGGCCGCTTTCACCTCCGAGATCCACGCCGCCAAGCATGCTGCCGGTCTGGGCGCTGAACCAGTCGGTAACCGTGAACGGGTCGCCTGCTTCGTCCTCAAGCGAGCAGGACGCGTCCAGGCGCGAGTGGCGCAAGGTCAAAGAACCGTTCAGTTCCGCGATCGAGCCGCCGGCTGCCGCAAACGTGGCCGCATGATCGATGTCGACGCAATACACGCCAAATCCGCCAATAACAAAGTTCGACAGATTTGCCGAAGTGCCTTCCCGCAACTTGATGCCTTCAAGGCCGCCGATATCCTTGCCAGGGGCGCCGTTACAGGTCAGGTTCGAGATCGTGGGTCGCGACCGCGGAAGAGCATCGTTATCCACGTCGTAATTGTCTGCCTCGATGCAATGTTCGCTGGCGCTGTTTTGTACTATGGCGACAAACTGGACCTTGCCCCTCCAGCCGAAAGTCCAGTCGAGCGCATCGTCCTCGTTTCCGGTAAGCAATATGTGTCTGGCATTGGTGGTCCCGCCGAAGAACTCGATGCCGTCATCGGAATTGTTGTGCACCTGGACATAATCGACCAGCGTGCCGGAACCGGTTCCCTGGAAAGCGATGCCGTTCAGTTCGTTCGATTCGGTGATGTTCTGACCCGCGTATTTCACTTGCACGAAGGTCAACACGCCGCTGCTGTCCTCGTCGTCCGGGCTGTCCCCGCCGCCGAACTCGCCGGTGCCGCCTTCGCCTTCGGCGACGCCGCCGGAGACATTAATTCGAGCGTTGCCGTTCAGAATCAGGCCACCCCACTGGCCGGTGGTGAATTCATCGGCCTCGTCTTCAAATTCGTAGGTGAAAACGACCGGCTTGCCACGACTGCCGTTGGCGTGAATTTCGCCACCGCGGTCAATGACCAGAAAGTTCAGGCTTTGCTCTCCGAATACATAGGTTCCCGCATCAATGGTCAACCGGGTCTTGGCGCCGCCACTGAAATCGTTTTCGCCTATGAACACGCCACCATTGAGCAAATAGGAGAAATTGGAAGTCAGATGCGTGTCGGTCGTGATCCTGCCTTCGAGCACACAAACCGGCTTGTTCCTGAAACTTGAGCCCTCGATGGCGGGATAAGTATTCGCTGGACAGGAATCGGCGGCGGATCGGGCTATGGTCAGCAGCGCGGGCGTAGAGACATCGTTATATGTCAATGTGTCGAGGCTGCCACCGGTGGCGTAGGCAACATGGCCGCTCAGGGTGACTCCCGCCAGATTGACGTCTTCCCCGGCCAGATCGTCAATAACTTCGATTCGTTCGGTAATGCCCAGAATTTTTGTCGCATATGGACGCAGACTGCCGGGATCTTCCGGATCCAGAGGCAGCCAGACACCATCGGCGGTCTTCTGGAAAAAGCCCTGGCCCGGCGCGCGGACGATTACGTAGATGTCAGCCTCCTGCCCGACATCCGCCGGCGCGGGATGCATCGTGACAATCAGATCCGCCGGTTCGGACGCAGGCACGATCGGCAAATAGCTGACGCCGCCGTTGATCGTGGCGCCGCCGGTAAAAATCGTTTCCCTGCTTGCGCCCGCAGTAGTCAGTTCGGTTTGTTGGCCGCTTGCCTGATTCGACAGGGCGGAAACCACCAGCATCGCCCAAGTGGCAAAGGTGGCCGCGTTGATTTGCTTGAGGTCCATTTCGATTCCGAAAAAATCCTGTTGCCGAGACTGTTCAAGTTGCGGCAATCATAGGCATGACGTGTTTCAGAATCGCGACAATTTCATTGCAAAAATATGACAGGGACCGTCCGGTTCGCGGCGGCAAAAACGACCGAAAACCGAGCGCTAACGCGCCATCCCGCGACGAAAGAGCAGGAGGTTGATAGGGTTCATCAGTCTGGGCAATCCCCGGGTGAAACGCAGGGGCCGGTCAAGGACGGCGAAACTGAGGCAGCCGTTCTCGCTTGCCGGCTGGTGCTCGTGACTGGCGTCCCTGAACAGGAAATCGCCATTGCCGTAGCTGCCGAGTTCGTCGTGAAACCTGCCTTGCAATATGAGGGTGTATTCACGGCCGTAATGGGTATGCGCCGGCGTGGATGCGCCGGCGGCCATGTATATGAACTCGCAGCGGGTTTCGTGATCGATCGGGGCAATGGCCTGGTGGATGCCTTCGGTCAGGCGGGTCCAGCGCAGTCCGGCGGCGGCCTGCCGCAAGGCGCGAGGCA
>CAZUSL010000071.1:0-2696 GCA_964622925.1 uncultured Pseudohongiella sp. | reverse complement strand
CGCGCGGGCAGCGGGAACTTCCGATCCGGAAGAAGCATCGGGAGTTGCAGCCGGATTTCCAGAGCGAATTGCCGCCGAAAACGGCCGCCTGGACGTACAGAATCTGGCCAGTGGCCGTCGATTCCTGTTGAAGAATCTGCAAGTGGTCGGCAGCGACGTCAATCTGGGAGGCGAAGCCTTTACCGGCCAGGCGAATTTCGACGTCGAATGGTTCGACAGCGCGAATCGGCAAGTGCGCGAAACCGCGGTCGGACTGATCGGCGAAATCGAGGCGGATGCCGAGGCCGGTCGTTATTCCTTCTCCGAACTCGACCTGAACAGTACGCCCGTGTTGCTGCAAGGCCAGGTTGAGGTGAGCGATTACCCGAACAATCCCGGCTACCGGGCGACTCTGACCAGCAACGAATTCGACGCCAGGGTACTGTTGCAGAATCTCGGGATGCTGCCGGCGCCCGAGCAGGAAGCGCTGGCCATTCCCAACGGTAATCCGATTGGCCGATGGCCAACCAGCGTTGAATTCAGCCTGGCCGGAGACGCGGACGGTCTGAGCGCCGAGACTGTTGTAAACACCCCTTCGCAGACGGTTATCGAGGCGGAAACCGAAATCCGATTCGCCAGCGGTCTGCTGCCCGCCAATGTCCGTTACGAGATGGACATCGGCGAACTCGATGTCAGCGCGCTGTTCGCCGCCGGAGAATCCGAATCCATCCCCGGCGCGCCGACAATCCAGCGGCCTGAAAGGCAATTGCCGAATCTCGAAAACCTGATTCTGTCAGGCTCCATCGCCGCGGACGCCCTGACCACGGGCAATCTGCGCATCGAGAATCTGACGGTATACACAAACATCGAAGACCGGGTGCTCGATGCGGAAATCCCGCCGGTTGCTTCCCTGGGCGGAACCTTCTCGGCCAACATGCGCTGGAACGCGGCCAATGGCGAGTTGAGCCTCGATACTCGCGGTGAGAATCTCGCCATCTCGGAAATCGCGCCGCTGATCACCCGGCTCGACGTGCTCAGCGGACGCTTGCATGCCGACGGGGTTTTCAATGCCCGCGGCCAGTCCCTGAACGGATTGTTGAACGGCCTCAGCGGCGATGCCTCGTTCGCCGTGACCGAAAACCTGGTCAACATCGGCCTCATCAAGCAGATTTTCACTTCCATAGCGGCGCTCAGTCCCACCGGCGAGGCGATTCAGCAATGGCCGGACCTGATCCGTTTTTCCGAAGTCAGCGGCGATCTCGCGCTCGACGGCGGCCTTGCCAGCGAGCATTCCTTCAACTTGCGCATGGACAATTTCAACGCCGCGGGCACAGGCGTCGCCGACCTGCGAGGCGGCGGCTTCGATTACGAAGTGCTGCTTACCATGCTCGGCGAACCGCTTACCCAGACGATTCCGGTAAGTCGTAACTACCAGGGCGTGACCTGGCCGGTGGAATGCGCCGCCCGCTTCAGCGACGAGGTGATCCAGTTCTGCCGGCCGGACTTCAACGCGGTTCGCGAAATCTTTTCCCGCATTGGCAGCGATGCCGGCTCGAACTGAATCCGGATCGGCGGCAGCGGACAGTTTCGCCGATGCCGTGATCGACTGGTTCGAGATCCATGGCCGGCAAGATCTGCCCTGGCAGGCGGACCCTTCTCCTTATCGCGTCTGGGTTTCGGAAATCATGTTGCAGCAGACCAGGGTCGGCACCGTCATTCCCTACTTCCGGCGATTCATGGCGCGATTCCCCGATGTGGCCGCGCTTGCCGCGGCCGATATCGACCAGGTGCTGCATTTGTGGACCGGACTCGGCTATTACGCTCGTGCGCGAAATCTGCACAAGGCGGCGCGAACGATCGTCGAAGAGCACGGCGGCAGGTTTCCCGATACGTTGGCGGAACTCGAGCGACTGAGCGGAATCGGGCGTTCGACGGCCGGGGCGATTCTCGCACTCGCCCATGGCCGGCGCGCACCGATACTCGACGGCAACGTCAAGCGCGTGCTCGCGCGTTGCTTCGCCATCGAGGGCTATCCCGGTAACGGCAAGACTCGGTCCGAACTCTGGGCGCTGGCCGAACGACTGTTGCAGCACTGGTTGGACGACAGCCACACCGGGAGCGGGCGAAGCCGAATTGCCGCCTACACTCAGGGCATGATGGACCTTGGCGCCACTTTGTGCACCCGCACCAATCCCGACTGCCCGCAATGCCCCCTGCAGCATCGTTGTCTCGCGCGGCAGCGTGGCGAGATCGACCGCTATCCCGGCAGGAAGCCGGCGAAGACCCTGCCGGTCCGTTCCGTAACCATGTTCATCCTGCAGGACAGCGAAGGCCGGGTGCTACTCGAAAAGCGGCCGCCCAACGGCATCTGGGGCTCGCTGTACTCCCTGCCCCAGGTCGAGACCCACGACGGGGCGCCCACACTACCCGCCAACCTCTCCGGCCTGCGCCTCGCAAACGAACCACACTCCGAATTACCACCTTTCAGCCACGGCTTCACCCACTTCCAACTCGACATCACACCCCTCCACTACAAAGTGGCTCAAACCGCCTCAGCCGTGGCTGATTCAGGCCGCTGGCTCTGGTACTCTCTCCTCCACCCCCCAGAGCTCGGACTCGCCGCTCCAGTCACAAAATTGCTCGGGGCGCTGGGGTCCGCCGAACCGCAGTGGCCAGGATCGTCAAAGAAAAGGGAAGAACCATGACCCGCACCGTTG
>CAZUSL010000070.1:0-5960 GCA_964622925.1 uncultured Pseudohongiella sp. | reverse complement strand
ACGCGGCCCTTGCAGCTTGGAAAACGAACGAACGCCGGGATACAATCCGTCATGGGCGGGGTGTCCTTCGATATCAGCCTAACTAACTGAATTATATCGAAATACGGGCGCCCCGCCCGCCTCACTCATGCAATATTCGGGATAGCCCATTGCAATTAGCAGGTTCACCACTACTTGCTCAAGAAATGCAGGATCTGCTGCGCGTACCCGCGAAAGCACATCGGATTCAAGATCTTCTCTGAGTTGTTCTGCTGCTCTATGGAACGCCTCCTCCGGTGTATCTCCAACAAGAGTCGCGGCAGAGATAGATGCAGGAACTCCCTTGGTCAAGGCAGGCTTACGTTTACGCCACTTTGAGTATCCAGGAAACGTATGGAGCAATTTCATATCAATCCGGTCTGGATTTTTCTGCAACAATTCCTTCCCCAAATCAGTTAGCACGTAGATACCTCGACCCGTTTTCAGCACCAAATCTGCCCTGACCATATGGGATAGAGCCCATGCAACCCGATTATTAAATGTAAGTTGAGTACCGCTAGGTAGCATTTCCCGCAGATCTTCATCTGAGAGTTCTAACTGGGCAGCCACGTGAGATCGGATTTCCTTTACATGTAGTTCAAGTTGGCTATCCAGGGCCTTCAGGGTAGGCAACATTAAAGTTTGAAAGTCTGGTAATGACATTTTGTCTCCTTATTCTGATGTCTCGTCCGGCAGGCGATAGCTCGTGCTTCTTCCGCCACCGGGGTTCTGAATGAAAACGCTCCTGGTTTTCAAGTTCTGAATATCCCGCAGGGCTGTATCCGCCGAGCATTTTGCCAGACTGGCGTATTTCGATGTATTCATGTAACCGACGAAATCGTCTTCCAGCATGCGGTTTATGACACGGCGCTGGCGTTCGTTTACTGGATACTCATTTATCTGTTCCCATAGTCGCGCCTTGTAGAGCACCCGGGACAGAGACTTTTCCGCGCTGGCTATGGCGCGGCCTAGACAATCCACAAACCACTGCAGCCAGTCAGTGATATCGGGAGTACCGCGCTGCTGCTTTTCGAGTTGATCGTAATAGTCCTTGCGCTCGGACTCGATCTGTGTGGAAAGACTGTAATAGCGGTCGGCCATGCCGTCCGCGCGCGCCAGGGCCGTGTCTGCAATCGCTCTGCCAATGCGGCCATTGCCATCCTCGAACGGGTGTATTGTAAGAAACCAGAGGTGGGCAATGCCCGCTTTCAACACGGGATCAATCTCGTCTTCGCTTTCAAACCAGGCAAGAAACCCTGTCATTTCCCTTTCGAGTCTTTCCGCCCCAGGAGCTTCAAAATGTACTGTCTCGCGTCCCACGGGGCCGGACACTATTTGCATTGGACCGCTATCGGCATTGCGCCAGGCGCCGACCGTAATCCTGCGTATTCCGCTGCGGCCCGCGGGAAACATCGCGGCATGCCAGTCGCACAAACGATCCTTGGTGAGCGGTTCGGAAAACCTGCGTGTGGCATCAAGCATCATTTCGACAATGCCCTCAACGTCACGGCTGACTGGAACCATTCCGGCGGTCTCGATTCCGAGCCGGCTGGCGATGGATGAGCGAACCTCGTCGACGTCGAGCCTTTCTCCTTCGATCGCCGAAGACTTCACGACCTCGCTGGTCAAACTGCGCAAGTTCGCCTCATGCCTGAGGGAGAATCCCAATCCTTCCATCCTGCCTTGCAGGCGTCCTTGCCGATGCCTGACGTCCGCCAGTCTCGAAGTCAATCTGTCGGCATCCCAGATGAAATTCGGCCAGTCCCGATGTTGATGGATCCACATATTCACCGCACCTTTTACAGCGTTTATAGCTGTTATTCACCGCAAAGGCAAGCATATTCTCCGCAAATCATGCGGTGAATGCAGGCCTATTCACCGCATGATCCGCAAGAAAGCGGGTTACAACTTCACTACCATCTTGCCGAAGTTTTCGCCGGAGAATAGGGCGAGGAAGGCGTCGATGGCGTTTTCGAGGCCTTCGACGATGGTTTCGCGGGTGCGAATCCTGCCGGATTCGACCCATGCGGACATGTCCTTGTGGAAAGCTTCGCGCATGTCGTTGTGGTCGAAAACGATGAAACCGTTGATGCGGATTTTCTTGCCGACGATCAGCATCAGGTTGTTGGGGCCGGGTTGGGGCTCGGCATTGTTGTAGGTCGAAATCATGCCGCAGGCCACGATGCGCCCGAAGGGGTTCATGGCGTTGATGGCGGCCTGCAGATGTTCGCCGCCGACGTTTTCGAAATAGACGTCGACGCCGTCCGGTGCGGCGGCCCGCAAGGCTTCCGTCAGATCGCCGCAGGTCCGGTAGTTGATGGTGCTATCGACGCCGCATTCCTCTTTCAGATATTCCGCCTTGGCGTCGCTGCCAACACTGCCGACGACCCGGCAGCCTTTCATTTTCGCGATCTGGCAGACGTTGGCGCCGACCGCGCCCGAAGCTGCCGAAACAAATACGGTTTCGCCCTCTTTCGGCTCCCCGAAGCGATTCAGGCCGACATAGGCGGTCATGCCGGGCATGCCCAGGGTACCGAGGTAAAGCGATATGCGCTCAGGATCGAAAGGCTCGAGACGTTGCACGCGGGAGGCCTCGGTCAACAACCGGTCCTGCCAGGCGCCATGGTTGAGGACGATATCGCCGGGTTGCAGATTCTCGTCGCCGGATTCGAGCACTTCGCCGACCGCGCCGCCATACAGGGGTGCGTTCAATGGATAAGGCGCGGCGTAAACGCCTTCGGCGCGCATGCGCCCGCGCATGTACGGGTCAACCGACATATAGCGGTTTTCCACCAGCACCTGCCCTGCCCCGGGCGCCGGCAGTTCGACTTCCACGATCCTGAAATGCTCCTGTCCCGGCATGCCGGCCGGACGGTTGACCATCTGAATCTGCCGCGCAATGCGAGAACTCATGAAACCTCCTCAACTTTTGTCAAAACTACTTCGGCAAACATGTGTTGCCAGATAACGACGCCGACGAGCAGGGCCGCGCCGGCCGCGTGAAAATAGATCGGAAACGGCATCCAGAGCAGCAAGGCCGCACTTACCGCAAGCAACACCGCGACCACCGCATTGATCGGCTTTTCCAGGTGCCATTGCAGGAGCCCTGCGAGGCAATACAAGCCCGGCACGGCCCAGACGAATACTTCGAAGCGCTCGGCGAAGGTACCTGAAATCAGCGGCGAGTATGCGAACAGGACGGGAATCAGATACAGCCCCTTGGCGATCTTCCAGCTCGTGAACCCCGTAGCGATCGGGCGCGTGCCGGCGATGCCCGCCGCCGCGAAGGAAACCAGGCAGACCGGCGGTGTGACATTGCTGTCCTGGGACAGCCAGAAAATGATCAGGTGCGCGCTCAGCAACATGCCCATGAGCAAGTCCGCCGGCAGCATTTCTGCGCGGATCAATTGCTTCATCTGTAGCGGCATTTCCTGCAGGGCGACCGCGGCGTCGCCGCCGAAAAGGCCGATTGTTGCGGCAACATTCGTAGGAATATCAGGAGCTTGCAACGCTTCCAGTAACTGCGACTGGCTGATCAGGTCAAAAATCAGCGGCGCCGACAGGGTCGCGAGCACGATATAGGAAGCGGTCACGGGCAAGCCCATGCCGAGCACGAGGGAAGCGAGCGCGACCAGCACCAGGGTGATCAGCAGATTGCCGCCGGCCCAGTCGGCGATCATCAGCGAAAAGGCGTTGCCGACGCCCGTGGTGGTGACGACATTTATGATGATTCCCACGGCCACCAACAGCAGCGCGGTGGAAACCATCGTCTTCACCCCGTTGACAACGGCTTCGAAGATATCGGTCAGACGCATGGGCCGCGGCGAAATCCACGACGCCAGGATCACGCTGATCGTGGCGAATGCTGCCGAGGTCGTCGGCGTGCGCCCGCTGACGAGAAAGCCCACCAGCGTCGCGATGGGGATTATGAAATGCCAGCCTTCCTTGAGCACGGTGGACACCTTCTCGGCGTCCCTGGCCAGCACGGGCGCGAGTCCCAGGCGTTTCGCCTCGATCCGCACGAAAAAAGAGACCGTGAGGAAATACAGCAAGGCGGGCAGGATCGAGGCGCCGATCACGGTCAGGTACGGTATCTGGGTGTAACTGGCGAGTACGAATGCGCCCGCCCCCATGACCGGTGGCATCAGCGCTCCGCCGGTTGACGAGGCCGCTTCCACGCCAGCAGCGAAACGCGGCTGGAAGCCCGATTTGCGCATCATGGGAATGGTGATGACGCCGGTGGATACCGTATTCGCCACCGCCGACCCCGAAACCGATCCCATCAGGCCGGAACCGATCACCGCCACCAGACCCGCGCCGCCGGTAAAGCGGCCGGCGAGACATTGCGCCAGCCGTACGATGAAATCTCCGGCGCCCGACTTGAGCAGAAAAGCGCCGAAGATGATGAACATGAAGACGAAGGTCGAGGAGATCTGGGCGGTAAGCCCGAACATCCCTTCGCTGGTAAAGAAGCTGCGATAGAGCACGGTTTCCAGATTGAGTCCCGGAAAGGCGAATACGCCGCCGATGTATCGTCCGAGAAACAGGATGTACGAAAGACTGATCGCAATCAGCACCGGCATGAACCAGCCCGTGGTGCGGCGCGTGAACTCTATCGCGAGACCGATGGCGAAGATCGAGAATACGTAGTCGCTGAGGATGTATTCGGTCTCCCGAGCGTAGAGCGCGTTTTCGAACAGTATCAGGTAGCTCGAAGTCGTTACCGCCAGCAGCGCCAGACCGATGTTGAGCCAATAGGCCGGCGACTTGCGCGTCAAATCCGCGGACTCGTTGCTCATCAGCGCGCAGATCGCCACAAAGCCGCCGAAATGGATGGCGGACAGCCACAACTCGGAAATGCTGGCGAACACATTGCAATAGATATGGAAGAGAGCGAAGAAAAAGGCGGCCCAGCGCAGCGGCGTAGAAGTCATGGGTCGGCGTTACGCTCCGTGTCGGTTCCTGTTTCGGAATCCGGGCCGGTCGAGGGCTCTTCGAGCAACAGGCGCTCGGGGATTTCCAGCCCGACTTCCCGATAGTAACGCAATGCGCCGGCATGCAGCGGCGCGCCGAGACCGGCGATCGCGATCTCGGGCCGCATGTCCCGGGTCGCGCCGTGAATCTCCTGCAAGGTGGCCAGATTCTCCCAGATCACGCGAGTGATCCGGTAGACCGCCTCTTCCGGAATATCGACCCGGGTCACGAGCACATTGGGCGAAGCCACGGTTCGCACCGGCTCGGTCTGGTTCGGATAGGTAAGCGGCGGAAAATCGTACCAGTCCCAGAGCGGATAACGGGAATTGATCAGGTCGAGTTCCTGCTGGGTCCAGTTCAGAATCGTCATGCGCTCGCCCATCATCGCGTAGGCCTGGGTAATCGAACTGACCGGAGCGCCGGCGGGGATGTTCATGCCAACGATATTGCCGTCCTGGATGGCGCCGACGGTCGGTCCGTAGCCCATGTAGGCGAGCGAGAACTTTTCTTCGTAGTCGACGCCGAGCGTTTCGAGAATGAAGCGGCCGGTCTGCTCGGCGCCTGAATTGCGCGCGCCGAGCACGTAGCGCTCGCCGTCGAGATTGTTCAGATCCATGATGCCGCCGGTGCTGACGAGTTCGGTCAACAACACGAAATGCTCGACGTTCTTCCACAAGGCGCTGACCGAGCGGATATGCGACTGGGGTTCGCGCACCGGACCTTCGCCGGCCCAGGACCAGGCGCCGAAGGGACCTTGCAGGATCGCGAACTGGGCCTGGTTGTCACGCAGCAACTTGAGATTTTCCATCGACCCTGCGGAACTGATCGCCGTCATCGAGATGTTCTCGGACTCGGACAATTCCGCGTGGGCGATGGTGGCGATGGCGACCCCCACGGGATAGAAGACACCCCCCGTGGTGGCGGTGGTCAACACGTAGGGACGCGCCCGGCTCAGTTCATCGCTGCAG
>CAZUSL010000069.1:0-6722 GCA_964622925.1 uncultured Pseudohongiella sp. | reverse complement strand
ATCGAAGGGCATCTGATCGGCAGGATCGAGTCCCTAATGGACTCGGGCGACCCGTCCCGAATCATCCACTCCTATTACGAATTGCTGCCGCAAGAGCAGCGGGACGCCGTCGAGATTCACCGGGAAAGACTCGCCTCGCTGTTGCCTGCGTACAGAGTGGCATTCACTGCCGCCGACAGCGCCGAACTGGCGCAGGTCGTGTCCGATATCGAAACCCAGTGGGCGGCGATATTGCGGATACACGCCCAGCAATTTACCCGCGAAGTGCAGCAGACCCTGGTCGCCGCCTACGGCGAAGTTTATTCGCTCATATTCGCCGATTAGCTATTCTCCGCCCGGCGATTCAGGTCGGCGCCGGTCGTTTGGCCAACCCCAGTTTCGCGCCCCAAAAGGCGGCGACTACCTTGACGGCCAGCGACAACAATATCGCAGCCGTAACATAGGAACTCAAAGGTATATTCAGCAGAAACCCCAACAAGCCCAAATCTACAAGCAAATAGAACCCGATCGTCGAAGCCGCGAACCGCAGCGGAAATTGGGCCCGACCGGATTTCACCAGCCAATAGTTGCAGCAGAAAAACGCAATGGGGCCCAGAATGTGAGAGGACCAGGGCGCGATCCAGTTCGCCGCTTCACTATAAAACTCCGGCGGATGGCCCGGTTCGATGAGATATGCGTATACGGCAACCATGGGAAAGCTGGCAGCCAGTGTAAAAACCAGCACGAACACGGCCACTCCCAGCGCTATTGCAAATTCCGTGAATTTCATGAAAATCCTCCGGCCCGCCGTTCCGTCTGAATGCGGAACCCGATTTCAAGCCTTGGCCAATGGTGCTTTATTCCGCCTTTGTGGTCCATATCCAATCGGTGGGACATTCCGACCGGGTTGGTGCAAGATACGGATATGACAATTCGCGTACTTGATCCGACGAGCGAGATTCGCGCTGCCGATAAACGGCCGGCGCCGCGGCCGGCCGCCCTGGCGGGCGCGACCGTCGGATTCATCTCCAATGGCAAGGAGGGCACGGCAGGCTTCTTCAACCATCTCGACCGGCTCCTGCGGGAACGTTTCGACGTAGCGGAAGTCGTGCATCGCACCAAGGCGAATTACAGCGCGCCGGCTGAGCGGGACATCGTGGACGAGGCGCGGAACTGGAATCTCGCCATAACCGGCCTCGGCGACTGAGGCAGTTGTTCGTCGTGCAGTCTGCATGACGCGGTCAGCGCCGAATTGGCGCAAACTCCGGCAATCGCGGTGATGACGACGCGATTCGTTTCGGCGGCGGAATTGATGGCGAGAGTGCTCGGCCTGCCGGGCTACCCGTTCGCAGTGATCGATCATCCGGTCAGCAGCGCATCCGACGAGGAACTCGAACAACGCGCCAAAGTAGTGCTCAAGTGCATCGAAGACATGATTCCCGCCGCGGCATCCGAAAAGGGTGCGAAATAGCCTAATTTTTTACACTGGGAACCATCGGACGAGCTAGTCCGGGAAATTGATGGAGGAAGTCAAGTATGAAAAGTGAGTTGGAGGATCTCCGCATTATGGTTGGCGCTTTGCTGGCACAACGGCGACCAACTTCAACGATGATTCGGGAGCAGATTGAACGTGTTCGCGTTATCTACCCTGCGGTTACCAACGAGGAATGCAAGAATCTGGCAATGGATTTCGAGCGTTCCCATTGCTTGATCACGAGCGGCCCAAATTCGCATTGACAAATACCCAATGCGCTTGAACCGATACGGCTACGCCCAGCGCAATCGCAAATTCAGCGAGTTTCATGAATATCCTCCGGCCCGGCGTTCCGTCTGAATGCGGAACTCGCTTTCAAGCCTGGACCAATGGTCTCTTAATAAGGTTTTATGGTCCATGTCCATTGGCAGGTTATCCAGCGCGTCAGGCCACAATGTCCGCGCCTTTTCCATGGTGTCGTCCAAGTGTGGTTTGATCGCACGCCAAGGAATGCCGGACTTTTCTGCCCAGCGTTCGAAAGCGGCAAATCCGGTCTCATACCACTTCTTCGTTTTGCCAAGATTCAGGGCGAAGGTCTTTTCATCTTCGAAATAGACCTTAGTTGTCACGATGTCGTAAGAGGGTGATAGTCTCGGTGTGATCTGATCCGGGTAGTACAGGCTCCAGTTCTTGAGATGGGCATCCCCGTTTGCGAGCAGGATGTTTACCAGCAATCGCCGGGCAAATTGCTGTGCGTCGGCCAAACCATCACCGGAGTACTCATAAATTATTCTGCCGATCTGCTCGTAATTGGCGGAATGGTACTTTTCATGAGGGTACTTCACCAGGACTTGAGCGAAGTCTTCCATGTGAATGCGTTCGTTACCTCTTCGATCGAATCGCTCGATAGCGAAAGCAAATTTCTCATCCGGAAGGTTTATCTGTGGCAAGTGCCTGAGCTTGCTCACTTCGACCAGGTTGAATTCAGGAATGTCTATCCCTGCCACGACCGCCAAACTCATGGCCGTGAATTCGTTGAGAGGAACATTCCTGTGTTTCGCGGAAGGCGTTTTTATAATCCAACCTCCCAAATCGTCGCCCCCATACAAGCCGAAGCGGCCGTCTTTTTCCTCGCTCATGGAAAATTTCATCTGAACGCCAGCCAGTGAATGCTGGTTCCCCATTCCGCCTGATTCGAACCATTCCGCTTTCGCGTTGCCGAGCCTTTTCAAGATACCTGGAGGAACGTCGTCGGGGTCCATCGGTTCAACAACCAGTGCGCCCGGCAAGTCCTTGCCGAGGTGTGCCAGCAGGCGAAACTCATCATCGATGTGGACCTTCAGCCGCTGTGCGACCAGTTCTCTCAGGGGACCTTCCGGTAGCAGATTGGACAGCGTGGGATGGAGTTTTTGATTCCGCGCCCAAGGTTCGGCCATAACTTCGTCGGAACGCGCAAATCCCGGATGTGTGATAAGGCTGAAAGTCGGACGGCTCGGATCTCTTCTGAATTCATCGGCGAAATGCAACAGGTTCCGGCCATTTTCGAATCTCGCCAAGTATCCTACCAACCAACCGTGAAGACCCAGCCGGAGGATGCTGACCGTTTTCCCGTCATTGTCCTTCATTAGTCATCACCTAGCACATTCCGCCATGGGTTGTCGGACAAGACGTGTCGATCGTTCGACTTACTTGCCGAAAGAGATCGCGGGACTCGGTCGGCGCCCGTGTCATCCAAACGCAAGCCTTCAAGAACGGCATGTACCGCGTCCAGCTTTTCCTCGGGAATCAGCATGACTCTGCTTTTGAGTCCCTTGGCGACAAGTTCCAGCGTATCCAGTCGAGGATTGCCCCTGGACTCCAGTTGCTGATATTGCTGGCGCGAGATTCCGATGCGCAGCAACATATCGTGCTGCTTGAGTCCGAGTTCGATTCTGCGGCTCTTGAGTTGACTTAATAGCGTATTCATTGAAGAAACCTGTATGTTGCTTTCCCCTGAATCGAAATATATTAATTTCTTTTTCTGGGCTTAGCAACGAATATGTTTCCAAAATCAAACGCTTCGATACGATATTCCGAACTGGTTGGCGCAAGTTACGGAACTGAATTAAAGTCCTGTATCGTGAGGGCGGTAGGGATGTGCGAATTGCACAATCAGGCGACGTTGACGCCACTGACGGCAAGGGCGAGTGGCGTGTTGCTGCCGATTTTCTCGCTGCCTTCGCGCCTCGGTATCGGTGACCTCGGTGAATATGCGTACCGGTTCGCGGACAACCTGATTGCCGCGGGCCAGACATACTGGCAGGTACTGCCGCTCAATCCGCCGAACGCCCGGGCCTTCGGTTCGCCTTACGACTGCAACTCAAGTTATGCAGGGAATCCCTTGCTGATCGACCTGGCGGCGCTCGCCGACGAAGGACTGTTGACGAAAGAAGAACTTGAAACTGCCCTGTATCCATCTCCGGTCCGTATCGATTACGGGCAGGTGACCCGATTGAAGATGGACCGGCTGGCGACAGCCGGCGCTCGCTTCGCCAAGCGCGGCGACCAGGCCGAGTTCGAGGAATTTTGCCGACAACAGAAGTCCTGGCTGGACGACTACGCGTTGTTCATGGCGTTGACGGCGGAATTTCCCGGGCAATCCTGGACCGATTGGCCCGCCGGCCTGCGTGACCGCGAACCGGCCGCGCTCGCGGACGCCCGCCGTCGTCTGGCCGCGGCAATCGGGCACTGGCAGATCCTGCAATATTTTTTCTTCCGTCAATGGCGGCGACTGAAAAGTTATTGCAACGGGAAAGGACTGTCGATCTTCGGCGACATGCCCATCTACTCGAATCTGGAAAGCGCCGATGTCTGGGCCGGCAGCGAAATCTACCAGCTCGATCAGGACAGGCGGCCGACGGCAGTTTCAGGCGTTCCCCCCGATTATTTCAGCCCCGAAGGTCAACTCTGGAGCAATCCCCTGTACGACTGGCATGAACTCGAGCGCCAGGGATTTCGGTGGTGGGTCGAGCGCATGGGAGCCTTGTTCGAGATTTTCGATATCGTTCGCATCGATCATTTCCGGGGCCTGGTGCAATACTGGGAAGTTCCGTTTCCATGCGATAGCGCTATTCACGGAAGCTGGCGGCAGGCCCCGACGCATGCGCTTTTCACCGCGCTCAAATCCGCTTTTCCGCGCTTTCCCGTTGTCGCCGAAGACCTCGGCACGATAACCCACGATGTGGCCCAGGCGCGGGATCACTATGAACTGCCGGGGATGCTGGTGATGCAATTCGCCTTCGTCGACGACCACGCCGACAATCCCCACCTGCCGCAGAACCATCGCGAAAACTCGGTGATCTATTTCGGCACTCACGACAACAACACCGCCCGCGGCTGGCTCGAAGAGGAATGCGGCGACGCGGTCAGGGATCGCATGAGCCGCCATGTCGAATTCACGGAAGATAACGCCGAAATGATCCCCCGTTTGCTCGAACTGGTCATGTCGTCGCGGGCGCGAACCGCGATCGTCTGCGCCCAGGATCTGCTTGCGCTGCCTTCCCGCGCACGAATCAATGTGCCCGGAACGACTGCCGGCAACTGGAACTGGCGGATGAGCGAAACGAAATTCGAAGCGATCGACTGGGAACTGCTCGCCGCGCTCAGCCGGCGGAGCGGCCGCCATATAGCTGCTCGCAATATTGCCGGGCCGAATCCGCCCAACTGAATCTGCGCGCTGCGGCGGACCGGCGGATTTCGGCCCAGCGCTGCGGCGAACGCCGTTTCAGCGACAATGCCTGCCGGAGTCTACGGACAAAGGCTTCCGACTGCCGGGCCGGGTCGCGGCCGGTGAAGGTGAAACCATCGACATTGTTCCCGATCGTGTCCTTCAAGCCGCCGACGCGATGGGCGAGACAGGGCTGGCCCGCACGCATCGCCAGCATCTGTCCGATGCCGCAAGGCTCGAAGGAACTCGGCATGAGAAAGAGGCTGCCAAGCGCATAGATCGTCCGCGACAAGGATTCGGAATAGCCTTTGAGGAACAGGAAATTTTCCGAGCGGGCGGCGCCGCGGGTGAGAAAGTCCTCGATTTCCCCATCGCCGCTGCCCAGCATGACGAAAGCATGATCCTGCGGCAACGCTGCGAGAATGTTTTCCAGGCAACTTTTTCCGTCTTCCATCGCCACCTGGAACAGCGCCGTTTTTTGCGGGGTCAGCCGTGAAATCGACGTAACCCAATGCCTCGGAGGCCGTTCGCGCCAGCATGCAAGCCGTTCGAGGGCGATGAAATGACTGCTGTCCATCAGGGGGCCGTCGCCGATCCAGTGGAAAACCTGCTGTCTGGCGGCGTCGATAAACTCTTCCGTGGACGGCAAGGCCAGGTCGGGCTCGCCGTATTCGCAACCATTGAGGATTCCACCCAACTTGTGCGCCCGATGCGCCCTTTGCAGATCGCGCTCGAGCCCCTCGCCGCCGTGAAATCCGATTTCGGGCCGATTGCTCTTGCGGATCTCCCGGGCGTAGGTCGGCGAAACGGTATGGACCTTGTCGCAAAGATTGATTACCGCGCGCATCGGGTTGAAACAGTCCGGATAACGCGGGTCGGCGATAGCCTTGCTCTTGTATTTCAACTCCGGAAACCAGGCCTCCAGCGAAGATTCGTCGTTGGCGAAAGGACGAATCCCCTGCATGGCCAGATTGTGGATGCTTGCTACCAGCCGGGCATTGCCAAGCGACTCGTAACGCGAGTCGAATCGGGCCAGCATGGCGACAAAGGCCGCATGCCAGTCGTGCAGATGAATGACGTCAACTCCCGCAAGCCGGTCTTCGATCAGCAATTGACAGGCCGCGGCGCCGAACAAGGCGAACTTGGAGGCATCGGTGGCGAACGGGCGCCCCGGAGGATCGTCGCAATAAATCCGGCCCGACCCGCCTGCGGCGAAAAGCGGATGATCGAGAAACCAGCAGCGAACGCCACTGTCCGTCCGGTCGAGACAGTGTACTTCCACCTGCAACGTTTCCTGGCGGAAGCGGACCGTGAGCGGAGGTTGCGGTTCGGCGCCGGCCACGCCGGCAAAGTGCTGATAACCAGGCATGACGACATCGATTTCATGCCCGAGTTCCGCCAGGGCTTGTGGAATGTCTCTAACCACGTCGCCGAGGCCGCCGATTTTCGCGCCGGGAATCGAGCCGTTTTCAGCGGCAATCATGCAGATTTTCACGTTACCGCCACCTGTGATCAGGTAATCACGTCAGGCGCCGTTCGTCCGGTGAATTCGGCGATGCCGGC
>CAZUSL010000068.1:0-2839 GCA_964622925.1 uncultured Pseudohongiella sp. | reverse complement strand
GTTCGAGTTGTGGGCGAACGACAGGGTATTCCCCGCGTTCTACTCCCGCGATAAGATCGAAACCGTTCTGTACGAGAAACTGGTGCTGCAACCCCCGAACTGATGAGGTCCCCGCAAATGGACAAACTGGATAGAGACGGCGTAAGACTACCGATCAAGATCGATTCCACCTCGAACGGCGAGTTCGAGCCGGTTCCCCTTTCCCCCACCAATGAGAAGGCGAATCGCCTGGCGCTGGAAAGGGCGGGCGAATTATCCAGGCACAAGGGGCAGACCCGCCGCAAATTCCTCGTTTCGGCATGTGGCGCGGCCAGTACGCTGATGGCCATGAACACCGCCAACGCCTTTGCCGGCAAGCGCGGCGGATTTTTCGAATTGCGCGACGAAAGCGCCCTGGACGAGGCCTCGGCATTGGCCGAAGTCGGCGGCGACGAGTTCATTTTCGACGTGCAAGGCCATTACGTGAATCCAGAGGGCGACTGGCTGCGGCGCCAGCCGCCGAACGCACGGCCTTATTCGGGTTTCGCGAAAGCCTCCTGCGAACTCGCCGACGAACCCGGCGACCGCTCCTATCTCAATTGCCTGAGCGAAAGCGAGTTCATCAAGGACGTGTTCCTCGACAGCGACACCGACATCATGGTGTTGTCCTTCGTCCCTTCCACCCGCGAAAACGAGCCGGTCACGATCGAGGACGCCGACCAGACCCGCCGCATCGTCTCCGAATTGGAAGGCAGCAAGCGGCTGATGATCCACGGCCGCGTGAATCCGAACCAGGACGGCGACCTCGAAGCCATGGACGAACTGGCCGAGAACTGGAACATTTCCGCGTTCAAGACCTATACCCAGTACGGCCCCGGCGGCAACGGCTATTTCCTGCACGACGACGTCGGCATGGCGATGATCGAACGCGCGCAGCGGCTCGGCGTGCGCAACATCTGCATTCACAAGGGCCTGCCCTTCGGGCCGCAATCCTACGAGCACAGCCAGTGCTCGGACATTGGCGTAGTCGCGAAGATGTATCCCGACATGAACTTCCTGATCTATCACTCGGGCTTCGTGACCGGCGTGCGCGAACAGGAATTCGTCGAAGGCGCCGGCCGCGACGGCATCGACACCCTGATCCAGTCGCTGATCGATAACGAGGTCGGGCAAAACTCGAACGTTTACGCCGAACTCGGCAGCACCTGGCGCTATCTGATGCGCGACCCGGACAACGCGGCTCACGCCATGGGCAAGTTGTTGCGTTATTGCGGCGAAAACAACGTGCTCTGGGGCACCGACTCGATCTGGTACGGCTCGCCCCAGGATCAGATCCAGGCCTTCCGCACCTTCCAGATCAGCGAGGAATACCAGGAGCGCTACGGTTATCCGGCGATCACCGATGAAATCCGGCGCAAGATATTCGGGCTGAACGCGGCTGGTCCGTATGGCATCGAAGAGGACGAAATCCGCGGCCTGACGGCCAACGACCGCGTGGCGACGGAAAAGCTGGCCTATCTCGAAGACCCCCAGCCCAGCTTCCTCACCTACGGCCCCAAGAACCGCCGCGAATTCCTGAACTTCCTGGCGCTGGGAGGGTGAGAAACCACCATGAAGAAACTATTTGCACTGCTCGCTAGCACACTTTTGTGGAATTCCGGCATGGCGCTTGAAGAAGTCGATCCGGCGTTGTCCGAAATAACGAATTTCCGGCAATACAGCGCCAGTTTCGCCAGCGCGGGGCAGCCCACCCGGGAGCAGTTCCAGGCGGTCGCCGACAACGGCTTCGAGCGGGTGGTCTATATCGCCTTCACCAACAATCCCAACGCCTTGCCCGATGCGGATCTCGTGGTAAAAGGCCTGGGCATGGAATACATGCAGATTCCGGTGGACTTCTCGAATCCGCGCCCGAGCGAGTATTACGCTTTCGCCGACTCCATGGTGCGCAACGAGGGCCGCAAGACCTTGCTCCATTGCCAGGTCAACGCCCGCGCCACGGCGTTCAGTTTCCTCTATCGCGTGATCAACGAAGACGTGCCCGTAGACCAGGCCAAGGCCGACATGAACACTGTCTGGCAACCCAACGAGACCTGGCGCGACTTCATCTTCGAAGTCCTCGAAGAAAACGGCGTAGACCCCAACTGCCCAGGCTGCGACTGGACTCCACCCCCGCCCAGGCAGTAATCAGGCCCAAAAAAGAAAGGCGAGCAATGCTCGCCTTTCTTGTCTTGCCAGGTTGGTGGCTGTCTTATTCGGAGCCGGTCTGGTCGACGTTCTTCCAGCTATAGAAGCCCATGAACATCTCTTCCCAGCTTTGTTCGCCCCAGTGGACCTCGATGTTCGGGTCCGGGTTGAAGTCGTTCTGGGAGGAGTTGTCGAAGGCGCCGGTGGCGACGATCTCGGTGCCGGCCGGTACCCGTAACGGTGTTTCCAGTTCGTGGGCCAACTGCCAGTTAAAGGAGTAGGCCGGAACCGACAGGATCAGTTCTTCGGAACCGTCGGGATAACGCGCCGTGAACGCCATGCGCTTGCCGCGGAAGTGCATGTGCGGCATCAGCGAGTAGATTTCGGCTTCTTCCGGAACATAGGTCACGAGTTGCATTTCGTGGTCCTTTGCCTGAGCCGGAATGTCGATGGTGAAGGCATTGCCGACGCCACCTGACATGCGCTCGTTGGGCACATAGCCTTCATCGTAGAAGTAAACGCCGATTTCCGTGGCGTCGACGGTTTCCCTGCCGGAGGTCGTGTAATGCATCTGCAGGTTGAGTGTCGAGCCCGCCTTGAGCAAGCCGCCGACGCCTTCGGGATTCAGCGAGAAACTGTTGCCGGGAGCATAACCCGCGACTGAGCCCTGATCGGG
>CAZUSL010000067.1:0-4570 GCA_964622925.1 uncultured Pseudohongiella sp. | reverse complement strand
CTAACATAAAGAAAATGTCGCTTGAACCGGAATCTGATTTCTCCGGTAGCGTTCAGCCTAGACCAGCCCAAGCGACAACGGCCAAGCCGGACGAATAAAGCCAGACCGCGAGCAAACGATAGCATAGAATGTCAGGCAATCGCATATGTATACCATATGGCGGACTGTAAGTAGTTTTCCGGTTGTTACTTATATAATAAAGCGTAAGTTATTGTTTTATATAGACCGTTACGACTTCGCTTCGCTCCGCGCAGAATGACAGTTTGGTGAGTAGCGGAATTACGGATTGCGCGGCAATCAGATCGCCTTTTTCATCGCGGTCATGTGGCCGCGCAACTTGCGGCCGACGACTTCGATCGGATGCGCGCGGATCTTTTCGTCGACGGCGATCAGTTCCTGGTTGTCGACGCCGGTGTCGGCGAGTTGCAGCCCCCTGCCGATGACGTCGGTGTCGACCCGGGACATGAAATCGGCCAGCAAGGGCACGCATTCGTGGGAGAAGAGATAGCAGCCGTATTCGGCGGTATCGGAGATGACCTTGTTCATCTCGTACAATTTCTTGCGGCCGATCAGGTTGGCGATCAGGGGCACCTCGTGCAGCGACTCGTAATAGGCCGATTCCTCGATGATGCCGCAGTCCGTCATCGTCTCGAAAGCGAGTTCGACCCCGGCCTTGATCATGGCCGCCATGAGAATGCCCTTGTCGTAATATTCCTGCTCGGAAATTTCCATTTCCCCGGCGGTTGAATTTTCGAACGCGGTCTGCGCGGTCTCTTCGCGCCAGGTCAGCAATTTGCGGTCGCCATCGCGCCAGTCCGCCATCATGCCCGCGGAGAAATCGCCGGTCATGATGTCGTCCATGTGCTTGCGGAACAATGGCGTCATGATCTCCTTCAACTCGTCGGCCAATTCGTCGGCGAGCGATTTCGCCGGATTGGACAGCCGGTTCATCATGTTGGTGATGCCGCCATGCTTGAGTCCTTCGGCGATCGTTTCCCAGCCGTGTTGCACCAGCCTGGAGGCATAAGCTTTCTCCACGCCGCCTGCGACCATCCTGTCGAAGCAGAGCAGGGAGCCTGTCTGCAACATGCCGCAAAGAATCGTCTGCTCGCCCATCAGGTCCGATTTGACTTCGGCCACGAAAGACGACTCGAGGACGCCGGCGCGATGGCCGCCGGTCGCCGCGGCATAGGCCTTGGCGATTTCGAGGCCTTCGCCGCGCGGATCGTTTTCCGGATGAACCGCGATCAGGGTCGGTACGCCGAAGCCGCGCATGTATTCCTCGCGCACTTCGGTGCCGGGACATTTCGGCGCAACCATGATCACCGTGATATCGGGCCGGATCTGCGTACCTTCCTCGACGATGTTGAAGCCGTGGGAGTAGGCGAGGCAGGAGTTTTCCTTCATCAGCGGCATGATCTGCTCGATCACGGGAGTGTGTTGCTTGTCGGGCGTGAGATTCAGCACCAGGTCGGCGCCGGGAATCAGATCCTCGAACGTGCCCGTAACAAAGCCGTTGCCGGTCGCGTTCTTCCAGGAAGCGCGCTGTTCGGCGATGGCGTCCGCCCGCAAGGCATAGGCTATGTCCAGCCCGCTGTCGCGCATGTTGAGCCCCTGGTTGAGCCCCTGGGCGCCGCAGCCGACGATCACGACCTTCCTGCCCTTGAGCTTGCCCACGCCATCGCTGAACTCCGAGCGGTCCATGAATCGGCACTTGCCGAGTTGTTCCAATTGAAGACGCAAGGGCAGGGAATTGAAGTAATTCATGAACTTGTTCGAACTCCGGACAGAAGGTGGATTCGGCAAAAGAGGCGCGATGATATAGCATCCGCCGAAGCGGGTAAATTTGCGGCGAGTAATGAGCAAAGAACAGTCAACAGACGAAAACGAAAGCATGCTTCCGATCGACGAGCACGAGGAGATCGTCTCGGAGGGCGGCAAGCAGGTCAGAAGGCGCGGAGTCTATCTGCTGCCGAACATCCTGACCCTGGGCGCGCTGTTCGCGGGCTTTTACGCCGTGATCGCCGGCATGGAGGGCAATTTCAACGAAGCCGGCTGGGCCATCCTGATCGCCGGCGTGCTCGACGGGCTCGATGGCCGCATCGCGCGGCTGACGCGCAGCCAGAGCGCTTTCGGCGCCGAATTCGACAGTCTTTCCGACATGGTCTCATTCGGCATGGCGCCCGCCCTGATCATGTTCAGTTGGGCCTTCGAGCCGCTCGGGCGGCTCGGCTGGGCCGCGAGTTTCTTCTACATGGCCTGCGCCGCCTTGCGCCTGGCCCGCTTCAACGTGCAACTCGGCACCGTCGACAAGCGCTTCTTCATGGGACTGCAAAGCCCCGTGGCGGCCGGCCTGATTACCTTCATACCCTGGGTCGGCTACAAGTACGAGGTGGAAGTCACCGCCCTGGTGGCCTACCCGGCGGCCGCGGTGATGGTGCTGACCGGCCTGCTCATGATTTCCAACTATCGATACTTCAGTTTCAAGGTATTGAACGTCAAGGGCACGGTGCCATATATGGTGCTATTATTGACCTTGGCCTTGCTGGTGGTGGTGGCCCAGAATCCCCAGGAACTGCTGCTGGCCATGTGCGTGATCTACGCCGCTTCGGGGCCCGCGGTCTGGTTCTACCGCAAGCGCGATATGCTCACGAGCCGTTTCGCCCGCAGCAGGGAGAAGCCGGCCGAAAAGAGCGGATCCCGGCGCAAGAAGGCCGATAAACCGGATATTGAGGATTGAGTAGGGTAAATCGCCATGTTGATCAAGAAGCCTTCGGACATCCCGCCATCGGAAATCACGCCGGAAAGCGTGTATCGCGCCCGCCGCGAATTCATGCGCGACAGCGCGGCATTGCTGGCCGGCGGCGCGTTTTTACCTTCGCTGGCATTCGGACAACAAGGCGATGCGCTGAAAGCCGCGGCGCCTCCCGGCCTGACGCGAACCCCGCCCGCCGCGTGGTGGGAAGAAAAGTTCGAGGACATCCGGCCGGCGCCGTCCGAGGAGCCTCTTTACACCGCGGAGGCGCTGACGCCTTACCAGGACGTGACCCGCTATAACAACTTCTACGAGTTCGGCATGGACAAGTCGGATCCGTCCAACCGGTCCAGCGCGTTTCAGACCGATCCCTGGTCGATCGAGATCGAAGGCGAAGTCGCCCGGCCCGGTACATACCACCTGGAAGACATTCTGGGGCCCCATGACCTCGAAGAGCGGGTGTACCGCCTGCGCTGTGTGGAAGCCTGGTCGATGGTGATTCCCTGGATCGGTTTTCCGCTGGCCGATCTGATCAAGCGATTCGAGCCGACCTCCCGGGCCAGATACGTCGAATTCGAAACCATCATCCAGTCGGACACCATGCCGGGAATCCGTTCGCCTTTCGCCATCGTTGACTGGCCCTACCGGGAAGGGCTGCGTATGGACGAAGCCATGAACGAACTCACTTTCCTGGCGGTGGGACTGTACGGCAGTTTCCTGCCGGCCCAGAACGGCGCGCCCATCCGCCTGGTGGTGCCCTGGAAATACGGTTTCAAGAGCATCAAGTCGATCGTGCGCATGAATTTTCGCGAGACCCAGCCCAATACCACCTGGAACGACCTGCAAGCGAACGAATACGGTTTTTACGCGAACGTGAATCCCGAAGTGCATCATCCGCGCTGGCGCCAGGACATGGAGCGCAGGCTGCCGCAGACGCTGTTCAGCCGCAGGGTGATTCCCACCCGGCTGTTCAACGGCTATGAAGAACAGGTGGCGCACATGTACAAGGACATGGATCTCGCCCGCTACTACTGATCGCCGCGACCCCGAACCGCATGGCCCAGAACCCCGCAAGGACCGGGTGGCTGAAACCTGCCGTATTCAGCGCCTCGCTGATTCCGCTGGCATGGCTGATCTGGCGCATAGCCGCGGGTGATCTCGGGCCCGACCCGGCGCAGGAACTTGCCATCACAACGGGTGAATGGACCCTGCGATTCCTGCTGATTACCTTGTCCCTCACACCCCTGCGCCACATCAGCGGCCAACTGGCGTTCGTTCGCGTCCGCCGCATGGTGGGATTGTTCGCGTTGTTCTACGCGTCGATTCATTTCACTGTCTGGATGTCGCTGCTGCTTGGATTCCGCTGGTTCGCGATCGGCGAGGAGTTGCTGGAGCGGCCCTATATAACCATCGGCTTTCTCGCCTTGCTGATCCTGATCGCGCTGGGCGTAACTTCGCCCAAGGCCATGGTGCGGCGCATGGGAAAGAATTGGAAACGCCTGCATCGCCTGGTTTATCTTGCGGCGATGCTGGCGATCGTCCATCTGACCTGGATTCTGCGCACCGACGTCGGCGAAGCGGTGCTGTACGGATCGATTCTCGCGATTCTGCTCGGCTATCGCCTGTACCGCCGATTCGGGAAGCAAATGGCCCGGCGCTAGTCTACAATGGCGCGTTTTGAAACTGCCTGGGAAGAAATAACATGAATTTTGCCGGCACCGAGGAATACGTCGCCACCGAGGAACTGCAAATGGCGGTAAACGCGGCGATTCGCCTGCGCAAGCCATTGCTGATCAAGGGCGAGCCGGGAACCGG
>CAZUSL010000066.1:0-13999 GCA_964622925.1 uncultured Pseudohongiella sp. | reverse complement strand
ATACGTGGCCTGCAATTGCAACAGCCGGCCGCAGGCGTTCGGCAGCGATTCGGCGCAGGCCTGCTCCCAGAAGGGGACGCTGTCGCCCGTATGCCGGCTGTCGGTCTTGCCGGCGAAGGAAGCGCCTGCGAACACCGCGATCCATAACGCCATATGCGCCACATTGGCCCGCGCCGGATTCCAGCCCTGCTTCCACATCGAGGCCCAGGATTCCGAGGGAATCGATTTCACGGCCCGGTCGATGGCGATCACGCAAAGATTGAGCAGGGGCACGCAAAGCAACTTGTCATAGAAAGTCGGCGCGCCGAGCGCGCCAAGCAGGGTATACAGACCGAACACCCCCAGGCCGTACAGCACGCCGAACAAGGCCTTGCCCAGCGGCGTGCGCGGCGAGGTCGAAGGATCGGTCACGAGCAGATGCAGGCCGAGAAAGACCGCCGCGGGAATCTCCGAATCGATGAAGTAGGGCACGCCGGTCACCGCGAAATACAGCGCGCTCATCACGAACAGCGAGATCGCCGCCATGCCCGCCACGAGGGTGATCGAGAAGAAATACATCACTACCAGGCCGGCCAGGAAGAGGAAGGTGTAGATGTTCGGCGCCAGCGTCAGCGTCGACGCGATTTCCTGTCCCCAGGTCAGTTGCGTCGTGCCGGTTACGATCAGCGCGAGCGAAAACAGGCCGAGCGCGAATGCCGAAGGATTGAAGATGTGCACGTTGCGGCCGTCCCGCATCCAGCGGACGTATTCCTTGCCCATGAAACCCGCCGCGAGCATCAGGTATTGCAGATAGAACCAATCGTCGCGAAACCAGAGAAACAGGTTGATGCTGAAAATGATCGGAAAAGGCCCGAAGCCAAGCAGATACTCCCGCTTGCGCGACCAGGCGAGCAACATGTCGAAGCCGTAGGCGAACAGCAATTGCGCGCCGAGCAGCCAGAAATGATCGTAGACCGGACTCCAATAGTAACCCCAATACAGAAACACGCTGCTTTGCACCAGCGCCTGCACATAATGCTGCGGCCGCAGCAGGATCCGAACCCCCGGATACTCCCCGCTCCGTTGACAGCCGATCCACTGCCATGCCAGCCAGAGCAACAGCACCGCGGCCGCCCCCAGGGTCGAGGCAAGCAGCACCTCGTTCCCTTGCACCCGCGCCGTAAGACCGAGCAGCAACAAGCCGCCCGCCGCCGCACCCGGCAAGGCAAGAATCCTCTCCCCTTTCACCACATCCACAACCACCTCAAACAAGGCAATCAAGCATAAACCACCGCTTCTCCAATACAACCCCCAACCCAATTACCAACCTACGGGCGCTTCTATTTTGATCATCCCGGTTAAGAAGTAGTTGATCAGCGTTGATGCAATAGAACTGCCTATGGCGAATTTCGTTATTGACAACAGGTTTGTGTGCAACTATATTCTGTAGACCAAGTTACAGAGAAGTTTAATGCGCCTTGCTAACGCCTGCACCATCCAAACCGGCTATACCGCTCGCGGCAAACTAGAGCCGGCTACCGCCGGGGGTGTGCTTGCAATTCAGTTGCGAGACATTTCCCCCTGCGGCCTCGTTGATCCGAAGCTCCTCACGCGCGTCCAGTTGGGAGACTTGGCGGATCGATACTTCGTGCGCACAGGAGACGTGTTGTTCCGCTCGCGAGGTGAGCGCAATACGGCCTATGCCGTAGACGAGCGTATGCAGGAGCCTGCCCTCGCAGTACTCCCCATTATGGTGCTGCGTCCAAATCGTGATGTCGTGACGCCTGAGTATCTGGCGTGGGCAATCAACCAGCCCCCGGCTCAGCGCTACTTTGAAGTCGCGGCATGCGGCACGAACATCCGGATGATTCCCCGGTCCAGCCTTGAAGACCTCGAACTTGACGTCCCAGATATCAGGATACAGAGAAGAATTGTCGCGGTCGATGCACTGGCCGAAAGGGAGTTGGAGCTATCTCAGGTCGCTGCTGAATTGCGGCGAGAGATGATGAACCTGATCCTCGTCGAACAAGCAAGACGCTCACCAAGACAAAGAATGAAGGGAAGCCCCAATGAATCTTAAGCCTTCTCAGCAACAGTTCAACCGGATGGCCTGGGCCACCGCTTGTGGCACCTTCCGTCGCATCGTTGATGCGGGTCAGTACAAGGACTACATCCTCGTAGTGTTTTTCCTGAAGTACATCTCCGACCATTGGAACGATCACTTAGAATCCTACCGTAAGAAGTATGGCAGAGATGAAATTTGGATCCGACGGCGGCTAGAGCGTGCGCGTTTCGTCGTCCCGGAAGGTGCCAGTTTTTACGACCTCTGCAAAGCGCGAAACGAGGCCAACATCGGTGAACTGATCAATATTGCGCTGGAGCGAATCGAAGACGCCAACAGTGCCAAGCTCGAAGGGGTGTTCCGCAGCATCGACTTCAACTCCGAGGCCAAACTCGGGCGGATAAATGATCGCAATCGGCGGCTCAAAAACCTGCTGGAAGACTTTGCCAAGCTACCACTCGACCTGCGCCCCAGCCGTGTAAATGAGGAAATCATTGGCGAGTGTTTCATTTACCTCATATCGCGATTTGCCTCGGACACTGACAACAAGGCTGGCGAGTACTACACACCCTCCGCTGTTTCCCGCCTTCTGGCGATGTTGGCAGCCCCCAAGCCGGGGGATACGATCTGCGACCCTGCCTGCGGGTCCGGATCATTGCTGATCCGGGCAGCCGAAGAGGTCGGCTCCCGAAATTTCGCCCTTTACGGCCAAGAAGTGAACAGCGCGACATGGGCGCTGGCGCGGATGAACATGTTAATCCACAACCAGGACGCCGCGCGCATCGAGTGGTGTGACACGCTCAAAAGCCCAACACTTGTCGAGGGCGATCAGCTGATAAAGTTCGATGTGGTCGTGGCCAATCCGCCGTTCAGCCTCGACAAATGGGGTGCGGAGAATGCGGACACTGACCAGTTCAAGCGATTCTGGCGCGGCACCCCGCCCAAGTCTAGGGGCGACTTCGGATTCATCACCCACATGATCGAAATCGCCAAGCGGAAGAACGGTCGGGTCGCTGTAGTCGTTTCGCATGGTGTGCTATTCCGGGGTAGCGTTGAAGGGCGGATTCGGCGAGCCCTCATCGAAGAGAACTTGCTCGACGCAGTGGTTGGGCTCCCCGCTAACTTGTTTGCGACTACGGTCATTCCAGTGGCCATTCTGATATTTGATCGTTCCCGTGAACGTAGCGGCGCGAACGAGGCGCGGCGTGATGTCCTGTTCATTGACGCCAGCAAGGAATTCACGCCAAGCAAGACCCAGAACGTGATGGAAGAAGTGCATATCTCCAAGGTGCTGGAGACATTCTGTTTACGGGCAGAGATTGAGAGATTCTCACGCAGCGTCAGCCTGGAAGAGATTGCCGAGAACGAATTCAATCTCAACATACGCCGCTACGTACACACTTTCGAGCCAAGGGAGGAAATCGATGTCCCCGCACTACGAGAGCAGATCACTTCGGTCGAGGCTGAACTGGCCGATGTGCGCGGGGAAATTGCCGGCCACTTGAAGGAGTTACATGTCGATGTCTGAGGGTGAGTTAATCATTTACAGCACCGAAGACGGTGCGGCGACAATCTTCTTGAGGGCCGTGGATGGGACCGTATGGCTCGCCCAACGGGAGATTGCGGAACTGTTCGATAAGGATGTGCGCACTGTCAATGAACACATTCGCAATATATTCACTGAGGGGGAATGCGACCCCGGGGCAACTATCCGGAAATTCCGGATAGTTCAAACCGAGGGCTCCAGACAGGTCGAACGCGAGGTTGACGCCTACAACCTTGATGTCATCTTGTCAGTCGGCTACCGGGTCCGCTCCGCCCGCGGAATTCAGTTCCGGAGGTGGGCCACGACTGTCCTTCACGATTACCTGGTTAAAGGCTTTGCCATGGATGATGGCCGGCTGAAACAGGCTGAGCAATGGGATTACTTCGACGAGTGGCTAGCCCGCATCCGGGACATCCGGGCCTCGGAGAAACGGTTCTACCAGAAAGTACGTGACCTCTATACAACCGCTATCGACTACGACAAGACATCCGAACAGGCACAGGCATTCTTCAAGAAGGTACAGAACAAGATGCTCTGGGCAGTCTCTGGCAAGACGGCCGCCGAATTGATCGAAAGCCGCAGTAACGCTGATGCGCTCAACATGGGCCTGACCAGCTGGAAAGGCTCGGTCGTGCGAAAGGGCGATGTCGGCACTGCCAAGAACTATCTCAAGGCCGAGGAGGTTGAGGATCTCAACCGCATTGTCGTGATGTATCTCGACTATGCAGAGGATCAGGCCAGACGGCGGCGCCCCGTCACAATGGCCGAATGGTCCGATAAGCTCGATGCTTTCTTGTCCTTCAACGAGCGCGACGTATTGACACATGCCGGTCAGTTGCGAATGGAAGTGGCCCGAAAGCTGGCCATCAAGCGGTTCGAGGTGTTCGACGCCAGCCGCCGTGCCGCCGAAGCACTGGCGGCGGACGAAACAGACATCGCCGAACTGGAAGAAATTGAGAAGTCCGTGAAGAACGAACGGAAGAAGGCCGGCGGCGATGCTTAAGCGGAAGAACTATCAATCTGCCTTCACCCCCCATAAGCGTGACTTGATGCAGAAGCTGATGATAAGGAAATACCGCGTAATAATGGAGTCCAATTGATGGCGCTCGTTATACGACAGCGCGACCCGGTGCGAGACGGCACGCTTGAGGTCGATGAGGTTCATCCGAATCTCGTCGAGGTCTACTTCGTTCCGCCGGAGCACAGTCTGATTGCGGCTAGACTCGATCCGGCGCATGCAAAGGACTATCGTGTCAAGCTGCTGGACATCAACGGCCAAGGAGCTTTCCTGACGATCCATCCGATCAACACATTCGGAGAGAGGTCCGATTTCCTCAAGCCAAAGTATGATCAAGTGGAACGAATCACGCTAGATCACACAGACATAATCTTTACAGGGTACGATGGTGCCGTCCCAACCGAGCCCGAGGGTGTACTTGATGTCCTGGAAGCGCTGCCCTCGGCTTTCACCAAGGACTATGCGTACGGGCTCGGGCTCGCAAAACCATACCGCTTCATCATCAATGTAGTGGAGCAATTGTCCGATTGCAGCGAAATTGTCATCACAAGCGAACGCATCACGGGGCCGGACCCGAAAGACGGTAAGTTTTTCATCTCAAAGCAGGACTTCGAGCAGGCACGGCGCGCCATCAACAACATCGATAGCCTCGCACAATCTGCCGCACGCGAAGTAAAGGAGACTGCGGCCCACAATATCTTCGCAGAACGGCTTGGCATTCCAAAGCTGGAACCCAGAGAGGGTCGCCACCCCTATCGAAAACTCATCACAGCCGTGGCGCAGGGCAAGGAAGTGCTACCCAAAAAAGATCAGGATGCTGTTATCGGAGCCCTGAGTAATCACGCTGAAAGCATTGCGGAAAAGCAGCCAGAGAAGCTCGCCAAGCTGCATGGCGACATCGAACTTGTGACGCTGGAGGCATTGATAAAACGATTTGAGAAGATGCTCGGCAAAAAGTTGGATGAAGGGCGTTGGCAGGACTTCTTCAACGAGAACCCGTTCATCTTGAACATGGCCTTCGGATATCCCGTGATAAAGGTTCGGGACCAAGCATCAGTCGGTGGCAGGAAGCTTGCAGGAGATGGTGGAAAGATTACAGATTTTTTGGTGAAGAACAGCCTGACCAACAACACGGCGATTTTCGAGATCAAGACACCACAAACTATGGTGCTGAACAAAAAGCCCTTTCGCGATGGCATTTTCACACCGTCAGCGAATCTGTCAGGATCGATAAATCAGGCGCTGGATCAGAAATACCAGTTTCAGAAACAGATCGCCCAGATTAAGGACAACACGCGGCTCCATGACATTGAGTCTTATGCCGTGCATTGCTGCCTTGTAATTGGTAGGACCCCCGATAGCGATGACCAGAAGAAATCATTCGAGTTGTTCCGGGGAAATTCCAAGGATGTGGAGATCGTGACGTTCGATGAGCTGCTCGAGAAGCTCAAGCAGTTGAGTACCTTTCTACGAGACTCTGAAGATCCTGCCAAATCTAAAGAACCGAAAGTTAATACTAATGCCTAAGAAACACATCGAAATGGCTATCGCCTATGACTTCGACGGCACGTTGGCGAACGACAACATGCAGGAGCACCAGTTCCTGCCCGACATCGGCATGACACCGACAAAGTTCTGGGCCGAGGTAAAGCGCCTGACCAAGATGCATCAGGCAGATGAGGTTTTGGTCTACATGAATCTAATGTTGCGCAAGGCAGCGGAGGCAGACGTTCCGGTGCGGCGCGAAGATTTCAAGGCGCGGGGCCAAACTATCAAATTGTTCAAGGGGGTCGAAGAGTGGTTTGATCGCATCACCCAATTTGGAAAAGATAAAGGAGTTCGCGTTCAGCACTACTTAGTCTCTTCGGGGAATGCGGAGATTTTTGCCGGCACTCCGATCGCCTCGAAGTTTGTCCAAGTTTATGCTTCAAAATTCATGTTCAACGAGAACGGTGTCGCTACTTGGCCGGCACTTGCCGTGAACTATACAACCAAGACTCAGTATCTGTTCCGCATCAACAAGGGTGCCTTCGACCTGAGCGACAATAGCAAGGTCAACCAGTTCGTGGAGAAGCGCGATAGGCCCGTTCCCTTCGAAAACATGATTTTCATTGGCGACGGATCGACTGATATTCCATGTTTTCGCCTGGTAAAGGAACAGGGCGGCCTTTCCGTAGCCGTCTTTAAGCCTAACACCAAGGGTGCGCGCGAAGAGGCCAATAACTACCTCAAGGAAGGCAGGGTCCATTGTATAGCTCCCGCCAACTATACGGATGGAAGTAAACTCGACCGCATCGTTAAAGCCAACATTTCCGCTATCGCGGCTCGGTCGGTGCTCTCCAGTTGCTTTTCGAACGGCGCGCAATGACCTTCAATGCTATTGGTAGACATCTGTCGGCTAAATCTAGCCAACAATAGACGCCCTCCCTCGCAGTCCCACTGGAAGCCCCAAAACAAATTCTTGAAAATTGGACACAACCGGCGTACTTTTTGCTGGTTGTAGACAAAATGAAGACAAGAGTTAGTTGTTTCCGGAAAAAAACAGACGCTTGGAGGTTCCCATGACCTGCAATTTCACCGGCAAAGCGCTAGCCGCCCTCACCGGCAGCCTGCTTTCCTGCCTGGCCCTTGCCCAATCCGGCGAGATTCCGCGCACCGAATACGGCCACCCCGATTTCCAGGGCACCTATACGTTCCGCACCTTGACGCCCCTGAACAGGCCGGCCGAACTCGAGCACCTCGAAGTGCTCACCGAAGAACAGGCCGCGGAATGGGAAGCCTATGAAAACCGCCGTCAGAACCGCGACCTGATCATCGACAGCGTAGGCGGCGCCGGTTATCCCCCGGGCGTCATTTCCTATAACGAATTCTGGTACGAGCGCGGCAGCGAAACCATTTACGACCGCCGCACCTCGCTGATTTACGATCCCCCCAACGGCCGCATGCCGCCGCTGAACGAAGCCGGCCGGGAGCGTCGCGCCGCATACCAGGAAATGATTTTCAACAGCGCCGGGCCTGAAGGCCGCACCACCGTCGACCGCTGCATCACCGGGTTCGTCGGCGGACCGCCCATGATCCCCGGCTCCTACAACAACAACATGCAGATCGTCCAGACGAAGGACACCGTCATGATCCTGAACGAGATGGTGCATTCGGCCCGGATGATCCGGCTCGACAGCGAGCATCACACCCGGCAACTCAAGTGGGAAGGCGACTCCATCGGCTATTGGGACGGCGATGACCTGGTCGTGCACACCCAGCACTTCTATCACGGCTACAACCTGCGCGGCATGTCCGACCAGGCCGTGGTCGAAGAACGCTTCCGCTACGTCGACGAAAACACCATCGAATACGATTTCACGGTGAACGATCCGCTGTCCTGGGACGTTTCCTGGTCGGCCAAGCTGCCCCTGCGCAGATCGCCCGACCCGGTGTTCGAATACGCCTGTCACGAAGGCAACCACGGCCTGCACGGCATCCTGGCCGGCTGGCGCCGTTATGAAGTCATGGGCTTCAATGGCGATGGCTCCCCCAGGGGCACACAAGGCGACGTGGACACCGAGGAGAACTGAACCGCGGATCGAAATCGGTGAGCGGCGAGGGCGAAAATGCTGCGCCGGGCGTTATGCCTGCTGATTTCGGCCGCTTTCGCGGCCAGCTCCCTTGCGGCGGTCGAGTCGGTTGAAATCCGCTCGCGGCTCGACCCGAACGCGATCGAGATCACCGGCATCGACGTGCTGTTCCTCTATGACGAGGCGACCGCGGCGCGCATTCCCGCAACCAAATCGGCCTGGTACGGCAATCGCAGGACGCTGACGATGGAACTCGGCGAGGCTTTCGACCTGGTCAGCACCTTCATTCCCCAGGGTTTCGATTCGGCCCGTCTGAGTTTGCCTGACCGGGCCGCCGACGCCATTCGCGTTCTCGTTTTCGCCGAGCACGGAGCCTCCGACTCCACGCCGGTGGACATCACCGAAATGACCAACGTACTGATCGAAATCGACCCCTTCGGCATCCAGGTATCCCGACTATGAGAGTTATTCAATTCATTCAGATTTTCGCGCTGTGCCTGCTGATCGCTCCGGTGCACGCCCAGACCAATCCGGCGGCGGAATTGCTGCGCGAGCTCATCCGCATCGACACTTCGAACCCGCCCGGAAACGAAGGCGCGCTGGCGGAATTCCTGCGGCCGAAATTCGAGGACCTGGGCTTCGAGGTCTCGATCGTCGAGACGCCCGCCGAAGGCAAGGCGCATTTCATCGCCAGGCTGCGCGGCGACGGCTCGAAGCGGCCGATTCTGCTTGCCGCCCATGCCGACGTGGTCGGGGTCGAACGCGACTTGTGGACCCAGGAGCCCTTCGCCGGCGACATCGTAGACGGTTACGTCTATGGCCGGGGGGCGATCGATTTCAAGGGCGGTCTCGCCGTGTTCGCCGAGGCCGTCATGCAACTCGCCCGGAACGACGTGCCGCTGGCGCGCGACGTGATCTTCCTCGCCGAGGCCGACGAGGAAGGCGGCAGTTATGGCACGGGCTGGCTGGCGCAGGATCACTGGCACCTGATCGACGCCGAATTCGCGCTCAACGAAGGCGGCTGGATCATCAAGCGTCAGGGCTCGGACGATGTACGTTACGTGAGCATCTCGACCGCGGACAAGTTCATGCTCAGCTTGCGCATCACCGCCTCGGGGCACAGCATCCACTCGTCGATGCCGCGCCCGGACAACGCCATCTTCGCTCTTGCCCGGGCGCTGGACAGATTGTCCGAATACGATGGCGGCGTGCAGTTCATCCCGATCACGCGGCAGTTTTTCGAAACCCTGGCGCTGACCGCCGAGGAACCCGAGAAGACCTGGCTCGAGGACTTTGTCGCGGGAACCGACGCCGCCCGCGCCGCCCAGGCCGACCGGCAGATAGGCGTCGACCCGCTCATGCGCGCTTTCACGCGCAACACCATCGCGCCCGTGATTCTCGAAGCCGGCTTCAGGATCAATGTCATTCCGGGCACCGCCACCGCGCTGGTCAATTTCCGCCTGATCCCGGGAACCGACGTCGCGGCCTTCATCGAGGAAATCCACCGGGTGACGGCGGACCCCGCGATTTCGGTCGAGATACTCACCAGCGACAGCCAGGAAGCCGCGCTCGCCGGCTTGCAGGAACGCTCGCGGCAGTCGCCTTCGCCCGAAGACACCGAGTTGTATCAGGCCCTTGCCGCCTCCGCCCGGGAGCAATACCCCGAAGCGCTGGTGACTTCCTACCTGTTCCAGGCCGGCACCGACGCCGGCGCCTGGCGCAACCGCGGCGTTCCGGTCTATGGCATCTATCCCTATCCCATCGACCAGGACGACCTGTCGCGCATGCATGGCAACGACGAACGCGTCCCGGTGCAATCCCTTGCCGAAGGAACCGAAATGATCTATCGGGTGCTGGTCGACGTGGCGGTAGCCAATTGACTCCCGCCCTTCGCCCGGCGGCCGATCAGGGCGCGTTAAGCAGGAAATGTACGCCGATGCTAGCGAAATAGCCGAGCGCGATCGCCCAACTCCATTTCAGGTGCGCGAAGAAGGTGTAGATTCCCCGCGCCTGGCCCATCACCGCGACTCCCGCGGCTGAGCCGATCGACAGCATCGAACCGCCCGCACCCGCCGTCAGCGTGATCAGCAGCCATTGAAAGAGGTCCATTTCCGGCGCCATTTCCAGTACCGCGAACATGACCGGAATATTGTCGATCAGCGCCGAGGCGAATCCCACCAGGATATTGGCGGTGGTCGGGCCGAGGCCCTCGTAGGTGAATTCCGAAACCACGGCCAGATAGCCGAACGCGCCGAGGCCGCCGACGCAAAGAATGATGCCGTAGAAAAAGATCAGCGTGTCCCACTCCGCGCGTTGCAGGTTGTGAAAGATGTTGTAGGGCTGACCGTCCCGTTCGATCTCGTCTTCATGTGCGGAATCGATGAACATCGCCGCATCGCCGCTCACCAGGTCGGTGTCCGCGCCCATGTAACCGGCGTCGCGCATTTGCAGGTAGTAGCCGTAAAGCTTGAGTATGCCGAGACCGGTCATCATGCCGAGCACTGGCGGCAGATGCAGGAAATTGTGGAAACTGACGGCCATGACGATCGTCAGGCCGAACAGGCCGACGACGACCCAGCCGCCGTATTTGACCTGGGCCTCTTCCTGGATCGACGGCGGTTTCTCGTTGGAAACCGCAAAACTCATGATGCCTGCGGTGACGACCCAGTTGACGATCGAAGGTATCACCAGCACGAAAAATTCCTGGAACTGGACATAGCCGGCCTGCCAGATCATCAAGGTCGTAATGTCGCCGAAAGGACTGAACACGCCGCCGGCGTTCGCCGCCACGACCACGTTGATGCAGCCGAGCACGACGAAGCGGGTATTGTCGCCGCCGAGCGAGACCACCACGGCGGCCATGAGCAGGGCCGTGGTCAGGTTGTCCGCCAACGGCGACATGCAGAAGGAGATCAGACCGGTGATCCAGAACAGCTTGCGCAGGGAATAGCCCGAACTGACGAGCTTCGCGCGCAACAGATTGAAAACTCCCCGCTCCTCCATGGTGTTGATATAGGTCATCGCCGCGAGCAGGAAGAGAAACAGTTCGACGAATTCGAGCAGGTTGTGCCCGACGAGTTCCTCCGCCAGTTCCGACTCGCCCGCGGCGGCATAAGCCAGCGCCACCAGCACCCAGATCACTCCGGCGGCGACCACCACCGGTTTCGATTTGCGCAAATGAATGTTCTCTTCACTGATCACCAGAACGTAGGCGAGCACGAAGATCACCAGGGCGGCGATGCCGAGCCCGCTGCCTGTCAGGTCCAGCGTCGCCACCGCCTCGGCGGCCTGCGCCGCCTGGGCGGACAACAGCAGGGAAAGAAACAGGCCGGTTCGGCCAAGCGAAGAAAGGATGCGCGTCATCGAAAGAACTCCAGGGTCGGCTGCAGGTTCAAGTACGCGCATTCTACATTTCCGGATCACGAAACTCCCGAAAATCCGGAACCGGAACAGGCTTTGCGTCTACCGGTCCGGATACGCGGAGATCAGGCGGGCGGCCTGGCTGTCGAGCAATTCGCCGTGTTCCTCGGGGGGGGGCTCCAGCGCCAGCAGCACTTCGGCGTCGTCGGATTCCGTATCGAAGGGATCGGCATTGACGCGCGCGTCGCCGCCGGCGAGTTGGTAGCAGTCGGCGCTGATCAGCAGGTTGTTGTCCGGGCACTCGTTGCAGATCTGCCGGGCGCGGTCGGGGGTTTCGCCGATCAGGCTGTCGTTGGCGCCGGATACCGGCGAATACAGCCTGGCGGGAACGACGCCGCTATGGGCGGCGAGCGTGAAACTGGCATTGGTGCGAACGCCCTTCGGATGAGTGTTGAGATGTTCGACCAGGCGCAGGAACAACTGCCCGGCGTAGATGGCGTACCAGGCCTGCTCTTCGGCCGCGCTCACCCGGTCGAAGGAGATGAGAATTTCATCCTCGTGACAATAGCTGATGCGACCGTTATAGATGCGGCCCACCTGGCCGGCGAAGAAGTAATAGCGCTCGAGCAACTGCAAGGCGTGGTCCCTGCTCATGGCCGTGGCGAGCGAGAAATAGTTGCTCATGCGGACGACCAGCAGGCTGATTTCTTCCGAACGCCATGCCGCGCTGTCCACCGGTTCGGTTTCCCCGCCGTAGCGGTCGAGGAAGGTGTAACGGGCGAGGAAATTCGCCGTGGCGTTATATTGCCTCGTCAGATTGGCGAGCTCGTCCTGCCCGGAAACATCCGGAGATTCGACGATCTCTCCCCGCCTCATCTTGCCCAGCGAATACGACAGCAGATTCAGCGGAAATCCGAGCGTGACCTGGCTATAGACCGAAACGAAGAGCCAGGCAAGCAGGGCCATGATCAAGGTGGCGCCGCCGATGAAAATCAGATTGTCGTTCAGCGCGGCTCGCATATAGCCGAGGTCGAGACCGACGCTGACCGCGCCATGGGTGGTCCCGAGAAATTCGATGGTGTGGACGTAATATTCGCCGCGCAGGATCGGTCTCGTCAGCATAGCGACCGGCGGATTCGCGTTGGGAGCGCCGGCCGCGGCCACGCGCTGCCCTTGATCGTCGAACAGTACCACTTCGATCACCGCGGGGTCCGCCGCGAGTTCTTCGAGAATCACGTTGATGCTGATGCGGTCGTCGGCCTGCACGTGCTCCGCGAGCAACTCGGCGGCCTGCCGCGCGACGGTCGCTCCGAGCCGGTCGGCCTGGGCCTGCAGCACCAGGCGGGTGTGATAGCTGCTGATGAGCCAGAACACACTCATGGCGAGCAACAGGGCCAGGACGGCTGTCAGGGAAAAGCGGGAGGCAATGCGGGTGAATCTCATAGCGGCAGCATAATTGCCGGTGTATTTGTACGCAAACGTCACGGGGCTTCGATGCGTATTTCCCGGGGGAAACGGAAGGTGGGATTTGTGGCGGGTTCGGCCAGGCTGTTGCCTTGGGCTAGTGTTACGCCGGAGTGCCATAGCAGTGGCAGGGTGTTGATGTTTTCCACTAGTGACGCGATCGCCTGGATGTTTGAGTCGCGTAGTTTGTGCAGAGTCTGTTGTAGTTGTCGCTTGCCGTCGCCGGTTCCTTCCGCCGTGCGCAGGTTCATCTTGACGTAGTCGGCTTTGAGCAGGGGCAGGTAGCGGAAGGGGTTGTCGGTCAGGCCGAAGTTGGTTACGGCAAGGCGGATTTCGAGGCCGGCCAGGTGTTCGCACAGGTATTGCACGTGGTGCTGGGCGATCAGGATGTCGATTTCGCTGATTTGGACGACGAGTTGCCGCGCCAGGCGCTGCTGGTCGGCAAGTTCGGTGCGCAGCCAGTTGAAGAATTCGTTGTCGACCATGGAATTCTGGGTCAGGCTGACAAAGAAACAGAGGCTGGGCTCGTTCTTTTCCCGCAGGACGCCGAGCGTCCGGCTGATCAATTGCCTGTCGATGGCGCCGCCGAGCGCGTTCTGCACGGCGATTTCGAACATGCGCACGGGCGCGAGCCGACCCTTGTCGAGCGGCAGGTGGCAACGGACTTCGTAACGCTCGACGCCGTCGGGCTTGAGACTGACGATGGGCTGGAAATTCAGCGCCAGCGGCTGACGTTCGAGCGCCGGGCCCAATTCGAGCGGGTCGAAACCGTCGACTTCGTGCATCGCCGACAGCCTTTGTTCGCCATGGCGGCGGAACAGGGCGACGCTCAACTGGTGCCGGGCGCGGGCGAACAACACGTCCGGGCCGGTCATGCCGGGCTCGGCCGAGGCCAGGCCGACCGCGCATTTCAGTTCTAGTTGCGGCGGGATCGATTCGGATACCGCCGATTGCAGCGCCTGCTTGATACGGTCGGTGATCGGCCTTGCGTTGACGCT
>CAZUSL010000065.1:0-1572 GCA_964622925.1 uncultured Pseudohongiella sp. | reverse complement strand
GCCCTCGTCTTCGCCAGCGACGGCGCCGAAAACGAACAGCAATTGCAGCAGCATAGAGCCTATGTGAAGGATCTGCGCATCACCGATTACCCTTACGTCATTTCCATGCAACTCGGAATGACTTACCAGGTCAGCAAGTTGCCTTTCGCGCTGCTGATCGGCAACGACGGAATTCTCAGGAGCAAGGGCCTGGTGAATTCCCGCGAACATCTCGAAAGTCTGCTGGAATCCATGGAATCGGGAGTCGCCAGCATTCAGGAGTTCGTGGCGCGCAACGCGCCCCACGAGCTGAAAGATCAAGACGAATACAAGTCCTCGGCCTTGGAACAGACATCATGAACGCAAATCGGATTATGGATCGCGGCTGGTACTGGGTAGACGAACAGGCCCGCCGCACCACCCTGGCGCTGGCGCGGCGCCTGTCGCGCCGCAACTTTCTTTCCCGCCTGGGCCTGTTGCTCACCGGTGCGGCGGCATTGCCGCTATTGCCGGTGGCCCGGGCCTTCGCCCAGGAAACGAGCCTGCGTGAAGTCGGCGATCCGCAGACCTGCGAATATTGGCGTTATTGCGCCTTGAGCGGCATGTTGTGCAGTTGTTGCGGCGGCAGTCATCGCACTTGTCCGCCGGGGTCCGAGGCTTCGCCGATCACCTGGGTCGGAACCTGCCGCAATCCGCTCGACGACCGGGAATACCTGATTTCCTATAACGACTGCTGCGGCAAGGCGGTCTGCGGCCGTTGCGGCTGCCATAACACCGAAGGCGACAAGCCGGTGTATTTCAACAGCAACAGCAGTACGGTACTCTGGTGCTTCGGCGTCGAACATACCAGCTACCATTGCACCGTTGCGCTGGTGCTCGGAGAATCCAGTCAATAGGTCCGGAGCCAACAAAAGAAATGAGAGTTTTTGCGGCCACCCTGCTCATACTCGCCATGATCGCCGGCAACGCGGCGCTCGGCGCGAGCCCGCGCACGAACTATCTGCTCTACTGCAGCGGCTGCCACTTGCCTTCGGGCATCGGCAACCCTCCCAATGTGCCTACGCTGCACGACGAACTGGGACGCATGCTGGTTGTCGAGGAAATGCGTCCCTACCTGGTCCAGGTGCCGGGCTCGTCGCAAACGCCCCTGACGGACTCCGACCTGGCCGCCGTCGTGAACTGGATGCTTTACGAATTCAACGCCGACACCTTGCCCGAGGATTTCGAACCGCTCACGGTTGAAGAGGTAGCCGAGGCCCGCAAGACCATCCTCGCCGACCCGCTCAAGTACCGCATCCGGTACTGGAAGGATTACGACTTCTAGGTACGGGCGAGGCATGCCTCGCCCGTGAACGATCCCTAACTCTCGATTCCCAGCACCCGCAGCAACCCGGCAATCGACAACTGCATGCCGCCGCGCACGGTGTCGGCGTATTGGTCAGGCGCGATTTCCGTGGTCCATTGCAACACGCAAGAATCTCCATCGGGCACGATGCAAATCGTCGCCAGATGGTGTTCGATATTCGCGGGCGTGCTGATGGCGCTGTAGCGCAGGCGAAGCGCATCGTGGTCGACTTCGAGAATCCGTTCCCG
>CAZUSL010000064.1:0-15039 GCA_964622925.1 uncultured Pseudohongiella sp. | reverse complement strand
TGCTGATCCTGCCTGCCTCGGCAAGCGCATCGGGACTCCTGGTGCTTTTCCGTGCAGGCAACGGCTTTCGCACGGGAGGCCGTAACGGAGGCGCCGGGTCGTACATGGTCTTTTTCAGATACGCCAATGAGGTCTGGCCTGTGCGCGCCGCCTGCCTTTCCTCCTCGCTGAACCTGCTCGGCGGAGGAAGCACCAGATGCGTGGTGTCGCCGGAAATCTCGTGAACGTGGACCGCGTATTCATCGGCGATGGAAACGCCAAGTTCCTGCCTTATCGCCTGCTTCGGATTCGCAAGCAGGCGAGCACGGAACCCGGTGTCCTCCATGGCTTTCGTAATAAGGCGTTTGGCGCCGCTGATGGTCTTGTTCATTGAAGTCGTGCTGAATCGGAAAGTCGTTGAATGACCCGTCAGGCAGCCTCGCTCATAGCGGGTCGAGCCGCAGGAAGCGGCGCGGCGGAAAGCCGGTCATGAATTTGAAAACAAGGCCCGCGTCGTAGATCTCGGCGACGCGTTCAAGCTCGCCGCCATCGAGCGGAACGGCAAGATAAGGCTGTGCGGCGCCGCCGATTTCGACCGCGACTTCGACTTGCGGGCGTTCGATCGCCTGGCTGTACCACTGCCGCGGCCAATGGTTCGCCGCGACATACAAGTTGCCGTCGATATCGCGCCTGGAGATGACGCGTTCGTGGGAATTGCCGGCGTCGTCCGTGGTGACGATGACGATGCTGTCGCCAGCGGTTGGCTGAAAGTAGCCGAGCATCGACTCGAAAGCGACCACAAGCAGAACGTAAACCGCCGTCACGATGACGGCGATGCGAATCCAGCGGGAACGGGTTGCTGCCATGAGAATCCTCCTGTAACCATCATAACCTATAGCCGGATCCGGTTCCGGTATTCGTCTTTCCGGCCACCGGCGAATTTGCTAGGCTGGCCGGACTTGTCTTTCAGCCGGAAACCAACCGTGGCGCAAGACGATCCGACCATGCCAGACCGGGAAATTGAGCCTGGCGCGCAGCCCGACAATCCGGGCCGCAGGAACCTGCTGAAAGGCGCCGGCCTGGTCGGCGCGGCGGCCATAGGCGGCAGCGGCGCCCTGATCGCCCAGCAGCCCCCGCCCGCGCAAAACGAGCCGGCGCCGGTGCGGGAAGCGCTCGAAGTACTGACCGCGGCGGAAGTCGAGACGCTGGAAGTTATCTGCGATTGCCTCATCCCCTCGGACGAACTCGGACCCGGCGCCCGGGAAGCGCGGGCGGCGCATTATATCGACCGGGCGCTGGCCGGCCCCGACGCCGACGATCTCGAAGCATTCCGCATCGGCCTTGCCGCGGTCGAAGATTACGCGCGCACTGTGGTCGGGAAGCCTTTTTCGCAAATCATTCGCGATCGGCAGGAGTCGATACTGCTGGCATTGCAGCAAAACAAGCTCGACGGCTTCATGCCGAGCGCCGCCGGATTTTTCAACCTGCTGCGCAATCACACGATCAACGGCACGTTTTGCGACCCGTATTACGGCGGCAATCGCGATTTTGTCGGCTGGGACATGATCAGGTATCCCGGCGTGCGCATCGGCGCGAGCGAGCGCGACGTGGAACTCGGCGCAGACTTGCCGCCCAATCATCAGTCCGCATACGACTATCTTCCCTATACCAAGACTGGCGGCAGGGGAGGAGTGAACCGTGCCTAGAAGGCTCGAAGGCGTCGATGTCGTCATCGTCGGACTCGGCGCCGCGGGCGGCGTCGCTTCCCTGCCGCTGGCCCGGGCGGGGCTGAAAGTCATCGGGCTCGAAGCCGGCGGCTGGCTCGGTCCGCGGGATTTCGGGCCCGACGAATTGCGCAACAACTATCGAAACTGGCCCCAGGCCGTGCAGAAATGCGCCGGCGAGGCGCCGACCGTGCGCGCCACGGCTTCCGACCGCGCCGTGCAAGGCGGCCATCCGATGATGAATGCCGTCGGCGGCACTTCCATGCATTACTGGGCGCAAAGCTGGCGGTTCAATCCCTGGGATTTCGAAGTCGCATCCGCCACCCGCCGGCGATACGGCGCCGGCCGCATTCCCGCGGGCTCCACTGTCGAGGACTGGCCGTTCGGCTACGCGGAACTCGAACCCTTCTACGACCTGGTCGAACATACCGTCGGCGTTTCCGGCCAGGCCGGCAATGTGCTCGGCGATATCGATCGTCGCGGCAATATCTTCGAAGGAGAACGCAGGCGGCCTTATCCGATGCAGCCGCTGCGCGCTTCGCCGTTTACCGAATTGATGGGCGCGGCCGCGCGCAGGCTCGACTGGAATCCCTTTCAGGGTCCGGCCGCGATCACCACCGAAGCCTGGGATGGCCGCCCGCCCTGCCAGTACCACGGTTTCTGCAGCCGTGGCGGCTGCCATGTGCGGTCGAAAAGTTCGACCGCGTTCACCGTCATACCCAAGGCGCAGGAAACCGGCAATCTGGAAGTCGTTCCCTACGCCCGGGTGACACGCGTCGTCACCGGCGGCGACGGCCGCGTGACCGGCGTCGAATACGTCAGGGGAAACGAGCATTTCTTCCAGCCCGCGCAAGCCGTACTGCTGGCCGGATACACCTACGAGAACGTGCGCCTGTTGCTGTTGTCGTCTTCGAGCGCCTTCCCGAACGGATTGGCGAACAATTCGGGCCAGGTCGGGCGGCACTACCTGAGCCACCACCAGGGCGCGCCGGTCACCGCATTGTTCGACCGCGACCTGCACAACTGGTACGGCCTGCCGGCCCAAGGCGTCGCCATCGACGAATGGGCCGACGACAACTTCGATCACGGCGGCCTCGACTTCATCGGCGGCGCAAACTTGTGGGTGCATACCGACCGGCGTCCGATGAGCGCCGTGCGCATGAACACCTTCGGCCAGACCAGCCGCAACTGGGGTTCGCAATGGAAGGCCTTCATCATGAAGAACGCCGACCGCAGCAACTCCTCGTACATCCAGAAGACCACCTTGCCTTACGAGGACAACTACCTCGACCTCGACCCGGAAGTGAAAGACCCCTTCGGCCAGCCGGTAATCCGCATCACGGCGCGTTATCGCGAGAACGAATTGCGAATCGCGCAATTCGCCCAGGACAAGATGGAACAGTGGTATCGCGAAGCCGGCGCCACTCGCGTCATCCGTTCGGGTCTCGGCAACGCCATGGGCGCGTCCACCCATGCCTATGGCGGCACCCGCATGGGCGACGACCGCGAGACCAACGTGGTCGACCGCTGGGGTTTCTGCCACGAAGTCCCCAACCTCGGCATCGTTGGCGCCTCGGTGATGGGCACCAGCGGCGCCCGCAATCCGACCCTCACTTCCCAGGCGCTGTCCTGGCGCACCGCGGACTATCTGGCGAACAACTGGCGCTCCGTGGCGGAATAGGGATTCATTCCATGCCTGCATCGATGCAGAACCGGCAACATGCCGTGGCGTTCATCGTCATCCTGGTGCTGATCGAGTCCATCGGCTTCGGCATCATCCTGCCGGTGATGCCGCAATTGATCATGGGCCTGGGCGACGTTTCGCTGTCCAATGCCTCGGCCATAGGCGGCTATCTCATGTTCACCTACGCCGCCGTGCAGTTTTTCGCCGCGCCCATACTCGGCGCCATGGGCGACCGCTTCGGGCGGCGTCCGATCCTGCTTTACACCCTGCTCGCCCTGAGCCTCGACTACCTGCTGATGGCCCTGGCGCCGACCCTTTTCTGGCTGTTCGTCGCCAGGTTCATCGCCGGCGCGGCGAGTTCCACGTATTCCCTGGCCTACGCCTATATCACCGACATCACAGAGCCCGAAAAGCGCGCCCAGCGCTTCGGCATGGTCGGCGCCGCATTCGGCGGCGGCTTCATTCTCGGGCCGGTAGTCGGCGGCCTGCTCGGTGAATTCGGCGAACGCATTCCGTTCTATGCCGCTGCCGCGCTGGCAATGTCGAATTTCATCTATGGCTATTTCGTACTCGGCGAATCTCTCGGCAAACGCAATCGCCGCCGCTTCGACGTGAAGCGCGCCAATCCCGTCGGCGCCTTGAAGCAGGTGGCGAAGTACCCGGTCGCCCTCGGCGTGGCGATCGCCTATTTTCTCTATATGCTCGGACATTTTTCACTGCCCGCCACTTGGACGTACTACACGATGGAGAAGTTCTCCTGGTCCGAAAGCCAGATCGGGTTTTCACTCGGGTTCGCCGGCGTCTTCATGATCCTTGTGCAGGCCTTCCTCATCCGCTGGGCGATTCCCGCCATGGGCGCTTTCCGCACCGGGCTGGTCGGCATGACGGCAATGATCGTGGGTTTTTGCGGCTATGCCTTTGCGGCGACGGGCTGGCAACTGTATCCCTGGCTGGCGATTGCCTCGATCTCGGGTTTCGTCACCCCCGCGATGCAATCGGTAATGACGTCCCAGATTCCCGCCAACGCCCAGGGCGAACTGCAAGGCGCCCTCAGCAGCCTGAGCAGCATAACCGCCATTCTCGGTCCATTGCTGATGACGCAACTATTCGCCTGGTACAGCGCCCCGGACGCCGCATTCTATTTTCCCGGAATGTCCTTCCTCGCGGCCGCGGCCCTGACCGCCCTCTGCCTGCTCGTGTTCGTCGTTACGGTCAAAGGCCTGGGAACAGCCCAGGCCGAAGCAGCCTAGCCGACTAGCTGAGCGCTCGGCCCGGGGTCCGGTTTTCAAGCAGGAATTCGCTCCTATTGAGAAATTCTGCTTGAAATTACAAGAGATAAGGTGACTTGGGTTAAAATTCGCCAGCGCGAGTCTCTGGAATTAATTGCGCGACTAGCAGGACATCTTCAATTCACTTACTCAGCTAAAACAAATCGGGAACTGGTATCAATCAATGTCTACACAATGGCAACCAATCAACGACTACGAATCCCATCCGGAGGAATTGGCTGGCAAGGAACTTGCCGCCTTGTCGGCTGTTTGGGCGGAGCAGCGCGAGAAGCTCACGGGGCTTGATGAGTTTACAGAGCGTCTGATACGTGAATGGGCTGTGGAGACGGGACTGATTGAGCGTCTCTATATCCTTGACCGAGGAGTGACCGAATTACTGATCGAAAGAGGTCTGAACGCGGCGCTCATTCCTCACCGTGCTTCCGTGGACGCGGAACATACTGTAGCGATGATCGGTGATCAGAAGGATGCCATCGAAAGCGTATTCTCATTCGTTAAACAGGAGCGTGAATTATCTACCAGTTACATCAAGGAACTTCATAGTTTGTTTACACGAAATCAACCATTTACGGAAGCCAGAGATCAGTTCGGAAGCAAGGTGCAAGTGGCAATAGAGGCCGGAGAATACAAAAAGTTACCCAACAACCCCACTCGACCGGATGGGCACATACACTACTATTGCCCCCCTGAGCATGTCTCCGCGGAAATGGATCGCCTGGTTAGCCTTCACAAAGAACATCAGGCGCAAAACATCCCACCTGAAGTTGAAGCAGCCTGGATTCATCATCGGTTCGTGCAAATACATCCGTTCACTGATGGAAATGGCCGAGTGGCGAGAGCGCTGGCTACATTGGTATTCATAAAGTCTGGATGGCTGCCATTAGTAGTACGGGATACTCGACGTGATGAATATATAAATGCTCTTGAACAAGCTGATGAGGGGGATTTGAAATCCCTTGTCAGTCTTTTTTCGTCACTATTGAAGCAAGAGTTTGTAACTGCTCTGGGCATTGCCCGAGAAGTCGAGCAATTTAGAAAAGTTGATTTGCGGATCAAGTCGATTGGCGAGAGGTTGGCAAAGAGTCGCGATGCTTTGGAGCAGGAATGGGATGCAGCGCTTCGCAGTGCTCATGAACTACAAGGGCTTGCCAAGCGACGGCTTGAGAGAATTCAGAGTTTACTTCAGAATCAACTCGCTGAAAGTGAATTCACAATATTCGTTAATGATGCAACAGATAACTCGGCTAACAGCCACTATTTTCGGAGTCAGATAGTAGCAACGGCTAAGGAGTTGAAATATTTTGCAAATACAAAAGCGTACCGATCTTGGGTGCGTTTAGTCATAAAGGATGGGAATCAGGGGATATTACTTATTGCGTTTCATGGCATCGGACATGAATTTAGAGGTGTGCTTGCATGTTCTGCGACCTGGTTTCGCCGAGTTCCTGTTGGAGATGGAGAAACGGAAACCGAAGGCGAGACTCCAGTTTGCAAAGAGGTTTTCCAGATCAACTACAAAGAAAGCCTACAAGATGCAAAGGTCCGCTTCAAGGATTGGCTCGAAGCAGCTATTGAAAAGGGTTTGGCGCTTTGGGAGGCCACGCTTTGAGCCCTTTGGTTTGGCGCTGTTCCGGCTTCGGTATTTTGGTAGTGACGTTCAGCTTGAGAGAGTGCAGAATTGCTGCAAGATACTCTTGAGAACAACAGACTATGAATATGGCTGGAAAAACTTGGAGCAGTGAAGAGATAGAGATCATCGTTGCTGACTATCTTGAAATGCTCCGATCAGAACTTGCCGGCGGCAAATTCAATAAAGCTGATCGAAATCGTGCCTTGCAACGGAAAATTGGACGCTCCAAGGGATCGATTGAGTACAAGCATCAAAACATTAGCGCCGTCATGGAGCGACTTGGGCTTCCCCGTATTCTGGGCTACAAGCCCGCAAAGAACTTTCAAGGCATGCTGTACGAGATCGTAGATTATCAATTGCGAAGCGGAGATTTGGCAGAGAAATTGGCGAACCAAACCAATGATACAGCAGTTCCAGACGTAGGATTGCTCTACCAGGATCCACCTCCTAAACAGCTTGAAAAGGAGCCGATCGACAGAGTGGCTAGGCGAATTATTCGATTTTTCGACCCTGCAACGAGAGACGCCAGGGCGCGTAAACTTGGTGAGGCGGGAGAAAGATTTCTCTACATAGCGGAACAGAATCGACTATCGCTCGCGGGTAGGGATGACCTCGCAGGCAAAGTTCGCTGGATATCAAAGGAGGATGGAGATGGCGCCAGCTACGATATTCTCTCTTACAACAGAAATGGGGACAAGCGGCTGCTGGAAGTAAAGACTACCAATGGTCCCGCGACTACTCCCTTTTGGATTTCGCGCAACGAACTGGAGGTTTCTGAAGAAAACAGAGGTAAATATAGAATCGCTCGTCTCTATCATTTTTCGAGGACGCCAGAAGCGTATAAATTGAAACCGCCGCTTGCCGAACGTGTACATTTAAGGGCTGCCGAGTACTTCGCGACGTTTAGGTGAAATGTTTTCAGGGGCTGTGCTCCAAGGGGTTAGAACTGATGAGGGACATTTGGGTGGGAGCGGATCCTGGAGGAGCGGATAAGTTTGGATTGGCAACTATTGATGCTCACGGCGGGATGGTTTGCAATACTGTTTCCTCGGTAGATGAAGCCATCGAGTTCATTACCGCTATGAAAATAACGCCATCTGGATTGGGAATAGACGCACCAATGTGGTGGTCTTCGGGAAATGGTGGGGGCCGTAAGGTAGATGAGAAAATTAGAAGCAAGTATGGCATCCACCCGGGCACAGTCCAGTCAGTAAACTCTCTTAGAGGGGCCGCACTCGTTGGGGGTGCGCTGCTGGCTTTTCGGATTCGAAGAGCTTACGCGCAAGACATTGGGGTAACGGAGGCACATCCCAAGGCCCTGTTACTAGCGCTAGATCTTTCTTGGGAGGCATTTGCGTGCAAGTATTCTGTTCCCACTCACAGTTGCAGAAATGAACATGAACGAGATGCGGCTATCTCTGCTGTTTGCGCCAGGGAAGGATTCAAAAAAAGATGGCACACGGATTTGGCTGGCGACCGACACCTCTCGGAACAGGATATTCAAAGTTACTGGCTTTCTCCCATGCACTACTTTTGGCCTGAAGCTATCTAGCGGATTAGCCTAGGTGCTGTATCCCTTCAGGCGACTCGTTCGCTTGACATGCCCTGGTGTGGGTGGTTATATCGTCAGCCCGAACGAAACCCAGTGTTTCCCTTTCAAGAGTAGGCTGAATTATGAAGACAAAATGGTTGCTCTTCGCCCTTGCCGTGGTATTCGCGGGGTGTTCCCAGGACACGACAACTGGTGGCGGCGACGCCGCCCAGGCCGCGGAATCCGGCGCTCGGGATATTCCGAGGACGCCGAGCGGCAGGCCGGACCTGAATGGCATCTGGCAAGTTCTCATGAACGCCAACGACAATCTTGAGCCGGCGCCGCCCAAGGCCGCGTATCACCTGGTTCCCGGTGACTTCGTGCCGGTGCCCGGCCCTGAAGTCGTCGCTCTTGGCGCGGCGGGCTCGGTGCCCGCCAGCTTCGGCGTTGTCGAGGGAGGCACGATTCCGTATCGACCTGAAGCGTTGGCGCGGCGCGACGAGAATCGGGAGAACTGGCTGACCATGGACCCGGAGATCAAGTGCTTCATGCCGGGTGTGCCGAGGGCTACCTATCTCCCGCACCCGTTCCAGATCTTCCAGAGCGAGAGCGCGTTTTTCATCGCCTATTCCTTCGCCGGTTCGGTGCGCAACGTTTTTCTTGAAGACCCGGGTCCCCCACCGCTCGATTCCTGGATGGGCCAGTCCTATGGCTATTGGGAAGGCGACACTTTCGTGGTTGAAGTCACCGGACTGGACGACCGCACCTGGCTCGACCGCGCCGGTAACTATCACAGTTATCAACTCAAGGTGACCGAGCGTTATGACATGGTCGACGAAAACGTCATCATGTATTCCGCCACCCTGGAGGATCCTGAAGTCTACGAGCGGCCCTGGACCATCAGCATGCCGCTGTATCGCAGGCTTGAAGAAGGATACGAATTACCGCAATTCAAGTGCGTGGAGTTCGTCGAGGAACTGATGTACGGACAATATCGCAGGGGCGGCGAGTTCGAGCAGCGCCTGCGCGAGGAAATGCTGCAGGAACAGCAGGATCAGCAATAAAAGAAACCGGCCCGAGACGCTTGGCATACACTCGGGCCTTTGGATAGAATGGCGAGGATTGTCCTCATACAGAACTCTTGGCAACAGCAAGTAAAGAGGTAGATTCATGAAAATCAAATTGTTGGCTCTGGCAGCGATTGCCGCGGTCGGCGTAGTGGCTTACAAGCCCACGGCCACCGCGCATCACGCTTTCTCCGCGGAGTTCGATGCCAACCTGCCGGTTCGGCTCGGCGGTCCCATCACCCGCGTGGAGTGGATCAATCCGCACACCTGGATTCATCTGGAGAACAACGATCCCGAGTCCACTCGCGATCCCGGACCGTGGATGGTGGAAGGCGGCACGCCCAACACCTTGTTGCGCCGCGGCATCAACCGAAACTCATTGCAACTCGGTGAAGAAATCATCGTTACCGGTTACCAGAGCAAGGATCGCCTGTGCGATCCCACTTGCCGCGCAAACGGCCGGGACATCACTTTCCCGGACGGCCGCAAGTTGTTCATGGGTAGCTCAGGCACCGGCGCTCCTCGCGACGGTTCTGACCCGACCGAGCAGAACTAGAACGAACCGAAAACAAGTCTCAAACCCGGCCGTCTGTCGAATGTGACAGACGGCCGGGTTTTTTTGCTGTCTGAAATCTTGCCGTCGAAGTCCGGCTTCAAGGATTGACGATCGGTCGTCAGTTATCCTGGCCGAAGGTATAGGTCACGCCGCCCACATCGACTGTTATCGAATTGCCGGCGCTATCTCCGGACTGGCCGAACGAATATTCCACATTGCCGAATTCAACGGTGTTGATTGAAACCGGTTCGTCGCCGACCGAGCCGTAAGTCACGCTCGTGTTTCCAAGATCAACCGTGGTCGCGTTGATCTGCTCGTCGCCGATGGAACCGAAGGAAACGCTGGTGTTTCCGAAGTCGACCGTAGTCACGTTGATCTGATCGTCGCCCGCCGAGCCATAAGAGACACTCGTATCTCCGAAGTCAATTGTGGTCGTGTCGACCTGCTCATCGCCAATGTGACCGGAAGAGACGCTTGTATTTCCGAATTCAATCGTACTGATGCTGATTGCCCCATCGCCGATATGGCCGGAAGCATGATCGGTATCGCCGAGTTCGGTCGAAACGACGTCGATGGATTCGCCGTCAATAGCGCCCGATGTCACGGTTACATCGCCGACCTCCACAGTGACCACAGTGGTCGCAGACAATTCGGCGGCGCAAGTAATGGCGCTGATCGGTGCGGTCTCCGCATCGGGAATCCGTCCGTTTTCCGCAATTGCGGTCGCACACAATGCGGAAATGTCCGAGTCCTGTGCAAAAGCGTTGAAGCAAGCAACGAAAAGCGGGAGCAATGTGGCCATAAGGACGGTTGGTTTCATCGGAAAATCCTCCAGGCGGCCGCTGTTGGGCAAGTTGGGAAATACTTGCATTGCTGATCCATCAGAGAACCATGCTACTTGAGTCGAAGTGACTGTCAAGTATTGGAATCTGGCTTCAAGGATCGGCGATCGGTTCGATGACGCGCTCGAAATCGCCGCCGTCGCGAAAGACCGTGGACGTCTGATAGAAGCCGGCGGTGTAAAGCCGCACCAGGATCGTTTGCGCGCTGCGATTTTCCCAGAACCAGCCATGAATCCCGGCAAATGGCGCGTAAAGGGAACCCATGCGTTGGCTGGAGCTGCCCTGCTCATAACTTTGCACTTCTTCCTCTTCGAGGCCCACGGTCTCGGCGTGCATGTCGTAATACACCTCTCCGTCCGCCAGCCAACTGAACACCAGCGGCGCATCCAGGTCCATCAGGTACTTGTATTCGACCGACTGGAACGGACCCAGTTCGAACTCGACATAATCCTCCCGATGCACTTCGACCTGCTCTTCGAATGGATTGGCGCCGCGGGAGAGGGCGGTCAGTCCCAATGCGCCGCCGGTGCCGAGAGGGTCCTGGCCGAATTCGGCAGGCAGGATGAAAGCGAGCAAGACCAGCACGGAAACGAGAAACGCGCCGACGCTCGCGATCATCAGGCTCTTCCGCGAAGGTGGTGCTGACTGTTGATTCATGACTATTCCTTTAGGCCAGCAGCATGAATGCGCTGAGCTGGAATCCCGTCAACAGGAAGCCGCTGCCGAGCAGGACGGTATTGGTGGCGAAGGCGTGGCGCATATAGGAACCGCTCGTTCGCCATACGCTCAGTCCGATGTATACCAGCGACAGCGCCAGGATCTGGCCGATCTCGACACCGACGTTGAAACTGAGAATGTTGGTGATCAGTCCATTGTCCGAAAGCTCGAACTCCTGCAACTTGGTCGCCAGGCCGAGACCGTGAAACAGGCCGAATACGAAAACCGCCATCCGCGTGTTGGGCTCGAACCCGAGGCGCCTGAATCCGCCCATGTTCTCAAACGCCTTGTAGGCGACCGACAGGCCGATGATGGCGTCGATGAAATAGGCGTTTACCTGCAGGTCGGCGAGTACGCCGAACAATAGCGTGATGCTGTGGCCGATGGCGAACAGGGTGACGTACTGGACGATGTGACCGGGCCGGTAGAGAAAGAAAATCACGCCGACCAGGAACAGCAGATGATCGTAGCCGGTGACCATGTGCTTGGCGCCGAGGTAGATGAAAGGGCCGATGGCTGGCCCGTCGATGTTCTGCACGAAGGCGGCGTCCGAGCCTTCGATGGTGTGGGCGAGCAGCGGACCTGCCGCCAGCAGCAGAAATACCCCGATCAGCAACTGAAACGTTGTTCGGTGGTCCCGTGGCGCAGGCATTTCGATCAATCCGAGGTAAAGCGGCTGTTGATTTCGGGATCGTAAGCCTGGTGGCAGGCGGAACAGACGCTGTAGATGTCAGCGCCGGCCTGGAACAGGTCTTCCTTGTTGCGGGTCACCGCGGCGGCCATTGCCCTGAATCCGGCCTGGGTCAGGCCCTCGGAATAAATCATCCAGGCGTCGTTATCGAGCGCACGGCCGGGCAGCGTCAGCAGGTTTCCGGATTCGGCCACCATGGCCGCGCTCGCGACCACATGCTCCCAGCCTTCGTCGGTGGTGGGATAAAGTTCGCGATAACCTTCCCGGTCCTCGACCCAGCCCGCCGTACTCCACAGCCCGTCCGCCGCGGGTTCAAGCACATACAGCATCAATTCCTGCATGGTGAGAGTGGTGTCGTAATTCGCTTCCGCGGAAACCTGGGCGACGCCGTCGTCCGCCGATTCCGAGCAGCCGGCAAGCAGTAGCCCAAGGCTGCAAATCACGAGAAGCGCGCGCGATGTCATTGTGTGCATGATGGTTCCCATTCCTGCCGCCAACCGCCAAAGTCTGCCGCAAATCGCCGCATATTGCCATTTGTATGCTGCACGGCCCGTCGGGCTCAGTACTGGACTTGACGCGGGCGATTGATCTGCTGGCGGATGAGTTCTTCTTCCAGTTGATCGAACTGTTGCAGGGTTTCGCTGCGGACGCGGCGATTGGAATTGGATACATCGAGTTCGTTTTGCCAGCCGCCTAGAGTTGAACGGAATTCGAGTTCGCCGATGCGTCGCTGCAGCGACAGGCCGCTGGCGCGGCGTGAGAGGCGTTCGTTGAGTTCATCGAAAGCGACTGCGACGAACTCGGTTCGCTGCCGCAGCGCATTCTCGCCGCAGACCCGTTCGACTCCTACGAGGCGTTGCCGGTCGCGCTCGCTGTCCGGTCCGGCCGGCGGAGGATTCTCCACATAAGCATCGCGCCATTGCTTGAGTTCGGCGCAATGTTCCAGGTAGCCGGCGAGCACATCGCCATCGATCGAATCCATGAAGCTGGCACATTCTTCGGGTTGCACGGAGTCCGCGGATTCCGCAAGTTGCTCGATGCAGACGCGCGCCTGCTCATCCACGGCCTGCAAGATAGACTCCGCTGCGCCGATGCGCTCCTCGACAGTCATTTCCTGCGCGGCAGCGAAGTCTGGCCACAGCAAGGCCATCACTACGCAACCCGTTGATGCAACTGCCGGAAGAACTATTCTCATACGCTGATACTAGCACTAGTCGGTAACGGAGAAGTACGATTTTCGCCGGTCCCGGGCTGTGCGAAAAGCAGACTCAAGTTACGAGTCCGGTGTTGACCTGATCAATCCGGCTTCCCAAAATACTCATCCGCCCAGCGACGAGAAGCGCCGCCATGATCCGCCAGCATCTTCTGCCAGCCATTGCCGTTCTGCTTGTCTCCGCGTGCACCGAGCCCGTCAGCACCAGCGGTACGCTGGATCCTGCAGCAGCCCTGCCACCGATAGAACTTGAGGTGCTGTCGACCCAATCCTGGCTGGTCACGGGCGGCGATGCGCTTGTAGAGGTGCGGGTAACGGACGAGGAACCGAATTTCCAGTTGGGCGATCTACAGATCGAGTTGAACGGCACGGATGTGAGCGGGCAGTTCCGGCGAGTTGAAGATCGAACGATGCAAGCGCTGCTCGATGGCCTGCCCGTGGGTGAAAGCGAATTGAGCGCGCGGCTGGCCGGAATCGACGAGGCTGCCAGGCTGACGATCACCAATTGGCCGATTACTGGCCCGATCATTTCCGGGCCGCATGAACAGCCCTTCTATTGCCAGACCCGGGAATTCCGCACCGTGGCGGGCGAATTGCTTGGCGAGCCGTCCGACCGGTTCTGCTCCGTCGAAACCCGGGTTGACTACGTTTACTGGAGCGACCTCGATCAGCGGTTCAAGCCTTACCAACTTCAATTCGGCGGCCTGGCGCCTTTCGATATTGCCGAAATCGAAACCCGGGGCGAGACGATTCCCTATATCGTCCGCGTCGAAACCGGCACGGTCAATCGCGCGGTGTACGAGATCGCCATGTTGCACGATCCGGCGGACGGCGAACCCGGCCCCTGGCAGCGCAGCGCCGGCTGGAACGGCAAACTGGTTTATACCCATGGCGGCGGCTGCCGCGGCGGCTGGTATCAGCAAGGCGTCCTGACCGGCGGAGTCATGCGCCGGGGCTTGTTCGAGCAGGGCTACGCGGTGGTTTCGTCATCGCTGAACGTGTTCGGCCAGAATTGCAATGACCTGCTCGCATCCGAGACTCATATCATGGTCAAGGAACGCTTCATCGAGCGTTACGGCGTGCCGGTCTACACCATCGCCACCGGCGCCTCGGGGGGCTCCTACCAGTCGCACCAGACCGCCGACAATTATCCCGGTGTTTTCGACGGCATCATCGTTTCCGCCAGTTTTCCCGATGTCACGTCGGCGACCATATTCACCGTGGCGGATGCGCGCCTGTTGCATCACTACTTCGAAGCGCTCAGTCCGGGCGAGTTCAGCCTGGAGCAACAACAGGCGGTTTCCGGATTCGGCTCCTGGGCTTCGATTCCCAATTTAAGCCGCGGCGCCGCAAGACTCGATCCCATCTTCGAGCCCGAAGCGCCGCCCGAAGACCAGGGCGGCGAGGTGAGCATCGACGAATTGCGCGCGGTGCTATACCAGCCCGGCCAGGGCGGCATCCGGGCGACGGTATACGACCATACCGTGAACGTTTACGGAGAGAATCCCGATACCGGCATCGCCTTTCGTCCGCTCGACAATTTCGGCGTGCAATACGGCCTTGGGGCGTTCAATGGCGGACTTATCACTGCGCGGCAGTTCATCGATCTCAACCGCGACATCGGCGGTTACGACCGTGACATGAACCATGTGTTCGAACGCCATCGGGCCGACCCGTTCGCCCGCCGGCGCGCCATCGAGACCGGGCGCATTCTTTACGGCGGCGAAGGCCTGGCCGCAACCCCGGTGATCGACTATCGCAGCTATACCGATCATGCCGAGAACGGCGACATCCATATGATCGTGCACCAGTTCTCGACCCGGGAACGCATGCGTATCGCCAGCGGCGCCACGGGCAACCATGTCATGCAGGTCGGCGGACAATGGGGATTCGAACCGGGCCAGGACGATCTGGCCGAACTGTTCAGGCTGATGGACGCGTGGATTCTCGGCATCCAGGCCGACACTTCATCCCAGACTCCACGGCAAGTCGTTTCCGCCAATCGGCCGTTCGAACTGAACGACGCCTGTTGGGATACGACCGGCCCGGAACGGGTCAAGATCGAGGAAGAACTCAGCTATGTAGGCGGAGGCCGCTGCGGCGACTTGTATCCTAC
>CAZUSL010000063.1:0-3840 GCA_964622925.1 uncultured Pseudohongiella sp. | reverse complement strand
GCAAGCTTTCGGGATTCCACGGCGGGTGGTTGCTGGCGGGCGCCGCCTGTGCGCTTTCGATGTTGCTGATCCCCCGCGCGCTGGCCGAGGACGCCGGCAATCTGTACGACACGCTGGTCGACATACGGCTGGGAGAACGGTATTTCGAACGGCAATGCGGGCGCTGCCACGGCTTCGACGCCACCGGCAACGACGAGGCCGGGGGGCCGGACCTGACCGGCCGGCTGACCCGGGGCAGCACCGACGTCGCCATCTTCAACATCATTCGCGATGGCATACCGGGCACCGCAATGCTGCCGGTGCCGGAGAATGTGCCGGACCCCCAGGTCTGGCAGTTGGTGGCCTATCTCGATTCGCTGCGTTACGACCCCGGTTCGGTAGTGCTCGCGGGCGACGCCGCATCGGGCAGCGATCTGTTCTGGAGCGGCAGCGACTGCGCCGACTGCCACATGGTTAGCGGCCGCGGTGCGCGTTTCGGCCCGGATCTGTCGCGCATCGGCGAGAACCGCTCGCCCGATGACCTGCTGGCGGACATGATCAATCCACAGGAAGACGTCGCACCGCGCTGGTGGAGATTGCGCATCACCGGACCCGACGGCGTGACCAGGGAAGGCTATCGCATGAGCGAGGACAGCTTTTCCGTGCGCATCATGGACGACGACGAGAATTTATGGTCCTTCCACAAGGACGACCTGCAGTCCTACGAGCGCATCGAAGAATCCACCATGCCGAGTTATGCCCAATCATTGTCGGAGAGCGAACTGGACGACCTCGTGGCGTACCTGTTCTCCTTGCGACGGGAGGAAATCTGACCATGAAACGCCTTTCCAAGTTATATGCGCTACTTGCGATTCTGCTTTCCGGCGCGCTCGTCCAGGCCCAGGAACAGCAATTCCAGACCGTCATCACGCCGGCTTTCACGCCCATTACCTGGGAGCGGCTCGTCAACGCGGCCGACGAACCGGAAAACTGGCTGATGTATTCCGGCACGCTCGACAGCAAGCGCTACAGCCGGCTCGACCAGATCAATACCGAAAACGTTACCGAACTGGAAATGAAATGGGCGTACCAGATTCCGGTGATCGACCGCGCCGAGACCGTGCCGCTGGTCGTGGGCGGCATCATGTTCATCACCGAAGCCCCGAGCAACGTCACCGCGGTGGACGCCCGCACCGGCGGCGTCTACTGGCGCTACGACCATGACTTGCCCGAAGACCTGCGCATCTGCTGCGGCCGCAACAACCGCGGGGTCGCGATTCTCGGCGAAACCCTGTTCATGAGCACTCTCGACGCCCACCTGGTGGCGATCGACGCGCGCACCGGCAACCTGCTGTGGAATACAGAAGTCGCCGAATACTCCTCCGGCTACAGCAAGACCGCCGCCCCGCTGATCGTCAAGGACAAGGTCGTCACCGGCATTGCCGGCGGCGAATTCGGCATCCGCGGCTTCATCGACGCCTACGATCCGGAAACCGGCGAACTGATCTGGCGCACCTACACGATTCCCGGCCCGGGTGAGTTCGGCAACGACACCTGGCTGGGCGATTCCTGGCGGTACGGAGGCTCGGCCACCTGGATCACCGGCTCCTACGACGCCGAACTGAACCAGATCTACTGGGGTACCGGTAATCCGGGCCCTGACTGGAACGGCGACGTGCGGCTGGGGGACAACCTCTATTCGGACGCGGTACTCGCGCTCAACGGCGACACCGGCGAGATCGAATGGCATTTCCAGTTCACGCCCCATGACGTGCACGACTACGATGCAATCCAGATTCCCATCCTCGCCGACATCGAGTACGGCGGAGAGATGCGGGAACTGATGCTCTGGGCCAATCGCAACGGCTTCTTCTATAACCTCGACCGCGCCACCGGCGAATTCCTCTCCGGCGACACCTTCGCAACGGTAACCTGGGCCTCGGGACTTGATCCGAACGGACGTCCGATCCGCGTGCCCGGCATGGCGCCCACCTACGAAGGCATCATGGTTTCGCCGCCGATCGTCGGCGCCACCAACTGGTATTCACCGGCCTACAGTCCCGATACAGAACTGTTCTACGTCACTTCCTTCGACGGCGAACAGGAGTTCTTCAAGCGCGACGAGGATTACGAGGAAGGCGAACGCTATACCGGCGGCGGCGGACGTTATACCCAGCCCATGGATGCCTTCCACAGCTCCATCCGCGCGATCGATCCGACCACGATCGACATCGTCTGGGAGTTTCCGATCATGCCGAGGTCCTCGGCGGGCATTACCACCACGGCGGGCGGCTTGCTGTTCAGCGGCAGCGCCGACGGTTATTTCTTCGCCCTCGACGCCGCAACCGGCGAGGAATTGTGGAACGTGTCGCTCAGCCGCAGAGTCCATGCCGCGCCCATGACTTTTGAAGTGGACGGCGAGCAGTTTGTCACTATCGCCTCGGGTAACGTGGTCTTCACCTTCGGCCTGCGCGATTGAAAATCTGGGATCAAACGCTCGAACTTGCAGCCAACACGCCCGCGGAAAGAAATCGATACGTCGATTTTCTGCGGGCGTTTTCCATCCTGTTCGTCATTTCGGGCCACTGGCTGATCACCGGCGCCTTTGTCGATCCGCAAACCGGCAGCTATGCGCCGATGCTGGCCCTGGAAATCGTGCCGTGGACCGAATGGCTGACCTGGCTCTTCCAGGTCATGCCGGTTTTTTTCATGGTCGGCGGCTACGCCAACGCGGTTTCGCTGGAGTCGGCGGCGGCGCGAGGGGTCGGTTACGGCGCATGGCTCGCCACGCGCCTGCATCGGCTGCTGCGGCCGATGTTGCTGCTCGTGCTCGTCTGGGCCGTGATCGCGATCCTGCTGTTCGCGGGCGGCATTAGCGCGGAATCGATTCAATTCATCACGCGCACGGCGCTGTTGCCTACCTGGTTCCTCGCCATCTACACCATGATCGTGATCCTGGCGCCGCCGAGCCATGCCGCCTGGCGGCGCTGGGGATATTGGTCCCTGCTGGCTTACCTGGCGTTGGCCGCGGCGACCGATATCGCGTTTTTCGGTTTCGACTGGCAACTGCCCGGCTGGAGCAACTATTTCTGGATCTGGCTGGCGGTGCATCATCTCGGATTCGCCTGGCGCGACGGCCGGCAAGGCAGCCCTCCTGTGCTGCTGGCTGTCGCCGCGACCGCATTGATCGCGCTGGCGCTGGCCGTGGTCTGGGGACCGTATCCGATAGCCATGGCGGGATCGCCGGGGGAAGGACCGAGCAATTCGCTGCCGCCCAAATTGACCCTGGCGGCGCTGGGACTGGTTCAGTTCGGCGTATTGCTCGCCATCGAGCGGCCCATGCGGCGCCTGCTCGAAAACCTGCGCTTCTGGGCCGCCACGGTCCTGATCAACAGCATGATCATGACGCTTTATCTCTGGCACATGAGCATTCTGCTGCTGTTGCTCGGCGCTTCCTGGCTCGCGGGGGGCCTCGGCCTGGGCATGGATCCGGGCAGCGCCGGCTGGTGGTGGATTCGCATTCCCTGGGTCGCAATCCCCGCCCTGCTGCTCCTGCCAGCCGCGATCGGCCTTTCGCCGCTGGAAAGAATGTCGCGCCCGGCCGATGCGCCGGCGCCTTCGCTCTGGCGCCAATTGCCGGGGGCGGCGCTGGTGGGATTGGGCATCAGTTTCACCGCCCTGTTCGGCATCGACGGTAATCCGCTGTCTCCGGCCAATACGGGAATCGTGGCGCTCGTACTGGGCGGCGCGTGGATTTGCGGAATAACGTTCCGGCCGCGAAGGATTTCAGGGAACGCCTGATGGCAATTCGAACTTATGAGGCGGAGCGCGACGAGAAGGCGGTAATCCGCATCTGGGAGG
>CAZUSL010000062.1:0-4076 GCA_964622925.1 uncultured Pseudohongiella sp. | reverse complement strand
GCGACAGCCTCTGGCGCATCGCTGAACGTCTGACCGGGGAGAACTTGGCAAATCTTAATCAGACCATGCTCGCCTTGCACCGGCTGAACCCCGAATCATTTATCGACGGCGACATCGATCGCCTGCGCGCGGACGTCGAGTTGCGCGTGCCGGACTTGAGCGAACTCGGCGCGCTCGACCAGGTTTCGGCACAGGATGAGGCCGCACGGCAGCCGGTGGCGGGCACTACCCAGCCACAGCCGCTGGCGGCGCCGGCGCCGCAGCCCGCCGACCGGGACGACCAGCCCGACGGGCAATTGAGCCTGGTCGTGCAAGAGGACGAGGACGATCTTCAAGGCGGCAACGACGAGCTTGACGAGCGCATTGCCGAACTGGAAAACCAGTTGGCCCTGGCGCTGGAAGAAGCCGACCGGGTTCGCATCGAACAGGAAGAATTGCGCGCGCGGCTGGACGATCTGGACGACCAGATTGCCATGGCCCGGCAGATCATAGAATTGCAGGAACGGGAATTGGCCCAATTGCAGGCTTCGCTGGCCGCGCAGGCCGAGGAACAGGCGCGGCAGGAAGCCGAACAGGCAGCCGCGGCAGAAGCGGCGGCTGCCGCAGCCGAGGCCGAAGCCCGGGCCGCAGCGGAATTTCCGCAAAATCTGCTGGAAAGTCCTGTCTATCTTGCCATCGGCGTCGCGATCCTGGTGCTGGCGCTCGTACTTCTGTTGATGATGCGCAACACCCGCCATGACGAAGAAGACGACCAGGAAGAAGCGTTTATCGTAATCGGCAGTGAGGACGCTCCGGACGTCGATCAGGCGGAAGACGAACCGGACGCCGTTGAAGAGACGCCGGATGCGGCCGATGCGGAAGTTCCGGGCGATGACGACGAGGGCGGCGAGGACGAATTGACCGTGGACCTCGATGGAGCGGAAGAAGAGGAAGTCGCCGAGCAACTCAATCTGGCCTACTCCTTCCACAAGATGGGAGAGACGGCCAAGGCGCGCAATATTCTGGAAAACGTCATCCGTTCCGGTAGCGAGGGGCAGATCAGCGAAGCCAGGCAACTGCTGGCGATCATCGACGATATGAGTTGAACCGGTGTCGGCAGGCGGGAAGCGCATCGCCTTGCGTATCGAATACGACGGATCGGCGTTCGGAGGCTGGCAGAAGCAGGCATCGCCGGCAATCCCCACCGTACAAGGCTGTCTGGAGACAGCCATCAGCCAGATAGCCGATACGCCCGTCAAACTGGTTTGCGCCGGCAGAACCGACGCCGGAGTGCATGCTACCGCTCAAATCGCCCATTTCGAATGTCCCCTGGACCGGGGCCAACGGGCCTGGACCATGGGCGTCAACAGCTTGCTGCCTCCTGCCGTGAGAGTGCGCGAAGCTTTCCTTCCAAGTGCCGATTTCAACTCAAGATTTTCCGCATTGTCCCGGCGCTATATCTACGTGTTATATGGCGGGGCGATCGATTCAGCCCTGTTGACGGGACATGCTGTGCGAGAGCCCGTACAGCTCGATCCGGAAGCCATGCGGGAAGGCGCCAGGCATCTGCTCGGAGAACTGGATTTCAGCAGCTTCCGGGCCGCCGGCTGCCAATCGAAATCGCCGTTTCGCGAGGTGAAGTTCGTGGATGTGTATGCGCAGCGCGAATTCGTTGTGATCGACATTTGCGCCAACGCCTTCCTGCAACACATGGTGCGCAATGTCGCCGGCTCCCTGCTGGAAGTGGGCCGGGGCGAACGCGAGCCGGACTGGATTCGTGAAATTCTGCAGGCAAGAGACCGAAAAGCGGCCGGCGTGACCGCGCCGCCGGAAGGTCTGTATCTCGTCGCCGTCAGCTATCCGGAAGACTGCGGAATTCCGTCGCGCGCCATCGCGCCACCGATTCTCGACCGCCTGCCGGACGCCGGGTAGCGGCTTTTTTGCTAGAATGCGCCGTTTTCCCGGCGTGGCAGGACATGGCCGACATCTGGATCAAGATCTGCGGCATTACGCGCGCCGAGGATGCCCGCGCCGCCATCGATCTGGGCGCCGACGCCATCGGCATCGTCTGTTTTCCGCCAAGCGCCCGCCATGTCCCGCGCCCGCGATTCGGCGAAGCGCTGGAGCGGGTGAGGGATGAAGTAGAGGTCTACGCGCTGTTCGTCAATCCGGAACCGGCGGAAGTAACGGCAACAGTAGCGACAGGTCTGTTCAGCGGATTGCAGTTTCATGGCGATGAACCCGCCGGCTTTTGCGAATCTTTCGGGCTGCCCTACATGAAGGCTTTGAGAGTACGCGGCGACTCGGATTTGCGACAACAGATCGAAGGTTTCGGTTCGGCCCGGAGAATCCTGCTCGATGCTTTCGATGAATCGGACGAATCGAGCTACGGCGGCACCGGCAAATCCTTCCGCTGGGAGATCGCCGCGGATCTGGTGGCGGCGGGAGCCGGCAACATCGTCGTTGCCGGAGGTTTGCACGACGGCAACGTGGCGGCGGCCATTCGCCAGGCGCGGCCTTTCGGCGTCGATGTGAGTTCGGGCGTCGAGGCCGAACCCGGCGTGAAGGACCCGAACAAGTTGCGCGCATTCATGCGGGAGGCCAGAAGTGCCTGACACCGACACGGATTTTTCCGGCCCCGACGAGACCGGCCATTTCGGTCCGTACGGCGGCATGTTCGTCGGCGAGACGCTGATCCGGGCCGTGACGGAGTTGGCGGAGGCCTATGCCGAGCTTTCATCGAACAGGGAATTCTGGAAAGGTTTCGATGCCGACCTGGCCGATTATGTGGGCCGTCCATCGCCGATTTATCTCGCCAAGCGCCTGAGCGACGCCTGCAAGGGCGCCCGCATCTGGCTGAAGCGCGAAGACCTGAATCATACCGGCGCCCACAAGGTAAACAACACCATCGGCCAGGCCCTGCTCGCCAGACACATGGGCAAGACCCGCCTGATCGCGGAAACCGGCGCCGGCCAGCATGGCGTCGCCAGCGCCACGGTCGCCGCGCGTCTCGGACTTCAATGCCGTGTCTATATGGGCGCCGAAGACATCGTCCGCCAGGCGCCCAACGTGTATCGCATGAAATTGCTGGGAGCCGAGGTGGTCTCGGTGGATTCCGGTTCGCGTACGCTGAAGGACGCCATGAACGAAGCCTTGCGCGATTGGGCGACGAATGTCGACGATACCTACTACATCATCGGCACAGTCGCCGGCCCTCATCCCTATCCGCGGATGGTGCGCGATTTTCAGAGCGTGATCGGCAGGGAGGCGCGCAGCCAGATTCTCGAGCGCACCGGGGCCTTGCCCGAAGCCCTGGTTGCCTGCGTCGGCGGCGGTTCGAACGCCATCGGGCTGTTCCATCCCTTTCTCACCGACAGCGATGTCGCGATGTATGGCGTTGAAGCCGCCGGCCTGGGCCTCGAAACGCCCGATCACGCGGCGCCCCTGTGCGCGGGCCGGCCCGGGGTGCTGCATGGCAATCGCACTTACCTGATGACCGACGAGCACGGCCAGATTCTCGACACGCATTCGATCTCGGCCGGTCTCGATTACCCTGGCGTGGGGCCGGAGCATGCCTGGCTGAAGGATCTGAACCGGGTGCAATATGTCGGCGCAACCGACGCCGAGGCGCTCGAAGCGTTTCATCAACTCACCCGGCTGGAAGGCATCATACCCGCGCTGGAATCGAGCCACGCGCTGGCCTGGGCGACCAGGCTCGCCGCCGGCATGAACGGCGAACAGAACATCCTGGTCAATCTTTCCGGCCGCGGGGACAAGGACATAGAAGCCGTCGCCAGGCTCGAAGGCGCCGATTTCGGCAGCATTTCCGGAGTCGGCTGATGAGCCGGATTTCCCAATGCGCGGCGCGCGCCGCGGTCGAGGGCAGGGGGTTGCTGATTCCCTACCTGGTCGCGGGCGATCCCGACTTCGATACTTCGCTCGAAATCATGCACGAACTCGTGCGCCAGGGCGCCGACATGATCGAACTGGGCATTCCATGCAGCGACCCAGCGTCCGACGGCCCCGCGAATCAGCGCGGCGTAGAGCGCGCCCTGGCGCACGAGTTCGTGCATGATTTCGAGCGAAGTATCGAAGTC
>CAZUSL010000061.1:0-9884 GCA_964622925.1 uncultured Pseudohongiella sp. | reverse complement strand
CGTCGGACACTGGCTCGGCATCGACGTGCACGACGTGGGCAGTTACAAGGACGGCGACGACTGGCGGCCCTTTGAGCCGGGCATGGTGACGACCATCGAGCCCGGCATCTACATCGCGCCGGACTACGAGGACGTCGCGCCGCGCTGGCGCGGAATCGGCGTGCGCATCGAGGACGATGTGCTCGTTACGTCGAGCGGCAATCGCATTCTCAGCGAAGGCGTTCCCCGCGGCATGGAAGAAATCGAAGCTTTCATGGCGGCTGCCTGAAGCCTGCCATACCTGGTCAATGACCCGGCCCCTCGATGAATATCACGACAAGCGCCCGATCGTGGTGGTCGGCGGCGGTTTCGCCGGCGCGAGTTTCGCGCTCGCGGCGGCGAGTCCGGAATGCCCGGTGCTGGTCGTGGAAGCCGTTGTCCCCGGCGCCGGAGACGATGGATTCGATGCCCGCTCCACGGCCCTGTCCTGGGGTACGCGGCGCATATTCGAATCGCTCGGGGTATGGGACGAACTCGGCGCCGCGCCATGTCCGATTCACCGTATCGAAGTAACGGACCGGGGCCATCTCGGCGGGGTCAGTTTCGACCATCGCGAACAGCGGCAGGAAGCGCTCGGTTACGTGGTCGAGAACCACGCCCTCGGCAAGGTGTTGCAGGAAAGGCTTGCGGTCTCCGACCATATCGACGTGCTGGCGCCGGCCAATGTGGCTTCGGCCAGACCCGTCCCCGAAGGCATGGAATTGCGCATACGCCAGGACGGGAACGAGCACGAACTGGCCGCGGCGCTGACCGTGCTCGCCGACGGCGGCAGATCCCCCATCGCCGCGCAACTCGGCATCGGCCGGCAATTGAAGTCCTACGGGCAACATGCCCTGGTCGCCAACATCGCCCTGGAGCGCGCCCATCGCAACATCGCCTACGAACGCTTCACGGAACACGGGCCGCTGGCGGTGCTGCCCCTGCCGGCCGCGGAAGGGGTGCATCGCGCTTCGCTGGTCTGGACCTTGCCCGAGGCGCTGGCGCGGGAATATCTCGAACTGGCGGAAGACGATTTGCTGCCGCTGTTGCAGGGAGACTTCGGGCCGGGCATGGGCAGCGTTGCCGGAATCGGCAGGAGAGCCTGTTTTCCGTTGCAATTGAGCCGGGCCGCCGAGCAGGCGCGGCCGGGCCTGGCGCTGCTCGGCAATGCCGCCCATACCTTGCATCCGGTCGCGGGCCAGGGTTTCAATCTCGCCTTGCGCGATTGCCAGGCGCTGGCCGGGGTCGTGCGCGAAGCCGCGGGCCGCGGGCAATGGCCGGGGGACATGGCGGTGTTGCAAGCCTATATCGACGAACAGGAATTCGATCAGGAAAAAACGGTCCTGTTCACCGACCTGCTGGTCAACCTGTTTTCCGGCGGGAATGCCGCCAAGTCCGCATTCCGGCGGCTGGGATTGCTGGCGCTGGACCTGCTGCCGCCGGTGCGCCGCCGCTTTGTGAGTAATGCTATGGGCTTGGGATCGTTCTAGCTCAGGCGTTCTTGTCGACCACGGTCATGCCGAGCCAGTCGGCGACGAGGGCCGGTTTTTCCTCGCCTTCGATTTCGACGGTAACCGCATATCGCGTCAGGTAGCGGCCGGGCGTTTTCTCTTCGGCCGAACTGAGATTGAACCGTGCGCGGATGCGCTGGCCGGATCTGACGGGATTCACAAAACGCACGCGGTCGAGGCCGTAGTTGATGCCCATGACGGTGTTTTCGAGTTTGAGGCCGCCGCCGCGCGAGTTCAGCGCGCTGAGCAGGGACAAGGTCAGAAAGCCGTGGGCGATGGTGCCGCCGAAGAGGGTTTGCGCGGCTCTTTCGGCGTCGACATGGATGTATTGGTGATCGTCGGTCGCGTCTGCGAACTGGTCGATTCGATCCTGTTCGATGGTCAGCCAGTCGGTCAAGCCGACTTCCTGTCCGATGTGATCCTGCAAGGCATCCGCCGGTATCACTTTGTTCATGTCGCCCTCTCCTCCTGTGCAAAGCCCGGCAGTCTATCAGCAATGGAAATATTGCGGAATCGGAAAGGCTGTCGCTCGCAAGTTACAATGCGGCCATGAACGACGGAGTCGAAAAGTTTGATCTCGTGATCGCCGGAGGCGGTATTGTCGGTGCGACGCTGGCTTGTTTGCTGGATGGGGTTGAGTTGCGGGTCGGGTTGGTGGAGCGGCGGTTGCCGGATGAAGGGGAGTTGGCTTTTCGGGCGCCGGAACTGCGGTTTGATCCGCGGGTGAGTGCGTTGAACGAGTCTTCGCGCCGGATGCTGGATGATGTTGGCGTCTGGGGCGGGATTCGGGCGGTTCGTTGCTGTGATTATCGGGAGATGCGGGTCTGGGATGCGGAGGGGACGGGATCGATTCGTTTTTCGGCGGCGGCGCTGGGGGTGGAGAGCCTGGGCACGATTGTCGAGAATTCCATCGTGCTGGCGGGGCTTTACGAGCGGCTGCGGGGGCAGGCGAATCTGCGTGTGCTGGCGCCTTTCACTTGTGCCGCGCTGGAGCCGGGAAACGGCGGCGAGCTTGTACTGACGGGTGAATCCGGAGAGCGATTTCGGACGGATTTGCTCGTTGGGGCCGATGGCGGGAATTCCGCCGTTCGGCGGCTGGCGGACATTTCGAGCCGGGAATGGGATTACGGCCAGGGGGCGCTGGTGACGACCGTCAGGACTGCCCGGTCCCATGAGCACACGGCCTGGCAGCGATTCCTCGAAACGGGTCCCCTGGCCTTTCTGCCGCTGGCGGCCGCCGGCGAAAATGAGTTCAGGCACAGTTCCATCGTCTGGTCGACGACGCCGGACGAGGCGGAAGAGCTTGTGCAGATGCCGGATGAGCGGTTCCGGACGCGCCTTGCCGCGGCTATCGAAGGTCGCCTCGGCGATGTCGAATGGAGCGATCGACGCTTGGGTTTTCCGTTGCGGCAGCGTCACGCGGACAGTTACGTAAAGGACAACATCGTGCTTGCCGGCGACGCCGCGCATACGATCCATCCCCTGGCCGGCCAGGGAGTGAACCTCGGCATCCGGGACGTGGCGGTGCTGGCGGAAGAATTGCGCGCCGGTCTTGCCGCGGGAAGGCGCCTGAACGATCCGGTCGTGCTGCGCCGCTACGAACGCCGGCGCAAGGGAGACAACCTGGGGATGATGTGGACGATGGAGGGACTGCACCGCCTGTTCGGCGCCCAGCCGCTGCCGCTGCGCTGGCTGCGCAATACCGGCCTGAACCTCGTCGACCGCGCCGCTCCGCTGAAGAATTTCCTCGCCCGCCGCGCCATCGGCGCCTGAGACTTCATACCCTTGGCTGAACCCCCTTCCAATCCCGTAAGCAGATTCCTGTCGGTTTTCCGCTACAGCGCGCTGGCGATGCGCATCGTCTGGGACACGAGCGCCTCGCTGACGGTCGTAATGGCCGCCGCGACGATCGTCAACGGTGTGCTTCCCCCCACCATTGCCTTCGTCGGTGGGCTTTTCGTCGATGCCGTGGCCGGCGCCCTGACGGCCGCGGACGATGCCGCGATCGCCCAGGCGCGCTCGGAAGCGCTGTTTTACGTGCTCGTCGAGGCCGGGCTCGTGGTCGTCATGGCCGGCGCGCAGCGGCTGACCACGGTCAGCCGGTCGATCCTGCAGGTGCTGCTCGGCAACAAGATCAACGTGATGATCATCGAGAAGGCGCTGACGCTCGAATTGAGCCATTTCGAGGACGCCGAGTATTACGACAAGTTGCTGCGCGCCCGGCGCGAGGCGTCGAGCCGCCCGCTCGGCCTCGTCGTCAAGACCTTCGATCTGATGCGCGACCTGATCGCCCTGCTCGCCATCGGCGCCTGGCTGTTCCAGTTCTCGCCCTGGGTCGTCGTATTGCTGGTGTTCACGGGCTTGCCGGCCTTCGTCGCCGAAGCCGGATTCTCAGGCGAAGCCTTCCGCATCATGCGCCGCCGCTCGCCCGAGCGGCGCATGCAGTTCTACCTGGAAATGGTGCTGACCCGGGAGGACGGCGTGAAAGAGGTCAAGTTGCTGCAACTCGGCAAGTTGTTCCTGCAGCGCTATGTAGACATTTTCCGCAACATCTACCGGGAAGACCGCAACCTGGTGCTGCGGCGCAATTTCTGGGGCTACCTGCTCGGCCTGCTGTCGAGCGCGGCGTTTTACTTCGCCTATGGCTGGGTGGGCTTCTCGGCCATCGCCGGCGCGATCACGATCGGACAGATGACGGCCTACATCGCCCAGTTCCGGCTCGGCCAGAATTCGGTCAGCAGCAGCCTGACCGCGGTCAACGGCATGTACGAGGACAATCTTTACCTGTCGACCCTGACCGAATATCTGGAACACGAAGTGCCCGAACCCACGGGAGACCGGCTGCAGGGTCCCGATCCCGACGACGGCGTGCGCTTCGAGAACGTCAGTTTCACTTATCCGGGCAGCGACAGGCCGGCGCTCGACAATGTCAGCCTGCACATCCGGCCCGGCGAGCGCCTCGCCATCGTCGGCGAGAACGGCAGCGGCAAGACCACGCTGATCAAGTTGCTGGGCCGGCTGTATACGCCGTCGGCGGGCCGCATCACGCTCGAAGGACTGGAACTGTCGCAATGGGATATCGAAGCGCTGCGGCGCAAGATCGGCGTGATCTTCCAGGACTTCGCCCGTTACCAGTTACTCGTCGGCGAGAATATCGGCATCGGCGACGTGGAAGAACTCGACAACGAACCCCAGGTCCATGCGGCCTCGCGCAAGGGCATGGCCGATGTCTTCATCCGCGACCTGCCGAACGACTACCGCACCCAGCTCGGCACCTGGTTCAAGGACGGCAAGGAACTGTCCGGCGGCCAATGGCAGAAAATCGCGCTTTCCCGCGCCTTCATGCGCATCAAGGCCGATATCCTGATCCTCGACGAACCGACGGCCGCCATCGACGCCCGCGCCGAAGCGGAAATCTTCGCCCATTTCGGCAAGCTGAGCGAGAACCGCATCTCGATCATCATCTCGCATCGCTTTTCGACCGTGCGCATGGCCGACCACATCATCGTGCTCGAAGCGGGCAGCATCCAGGAGGAAGGCAGCCATGAGCAATTGCTGCGCGACGACGGCCAATACGCCAAGCTGTTCAAGTTGCAGGCCAAGGGTTATCAGTGATGATGCCTGAGTGACGGTCAGGGCGATTCATTGCCAACGGGTGGTAAGTTGGATACCCTGCCCGCAGCCTGTCCCGTAACGGGGCTGGCCCAGGAACCCCGGCATGAGGAGAATTCCATGGCAGCCCCGTCCGGTCCAGGCAAATCCGGAGAATCCCTTCGCGCAAAAGCCGCGCGCAAGAGCGGTCTTGCCCGGGTGCGCGCGCTCAAGCGGATCGAGCGTTCGCGCACCAGGCTCATCGTCTGCTTCTGGACCCTGCCCGTATACATGACCGGAGTCTGGCTGCTGCTCGAGGAACGGCGCGAGATCGACGTCTTCATGCTCGTTTACATTGCCATCTGGTCCGGCTTCGCCCTCGACATGGCGCGCCGCACCTGCCCCGGCTGCGGCCGGCAGTTCTTCGTCCGCAATATCCTGATGAACCTGATGACGCGCAAATGCGTGCATTGCGAAATCCCCCTGCGAGGGAACCCCGACGCTGTTGAATAAGTCCAGAAGCCGGTCAAAAGGAACTTGAATCATGACTTCCGTTTCCAGTCCAGCAAGGCATTCTCCCGGCGTCCGGCCGGGGCTCAACGACGCGCGGCAGACCCTGCGGGAGTCCTTCGGCTTCAGTGAATTCAGGCCCGGCCAGGAAGCCGTGATCGAGACCTTGCTGGCCGGTCGGGACGCGCTCGCCGTCATGCCCACGGGCTCGGGCAAATCGCTTTGCTTCCAGATTCCGGCCCTGTTGCGGGGCGGACTCACCATCGTGGTTTCGCCCCTGGTGGCCCTGATGCAGGACCAGGTGGCCGCGCTCAAGCTCGCCGGCGTCGCCGCCGACGGCATTCATTCCGGCAACGAGCGCGGCGAAAACGTCGAAGCCTGGAAGCGGGCCGCGGCAGGCGAAACGCGACTGTTGTACATGTCGCCCGAGCGGCTGATGACGGACCGGATGCTGACCGCGCTGAAGCGACTGCCGATCGGCTTGTTCGCCATAGACGAAGCACATTGCATCTCGCAATGGGGGCCGGCCTTCCGGCCTGAATACGCGGATCTGCGCCGATTGCGCGAGCTGTTTCCCGACATCCCCATCGTCGCGCTGACGGCGACCGCGGACGAAATCACCCGCGGCGATATCGCCGAGCGCCTGTTCGGCGGCCGCGTCGAACAATTCGTGCTTGGCTTCGACCGTCCCAACATCCGCCTGACGGTGACGATGAAACGCGAATGGAAGCGGCAGCTCGCGGATTTCGTCGCGCGCTTCGAGGGCATGAGCGGCATCGTCTATTGCCTGTCGCGAAGAAAGACCGAGGAATGCGCGAAGATGCTCGCGGACCAGGGAATTCGCGCGCTGCCCTACCACGCGGGCATGAACGCGGAAGAGCGCGAAGCCAATCAGAACGTGTTCATGACCGAACCCGGCGTGGTCATCGTCGCCACCATCGCCTTCGGCATGGGCATCGACAAGGCCGACGTGCGGTATGTCTTCCATGCCGACCTGCCCGCCAGCGTAGAAGCCTACTACCAGGAAATCGGCCGGGCCGGGCGCGACGGCGCACCCGCGGAAGCACATATGCTCTATGGGCTGGACGACATCAGGATGCGGCGGCAGTTCATCGAAAACGAGGAAGCCGGCGACGAGCGAAAGCGGCGCGAACACAAGCGCCTCGACGCGTTGCTAGGCTATTGCGAGGCGCCGCTCTGCCGCCGCGTGGCTCTGCTCGAATATTTCGGTGAGAGGACCGAGGCCTGCGGCAATTGCGACGCCTGTCTTTCGCCCGTGGAACGCGAGGACGGAACCATTGAGGCGAAACTGATCCTGAGCGCCGCGAAACAGACCGGCGAAGTCTTCGGCGCGTCGCATCTGATCGATGTCGTGCGCGGCGCGAACACGGAGAAAATCGCGCGCTTTCGCCATGACCGCCTGAATTGCCATGGCGCCGGAACCGAACGCAACGCCAACGAATGGCGCTCGCTGATCCGGCAGATGGTGGCCGCCGGATTTCTGCAAATCGACATCGCAGGCTACGGCGGCATCAAGATCACCGGCAAGGGCCGCGACCTCGCAAGCGGCGCAGGCGAATTCCTGTACCGGAAGGATGCGGTGGAACGCAAGTCGAAGGCCGAACGCCGCCAGGCGCGCAAACAGGAGCAACTGCTGGCCGATCACGAATTGACCGCGGAGCAGGCCGAATTGCTCGCCTCGCTCAAGGCATTGCGCCTGGCCCTGGCGCAAGAGCGGAATGTGCCCGCCTACGTGATTTTCGCCGACCGCGCCTTGATCGAAATGGCACTGCGGCAACCCCGCACCGAAGCCGAGTTCGCCACGATCAGCGGCGTCGGCGCCGTCAAGCTCGAACGATTCGCCAAGCCGTTTCTGGCGGCAATCAATGCCGCCGCGAGCGCAGAAACGAATTTTCCCGAAAATTATGCGCGTCACTCATAGCTGTACTAAGCTCAATGCGACAGGAGGAAACCGGCCGCCGCGAGGGGACCGTAGCGTTGCGGCCGCAAATGGAAGATTTGGAGGACACCGGACATGAACGAATTGATCTCGCTGGCGAAGGAAAACGCTTTCGTGGTTATCGGCCTGCTGCTGGTCACCATCTATTTGCAGGACCGCATCCACGACGAGACTTCAACTCTGAGACAGGAAATGCGCGACGAGTTCACCGGCGTCAGGCAGGAAATGCGCACCGAGTTTTCAGGCTTCAGGCAGGAATTGGCGGATTTCGGCGAGCGGCTCGCCCGCATCGAAACCCTGGTCGAGCAATTGCTGCTGGAAAAGCAGGGTCAATAGCGAATTGGAGGGCGCAGTAATCGCAAGTGGCGGGTGTCCCATGAAACCCCGGGTCCATAAAGGGGAAGCTGCCGACCTTGACAGAATGTAGCCGTTCGGATACAGTGCGCCGATGCCCGAAGTTCGCAAAACGGAAGTTTACGCCAAGTGGCTGGACGGCTTAAGGGACATTCAGGCCCGGACCCGCATCCTTGTTCGAATTGAGCGTCTGATAGAGGGAAATCCGGGCGATGTCGGACCGGTTGGCGAGGGCGTTTCCGAGCTGCGGATCGACTATGGCCCCGGTTACAGGGTCTACTACAAGAAGCGGGGCGATGCGCTCATTCTCCTGTTGGCCGGCGGGGACAAGCGGACGCAGAGCCAGGATATTAAAAATGCGCTCAATCTTGCGAGAAACATGTAGGTGATTGCCATGAAAAAAACTGCGACCTCGCGCTACGATGTCGCCGAGCACCTCAGAACGCCAGAGGAAATGGCCGCGTACCTGGAAGCTTCCATCGAAGAATCCAACGGCGACGCCGCGTTTATCGCGAAAGCACTCGGCGACATTGCCCGCGCCAAAGGCATGTCCCAAGTGGCGTCCGATGCCGGCCTTTCCCGGGAAAGCCTTTACAAAGCACTTTCGGGCGAAAGGAATCCGACCCTAGAAACCGTGCTCAAGGTTGTTCGGGCTCTCGGCCTGAAGCTGCGCGCCGAAGCCGCACATTCCATGCGGGCTTGACTAAAAGTCGCGGCGCAGGGCGTTACACGCGCAATTACGGGACAAACGCCCCCAAGCGCTCGCAATCTGCAGTGGTGGGTGTCCCATGTCTTGCCAAAAGAATTTCGTTGCGAGAAGTTCGGAAATCGTTCCGATCAGATGATCAACCCAACAATGAGTAATACTGCGGCGGCGGCGGTGGTAGCCATATTTACTACCGTGATCCAATTAGATACATCATCAACCCCAATCTGTCTTATGTACGCCTCTTCGGAGATATGTGGGTTCTCATTGATATATCGCGTAACCCTTTGTTCATACTCAGGGTTTTCCTTGTAAAATCGCAACCGCTCCTTCACGCCCTTGTTGCGCTGATTCTGCATGACTCTCTGTGACCACAATTCGATCGCTCCCACCGTGACCGCAGCAGCAATCCACATACTTCCGTTATCCCATAGCAGCCACGCTGCAACAGCGCACATCGCTACGCCGGCTAACGGGCCTGAAAAGACGCGGAAAACAGCGGATAACATTAAATGCACTCTTCAGGGTTTGTGAGGTGGTCCTGATTTGCAGGTCAGTCTGAGGGCCGATCTAATGTGTGGCTAGGCTAAATTTTAGCTCTCGTTTTCCGGAGTCTATGTTCGATGCGGAGTGCCGTCAAATCCTGCCTTTCGTGCGGGGAGCGTAGCGACAGGAGCGTAAGGCCGCGCCGCCGCCCGACACCTCGCGCCAAGTTCCATTGGTTTTCGCGCCAATGCCCGCCGAGCGCGGGACCGAATTTTTCCGAAAATTATGCGTGTCCCTCATAGCTGTACTAAGCTCAATGCGACAGAAGGAAACTGGCCGCCGCGCGGGGACCGGAGCGTTGCGGTCGCAAATGGAGGACACCAGACATGAACGAACTGATATCGCTGGCGAAAGAAAACGCTTTCGTGGTAATCGGCCTGTTGCTAGTTACTATTTATTTGCAAGATCGCATCCACGACGAGACTTCAACCCTTGGGCAGGAAATGCGCACCGAGTTTTCAGCCGTCAGGCAGGAAATTACGGATTTCGGCGAACGGCTCACTCGCATCGAAACCCTGATCGAGCAACTGCTGCTGGATAAGCAAGGTTTGACCGTAACCCCTGATTAGAACCACCTGCAATGTGGAATTTCCATCTTTCAGGCTGCCTGTCGGGCGAACGCCTTTGGCGGCGCATTGCCCAATGACCGATGCGGCCTGACCTCGTTGTAGTGCTCTCTCCAATCGTC
>CAZUSL010000060.1:0-5915 GCA_964622925.1 uncultured Pseudohongiella sp. | reverse complement strand
TCGCCGCCACGGATCATGCGCAGCCGGCCTGCGTGCTCGTTGACGAGCAGCGTGTCGCTGTCGGGCAGAAAACCGATGCTCCATGGATGGACCAGGCCATCGGCGATCGGTACGACGCGATAGGACACGCCGCGGGTCTCGAATTCGACGGGCTCCGTCGGATTGGTGCCGGGCGCAGGCGGTTGCGCCAGAACGGTCGCGGTCGCCAGAAGCAGCGCGGCAGCAAGGGCAGTCGCGAATCTCGTCAGAGGGGTCATTCGGCAGGCCTCGCGGATCGGCTGACACTCGGAGCGCGCATCGTAGCATGGGACTTGGGCGGCGCCACGTTATGGAGAGGTGCCGGCTTCCTGCGCGATCAAGTCTTCAAGATTGCGCCGAAAGCGTAACGCGGCGGCGTCCAGTCCCAGGTTGATGTGTCGGGTGGTCTCATTGGCCATCCCGATATGAACCGCTTCCAGTACATCACGATCTTCAAGGAAAGCCGCTCTGGCGCCGGATGCCATTGACGCGGTCACATCCTCGTTGTCCGGATCGGTATTTCGATGCAGGAACCAATGGTAGCGGGTGGTATTCGCATCGATCGGCGTCATGAAATGGTAGGAAACGTTGATGTAGGTTGATTCATCGACCGGCGAGTTCGGGCCCCCGCGTCCGGCAGGGCAATAGATCGACTTGTTGATCGCAGTAGATGGATACTGTGCCTCATAATATTGAAGCCGATCGCACTTGCCCTTGAACGGAACCAGGGGCGAATAGAATGGCGGAGGTTTCCTGTTGTATATCCACCGGTGAACGATCAATCCGTTCCCGGTTTCGGTAATTTCCAGCGGCGCGCTGTCCGTACCGGGCGCCGCAAACGACGTGCGGTGCACCCAGGCAACATGTGATGGATCGAGCAGATTATCCGTGAGGTATTGATAGTTGCAGGCACAGCTCATGGCGTCGCCAGGGGTGGCTTTCCATTCCGGATTCTCGTAGTTCTCGATGTTGATTATCGAGCTGTCATCTGCAAGCTCGGCGTCACCCATCCATATCCAGACCATGCCCCAGCTGTCGACTACGGGGTAACTTCGGACAATGGCCGAGGGCGGGATTCGATCCTGAGTCGGCGCGGCGACGCATTGACCGGTACGATCGAACTGCAGTCCGTGATAGCCGCATTCGATTCCGTCATTCAGCAGGCGTCCCCTGGACAAGGGCAGGCGCCGGTGTGGACAGGAATCATCCAGGGCAACGGGTTCGCCGTTCCCGGTCCGATACATAACTATGTTCTCACCAAGTATTCGGCGAGCGGACAGTTTCGCCTCGATCTCCGAGGAGAGTGCGGCGACGTACCAGCAGTTTCTAAGGAACACTTCCGCTCCAGACGACGCCGGGAGATCGGAACGGGCTAGTCATAGTAGCCGATCGAATCACCATCGGTGGTCACGCCCAGTCCATTCAATAATCGATTCGAATAATTGAAATAGGCTGCGACCTGGTTGACCTCCAGAATTTCGCCATCCGTACAATCGTTCTGACGAAGAGTTTCGATATCCGAGATCTCCATTCCTGAAACATCGGTCGTCAATTTCGCGGCGTAACGCAATAGTGCCAGCTGTTTCTTTTGGAATTGCGTCTCAGGCGTTCCGGCGTGCAGGCTTCGTAGAATCGCATCGCAGCGATCCTCATCGTCAAGCAGGCGCCGAACGTTCATGAAATGGTGGGTCAGGCTGTATTCGCAGTCATTCTTGATGCTGACATAGGACGCCACGACTTCCAGGAACCACAACGGCAATTGGATGTCCGGGTGATGCAGGACACTCCGGTAAAGCGTCACGTGCCCGCGCATCGTGTGCGGCCGCAGGGAATGCACCTTCATGACATTGTCGACCGTGCCATGCGGCGTCATTGCCTCGTCGTACATTTCCCGAAGAACGCCGCTTGCTTCGTCCTCCGGAATCATCTTGATCCAGGCTGTCATGTCAGAAGCCTGTCGACTCGAGGGACTTCGTTACGGGCGACGCCGCACCGGAGAATACTCGCCGCACCATCGGCTCGAAAAACCCGATCGGCAGGTTCTCGACATTCGGGTTGATTGCCACGATGTCGTAGCGCTCTACAAATTCCGCGGTCCAATCGAAATACGGGTGGCCGCGCCATTGTTCCCGCGCGTTGATGAATTCAGGATTCTCCGGTGCGTGGAAGCCGTGCAGGTGTATTCGCTGAAAGATCTCGTGGTGTTCGAGCATCCAGACATTCTTTTCGGAGATAAATGGCCGAATCAGGTCGGCGGCGAATCTCCCGTGATTCTCGGGACAGACCACAAATCCGATGTCATGAAAGAGCCCCGTAACGACCGTGTCCTCGTCGTGGCCGTCGCGGTACAGCATCGTGGCCGTCTGCAGGCAGTGCTCGTAGTTGTTGATCAGATAGCCGAAAGTGGGCGCATCCCGAGATGCCTCAAGGAGCTGCAAGGCCTGTCTGGCGCGTTCCTCGGCCAGGTATTCTGCGCGCTGCCGGTTCAGTACCGCCCAATCCTCGGCGCGGTAGTCGTCCATGTTGCAGGCTTCGATGTAACGCCAGTCGGCGCGCAGCAGACTGTCCCGCTCCCCGGCCTTGCGCCGCACGCCCGGGTCTCGATTCGTCTCGGTTGCCATTACTTTCGACCTCCGTGCCGCGCTATCCGTTCGCGCTAGCTGTCACTGCTCATCTGCCGAAATATCCCGAATCCCAGATAGGCGAGGATAATGGACAAGAGTGGATTGATGTAGTTGAAGAGCGCCCACGGCGCGTACGCCAGCGGCGACAGGCCGAGAACGCCGAAAATGAATGCGCCGGATGTCGTCCATGGGATCAGCGATGTCGTCAGGGTCGCGCCTTCTTCGATGCAACGTGACAACAGGTGTTTCTCGAGCTTTTGTTCCTCGTAGGACGCCTTGAACAACTGCCCGCCGAAGATGATCGACAGATAAGCCTCGCCCATGCTCATGTTGGCAACGAGGCCGGAGCCGATCGTGGCCGTCATCAGGCTGGCCGAGCGTCTTATGCGGGACAGAATACCGCTCATCAACACGCGTACGAACCCGGCGCGGTCCAATAGCCCGCCAAGCGCGAGCGCAATCAGGGCCAGGGAGAGCGTCCACATCATGCTCTGGATGCCGCCGCGGCTGAGAAGCGAATCAAGCTGCTCGAGACCGGTGTTGGAGACATAACCGCCCTGCAGACTGTTGAGCACTTCTGCGATCGTCCGGTCCTGGGTCCCCACCGCAAGCGCGACGGCTGTTGCGACGCTGGCCAGCATGCTGGGCTCGGCGGGCACTCGATAGAGGCTCAGGCCCAGCAGCACAAACAGCGGTAGCAGCGCCAGTGGGCTGATGGCGAATGCGCCTGAGAGGCCTTGCTGGAGTTGGAGCAACTCCTCGGCGGAGAGCGTCTGCCCGGCATATTGAATGCCCAATAGGGAGAACGCGACGAGGCAAATGATGTAGGTAGGCCCGCTCGTATAGAGCATGGAGCGTATGTGCGCGTAGATGTCGGTTTCCGCGCTCATCGCGGCCAGGATCGTCGTGTCCGAAACCGGTGACATCTTGTCGCCGAAACTGGCGCCGGAGACGATCATCCCGGCGACGATCGGCAGTGGAATTCCCAATGCACCGCCGAGTCCGAAGAGCACCACGCCGATGGTTGCGATGGTCCCCCAGGCCGTTCCGGTTGCCAGTGACATCAAGGTGCAGAGCAGGAGCCCGGTCGGCAGGAAGATTGCCGGATGCAACAGATCCACGCCGTAGTAGATCAGGCTGCCTATCGTGCCGCCCTCGATCAGGGCGGCGACGAGTACGCCGATCAGTATGAATATGAAAATTGCGCCCAGGCCCTTCCCGATACCTGCCGTCATTGCCGACTTGATCGATTTGTAGCGGAAACCGAGTGCCGCGGCGTTGCCGGCTACCCAGATGAGGGCGATGATGAGGAGGCTGTGCAGACTGATTCCGGCCCACAGCAGACCGACGATCACCGTCGCAATGACGCCGCCGAAAGTGAGCAGGGAATGCAGGAAGCCGGGCTCTGCTGGGCCATCCGCTGATCTATTTCGGAGAAACATGGCCGGAGTGTTGAAAATGGTCTTCAAGCTCAGTGGGAACGCGGGAAGTCGGATTGCCGCCCGACATCGCTCCGAGCATCGCAACGGTGGGGACGCGCTGCCGCGTGATCACGCTCCGAACAACGCGATCCCGAAGATGCGCTGCAGTATCAGGATCAGGCACATGCCGGTGAAGACCACCAGGCTGATCCAGCCGAACCAGGTTGCGAATGTCGATGGATAGAACATGCGGTCCTGTTTCGGGATCACCTTGAAGCAGTAGTAGAGGTTCAGGAAGAAGACCACCGGCGCGACGAAATAGGCGAGCGCCGACGCGATGAGCACGAGGTAGACCGGCCGCGGCACGCCGCCGATGATCAGGACGGACGAGATCAGCGAGAACATCATTGCGGCGCGATAGAGATTGTATTCGGAGTACCAGCGCCGGCGGTGTTCGGAGCCCAGTTCGTCTTTCGCGGTTCCCGGCAGCGACGCGGTGCTCCGGAATAGATTTCGGCAGCAGGCGCCGACGAGGCGCGCCCGGCCGTCGAAATAGTTGAACGCCGTCGAGTACGTGGCGGCCAGCGCGCCCGCGAGGAAGACGATCATCATCTCCGGGCCCACGCTGTCGGTGAAGATGCGCGCGATCTCACCCATGACCGCGTTGCCCTCGACGTCGCTCGGGTAGAGCCAGACCGCAGCGAGCATCAGAAATATCGTGGCGAGCAGAAAGGAAAGCACGTGCCCGACGCCGAAATCCAGGAGCCCTATCCGGAACCAGCGCCGGCAGTACTCCCGCACATGGCCCGGAAGCCGTGCCGTATCCACGGCGAGGTCGTGGCCGCCTTCGGCAAAGGGATCGAAGGGTTTCGCCACGCCCAGGTTTTCGAGCGCCGGGCGGATCCGCCCCATGCCCACCTTCTTGGCCTTGCCCCATTCGGACGCCTGCAGCGACACGTCGATACCGGTCGGCAACAGTCCGAGAAACGAGGCGATGATGAGCCATGAGCCCTCGGGCGCGTCGAGTTCGAAGAAGTGCACGAATTCGCTCGCGGGCGCCGGCTGCACGAAATACACCACGATGATCGATGCGACGAGCACCCCGGCAGCGACCTTCGTGGCGATCTCGACGGCCGCGAACTTGCCGCGCAGGATGATCGTGACGGCCAACACGGCGAGGATCAGGGCGTAGAGCGCAAGTTCCCGATCGTTGTCGAGTCCCGGAATGTCGACGCCGAGATATTGATTGAAGAAGTAGAGCACCACGGCGGCCGCGGCGATGAGCCTCCCGGCCTGGCCGACCGCCGCCTGGATCACTGTCGTGATCAGCACGTACCAGACGGGCAATTTCTTCCAGGCTGTCGAGTACGCGTCGATGATGCTGCGTCCGGTCGCGTGCGTGAACCTGAACGCCATCTCGAAGCCGTAGTACTTGAAGATGTAGGCGATCGGGATGCACCACAGCAGCGCGTATTCGAACCGCCCCCCGGCCGCGGGCGCGGTGACGAGATGACTCGTGCCGATGCCGGTCATCATGAGGATCATGCCCGGACCGAATTTTCGGAGCACGCTGCCCGGCGCCATCGACGGCAGTTCGAGGGACTCGAGTTCGCTTCGGGCGGGCTCGTTCGTTGTTGTCATGGATTCACCTGAGACCCGTATCCCGTGCCGCAAACGACATCGCATCGAGCGCTGCCGACCGAACGCGCGCGTTGGCTTGTCGTTGGCCTTCCTCGATCGCTCCGGTAACTCCAGGCATCCGTATCACACCCGCAAGTTCCGACTCAGCCCGCCACCCCTGCAAGCGGCAGGAAAATGAAATTGTAGACATAGTCTGCGGAGGTTACAGGAC
>CAZUSL010000059.1:0-16669 GCA_964622925.1 uncultured Pseudohongiella sp. | reverse complement strand
GTCTGGTAACGTTCGGCGTCGGCGGCGTTGGCCTGCCTGCGGATATAGGGCGGCAGCGGTACTTCGCCGATGCGTTCGAGCACGCCCGCGACGTCCTCCCCGAAGCGCAACTCGAACAGGTCGCCGTCTCTGCGGAGCACCTCGGCCTCGACCCGTTCTCCGGCGCCGCCCTCCAGCAGCAAACGGCCGCCCGCCTTCGGCGACTTGCTGGCGCGCACCTGGGCCAGCACCCGGCGCGCTTCGGGAATCCGCTCGATCAGCACTTCCACCTTGCCGCCGCTGCTCTTGCGCCCGTGCAGCCTCGCGCGAAGCACCCGGGTATCGTTGAAAACAAGCAGATCTTTCGGGTCCAGCAGTTCCGGCAGGTCCGCGAAGCGCCGGTGCCGGACGTTTCCCGAAGTTCGATCGAGGCGCAACAGCCGGCTTGCCGAACGGACCGCCGAGGGTCGCTCGGCGATCCGTTCCGGCGGCAGATCGTAGTCGTAATCGGACAGCAATTCGCTCATGAATCATCCCGGCGGCGGCGGATTTTCCTGCATGGAAGGCGCGGTCCGATTGAACCGCGAAGGGCGATTAATATACCATTCCCTGCGCCGGGATATGGGTATCCCATCCCGGCCTGCCATGTGCCGGAGTGGTGGAATTGGTAGACACGATGGATTCAAAATCCATTGCTAGCGATAGCGTGCCGGTTCAAGTCCGGCCTCCGGTACCAAATCACCTTGTGTCGAATCTGTGACGGCTTTGGCGGCCATGCCGCACTCGAAAGGCTTGTTCGGAATAATGAAATTTCTCTTCTCATTCACGCTGATACTGCTGGCTCCACAAGCGCTTGCGCAATCCGATTCAATAAATCTCCCTAACATTGGCGTTGGTCTGAGCGGCTTCTGGTACAACCCCGATCAACCTGCACACGGGCTGCAGATCGAAGTAATCAATGGCGCCAAAGCGTTTGTCAGTTGGTACACCTATGACAGTTTTGGTCAACCCTTGTGGCTGCTTGGCGAAGGCACATATTCGGGATTGGTCCTGAATTCCGAACTCCTGCAATTTTCCGGAGGGCGTCCTCCTTCCGCCTGGAGCCAGGCGGACCCGCAAGTCTCGAACTGGGGCTCGGTAACTATTGAATTTCAAAGTTGCAGCAGCGCATCGCTAAACTGGAGTTCCGTTGATTCCGGATTTGGTAACGGCGCGCTGGAGCTGATTCGGTTTTCATCGTTGATGGGACAACAGTGTTTCGCCGAGGAGGAGTTTGGACAACAGATAGTTTTTTCATTTGAAAGCGGTGAACTGGATTTTCAACCGGTATTCGCGGACTTGCCCGTAAATTTCGAAGAATCAATCTACGAACTCGATTTTCGGCGAGAAGTATTGCCAGCCCCGTTGCAGGGATTTAGCGGACTTCGTCTGACCGGATCCAATCGGTCCGATGACCTGGCAATGCTTGTCAAGAAAGCTGTCGGCGGATTGGCTCCCAATACGACTTACAGTATCGTGGCGGATGGGGATATCGCCACCAATACGCCGTTTGGATGTGTAGGTATCGGCGGCGCTCCCGGAGAAAGCGTTACGATCAAGTTTGGCGCCTCCACGATAGAACCTGTGGCTGAAGAGAGACAACCCGAAAACTATTTCCGATTGAACATAGATTATGGAAATCAGACAAACGGCGGTGAAAACGGACTGGTCGTCGGGAATTTGACCAATAGTTTCGAATGTTCGGGAACTACGCCGCCTTGGGAGTTGAAGTCCTTATCCACCTATGGGGAAGAGCTGTTGATCAGCACGGATAGCGATGGCGTCTTATGGCTGCTGGCAGGTTCCGATTCCGGTTTCGAGGGAACTTCGCAATTCTACATCACAACGCTGCGGATTCGACTCGAACGACAAGATGATTAAGCCACGTTGACGGGTAGCGTGCCGGTTGAAGTCCGACCTCAGGTACGATACTCCAATTTCTCGATCAGTTTAGTTCAGGTTGAACCGGATTTCCGCCTGGACTCGAATTCCGACAGGAAGCCTTCCTTTTCTTTTGGCGAGATCACGACATAGCGGTGGCTTCCGTAATGGATCAGGAACTTGTCCAGAGAAAGCGCCGGGCCTGAAATCATGAGGCGCGAACTTTCGATGCGACTTATGTCGTCCAAGGGAATCGTCCAGTTGAATGGACCCGATCTGATGCGCAAGCTGCCGTCTCGAAACCTGTAGTCCGTTGCTGCCAGTATCCAGACGGGACACCGCCTTTCCTCTGGCTGGATCCAGTGCCGTCAATGGGTGTCCCATGAATTGTCAGCGGCAGAGGCGGAAGATACCGAGAAACCCGGGCTTGGCCATGCAGTCCTCCTTTTTGGCTTTCAGTGCCGCCTGGATCTTGCCCAATTCCAGCAGGGAATCCGCAAGGTCGGGATGCTCCAGCGCAATTTGCAGGATATGGTTCTCCAATTGCTCAAACTTCGGTCTTACGTCGAAGGCCACGGATGACATGTCGGTAAAGATAAAATCACCGGTAATGAAGGCCATCCGGGCAGCTTCCGCCAACGCCCTTTCGAAAAACACCGGCATGCAGGCTTGTTCCTGAATGCGGGTATGGGTCCAATTGGATCTATTGCAGTTGATGTCGAACTCATCTATTTCATTCAACTCGTTGTAATCGGCAACGAAATCTTCCGTGGCCGCTTCCAGTTGCCGACGCAAAACGAAAGACGAGCGCTCGGCCGTAACCCGTATCTCTTCAATGGTAATGTGAGGCATTTGCTCCGACTCGACGCTTGCTTCCGCTTGCAAGCCGGCTTCGGGCTCTGCGTCAATCTGACTATCCTGGGAATGAGCGGGGCCGGCAAAAGCGCCAGTCATCAGCACCAGGATCATCATCCATTGTGAAATGCCGACCTTCAAAATTCTGCCCTCTTCGAAACTCTGCCTGTCGCGGCAAGATAGACGGCGTTCCGCTCGCGTTTGCCGACGGCAACGACCGCCACAACCAAGTCTTGATCCCTTACCTGGTAAACGAGTCTGTATCCCGCGCTTCGCAGTTTTATCTTGTAGCAGTCTTTCATGACGCGCAAGCGGTCGCCCTCAATCCTTGGCGTTTCGAGGCGTGTTGCCAACTTCTTCTTGAATTGTCGCCGGATATGGGGGTTCAACTTTTCCCACTCGCGCATCGCGCTCGCGAGGAAGACCAGCCTATAGCTCATCGATATCGACTTCGATTTCGGCCTCGCCTTGCCGTTCGCGCACGAGCGCCGCCAGTTCGAGGTCCTCCAGTTGATCGATCAAGCTTTCCCAGGCCGCGGCGGGGACGGCGTAAAACACGGGCCGATTGCGATTCAGAATCGCCACCGGCGCACCCTCGGCGTGCTCGATGACGGCCATGGGATTTTTCTTAAGCTCGGATATGCCCGCGCTCGCGTTGGCAAGGATGGGATGCGTCATACTCATGAAAAGACCTTTATTTAGACCTAATAAAACACCTATTATTGAATCTTTGAATTAGCGAGTCAAGCTTTGTTGAAGCGGTTCAATTCGCCGGTAGTTCTTCCGCATGTAGTCCGCAATGCGTTCGAGTCCGGGCTCAAGATGGCTGCGCGGCGCACCGATGCCAATGCGGAAATAGCCATCAAGACCGTACACATCGCCAGGGAGCAGCATTACGCCCATCTCGTCGCGCAGCCGACGCACAAGTTCGGTCGAATTCGCCTCGAAGTGATAACGTACGAACGCGAAACCGCCCGCTTGCGGGGAAACGAGCGAAAGCAGTCCGGAATTCGCATCGATCCAGTCGTGCAACAACGCCAGGTTCCGCCGCAGGATCGTCTTGCTGCGCCGCAGAATTGCGGAGCGCCGCTCAGGTTGCAGCACGCGCTCGGCGACATACTCGCTGATCGCCGATGTCGTGATGGAGGTGTAGTCCTTGTTTTGCCAGGCCTTGTAGATGTCCTCTGCTGGACCGGCAAGCCAGCCGATCCTCAGTCCAGGCAACCCCATGGCCTTCGACAGCCCATTGGTCACTATCGCCTTGCCGTAGAGATCCAGGAAACTCGCGCATTCCGGACCGTACAACTCCATACCTCTATATACTTCGTCCGCGTGCAGATAGAGATCGTGCCTGTCGGCAATGTGAACCAGCTCGCGCATGCCTTCCGGCGGCATGACGGCGCCGGTCGGATTGTTCGGGTTACAGATCGTGATCAGGCGAGTCTTGCCTGATATCGCCTCTTTCAGTTCGTCAAGCCTGGGCTGCCAGTCGGCATCGCCGTCGTGCCGCACCGCTTTGGCGTTCACGCCCAGCGCACGCGCCCACCCCCAAATCTGCAGATAGTTGGGCGTGAACACGACAATCTCGTCACCTGGATTCAGCAGCGACATGACCAGCAGGAAATTGGCTTCCGCCGAACCGTTGGTAACGATGACTTCGTCCGACGTACGGCTCTCGTACAAGGCCGCAATGGCCTCCCGCAACGAAACCGCGCCGTTCGTCCAGCCGTAACCGAGCTCAAGCGACTGCAATTCCCTCATCTCGGCGTCGCTCAGGAGATCGTTCAGGCACATCGGATGGACACCGCTGTCGGACAAATTGAACTCGACGGTATTCTCGTACAGCGATTGAATACGCTCGAGTGCAAACTCTTCGATTTCCATCAGTTCCCCACCCTGCTCAAACCCATGAAGACAATTATCAGCCAGTCCTCTAACTTAGTTCCGTTCGGGCATTGCCGCAACTTCTCAGGCTCAACGCTCGAATCGCGTCGTCAGGATGATCGAGGATACGGTCTTGTCGACGCCGGGGACTTGGCCGATCCGGTCCAGGGTGTCGTCGAGTTCCCGGGTCGAGCCCGTGCTGACCATGGCGACCATGTCGTATTCGCCGTTGACCGTATGCAAGGCGCGCACGGACGGAATCTGCCGCAACGCGCGGAAGATTCCCACTGCCTGCTTGGTGTCCGCGCGAATCATGACGTGGGCCTTGATCTGCCCTTCGGCGTATTCTTCGCTGAAGCGGATGGTATAGCCGGAAATCACTCCCAGGCGTTCGAGGCGCTCGATCCGGCTCGTGACCGTGGTGCGGGACAGGCCCATCTTGCGGGCCAGTTCGGCGGTCGATTCCCTGCTGTTGGCGCTGAGCAGGGCGAGCAAGGTTCTGTCTTTGTCGTCAGTGATCATTTCGTCGGTTTTCTCGTCATATTGTCGAATATTTGTGAGCAAATTTGTTAATTCAACCGTTAATTCCGTTCGATATCAAGACTAAACTCATTCTTCATCAGCATCAGTTTGGGGGAACGATGATGCAGGTCCTGTTGCTGGGCGCCGGCAAGATCGGCTCAGGAATCGCCGAGTTTCTTGCGGCCACGGGCGATTACGAAGTCACGGTCGCCGACAGGGAGCCAGCCAACCTGGAAGGGCTGCCACCGGTTCCCGGCATCAGGACGCTGCAGCTTGACGCGGGCGACGCGCATGCATTGGACGCGGCCGTCGCCGGCAAGTTCGCCGTCGTCAACGCCGGACCTTTCAAGGTCAACGCCGTCGTCGCCGGAGCGGCCGCGACCAAAGACGCCCACTATCTCGATCTCAGCGAGGACCTCGCAGGCACGCGCGTCGTGCGCGAGTTGGCCGCGAAATCGAATAGCGCGATGATTCCCCAATGCGGGCTGGCGCCGGGATTCGTCTCCGTTGCTGCCTGCGAACTGGCTCGCAAGTTCGACAAGCTCGAACGGATTCATCTACGCGTCGGCGCATTGCCGCGCTACCCTGCCGGCGCGCTGAAATACAACCTGACCTGGTCGACCGACGGACTGATCAACGAGTATTGTAATCCCTGCGAGGCGATCGCAGGCGGCGAACCGGTCGAACTGCAGCCGCTCGAAGGGCTGGAAACTTTCTCCCTCGACGGCATCGATTACGAAGCGTTCAATACCTCCGGCGGTCTCGGCAGCCTGCGCGAGACTTTCGCCGGCAAGGTGGATGAACTCAACTACCGCACAATCCGGTATCCCGGTCACCGCGACATCATGACAGCACTGCTTGAAGATCTGAAACTTCGGGACCGCCGCGAATTGCTGAAGGACATCCTCGAGTCCGCCTTGCCGCATACCGGCCAGGATGTAGTGGTCATCAAGGTTTCGGTCAGCGGCTTGCGTAACGGCTGCCTTGAACAGGAAACCTGGGCCAACCGGATTTACCACCGCAATATCAATGGCAGGCCATGGAGCGCCATCAGGCTGACCACGTCGGCCGGCGCCTGCGCAGCGCTGGATCTGCTCGCGCAGGGCAAATTGCCAGGGAAGGGGCTGGTCAGGCAGGAGGATATTCCGTTCGGGGATTTCATCCGCAACCGCTTCGGCCGCTATTTCGCGGCCGGGCCGGAAACCATCGAACCGGCCCCGCTCGCTACCGCCAGGACTTCCTCTGCGGCATAATCGGGCTCCGTCCCAACTGTCCAAATCCGGAAGTCACATGAGTTCATATACGATCGCCCTGCTGGACGGCGACGGCATCGGCCCGGAAATCATGGCCGAGGCCGAGAAGATCCTGCGTCTTGCGGAATCGCGCAACGGCATTCGACTGGAACTGGAGCATGGCGCTTTCGGCGCGGGCGCCTGGTTTTCCCATGGCGACGCTTTCCCCCAGGCGACGAAGGAATTGTGCGACCGGGCCGACGCGATCCTGAAAGGGCCGATCGGGCTCGACCACGAACAAACCGAAAAGATTCCGGTGGACATGCGGCCGGAACGCGGCGCGCTGCTGCCCCTGCGCCGCCGCTTCGACACTTTCGCCAACTTCCGCCCGGTGCGTCTGGCCGGCAGCCTGACGCATTTCTCGCCGCTGAAACCTGAGATCGTCGCCGGCGGCATCGACATCATGATTATCCGCGAACTTGTCGGCGGCCTGTATTTCGGCGCCAAGGAGAGCGGCCGCAACGCCGCCGGCAAGCGCTATGTCAACGAAAGCCTCGAATACGACGAGGACCAGATCGAACGCATCGCCCGCGTCGCCTTCGAGACGGCCAGGGGCCGCAAGAAGTTGCTGCACAACATTCACAAGAGCAATGTGCTCAAGTCGAGCGTGCTGTGGAACGAAGTGCTCGGCGAAGTCGGGCAGGAATATCCCGAAGTCGAGGTACGCCATATCCTGGTCGATGCTGCCGCCACCTATCTCTGCCTGGATCCGGGACAATTCGACGTCATGGTCATGGAAAACATGTTCGGCGACATTCTCAGCGATCAGGCCGGCGGCATTCTCGGCTCGCTCGGACTGATGCCTTCGGCCTGCCTCGGGCCGGACAAGGCCTATTACGAGCCTTCCCATGGCTCGGCGCCGGATATCGCCGGCAAGGACATCGCCAATCCCTATTCCATGATCGGTTCGGTCGCCATGCTGCTCGACATGAGCCTGGGGCTGAAGGAGGAAGCCGGCCACGTCTGGAAGGCCATGCAATCGGTCTTCGACCAGGGGTTCACCACGCCCGACCTGACTCGGGCAGGATCGGACAGCCGTACGATCAATACGCGGTCTTTTGGCGATCTGGTAGCTGAGAATTACGCTGCTGCGCCGATATCTGCAGATTGATCATCCGCAGGCTGGCCTTGACCGCAGCGAGCACCTGGTTGGCGTCGACGCCGCGCGTCTTGAGCTTGCGTTCGGGCAATTGCCAGGTGATGAAGCACTCGGTGAGCGCGTCGGTCTGGCCGCCCCGGGGAATGTGAACCTCGAAATCGACGAGTTCGGGAATCTCGAAATCCTGCTCCCGCATGATCTTGCCCAGGGCGTCCATGAAGGCGTCGAAACCGCCGTTGCCCACGCCCGATGCCTGGTGTTCCTCACCGCCGACCGCCACGCGCACGCTGGCGGTGCTGTCGACGTTGAGGCCGGTATTGATATAGCAGTTGAGCAGGCTTACATGCTCCTCCTCCCTGTCTTCTAGCACGTCGGCGATGATGAAGGGCAGATCGTCGGTGGTGATGACATGCTTGGAATCGCCAAGTTCGACGACGCGCCGCAGGACAGCGGCCTGTTCTTCCTCGGTCAGGCTGATGCCGAGTTCGTCTAGGTTGTTGATCAGCGAGGCCTTGCCGCTCATCTTGCCGAGGGCGTAGGTGCGTTTGCGGTCGAAGCGTTCCGGACTGAGCCGTGAAACGTAGAGATCGCCTTTCAGGTCGCCGTCGGCGTGTATGCCGGCGGTCTGGGTGAATACGTCCGCCCCGGTTACCGGCGTGTTCGCCGCGATCCATTTGCCTGAGAAGTTTTCCACCATGCCGCTCAAGGCGGCGATGCGCGTCTCGTCGATGGAAAGTTCCACTCCCGCCTTGTCCCTGAGCACGACGGCGACTTCCGCCAGCGAAACGTTGCCGGCGCGTTCGCCGAGGCAATTGACCGTGCAATGAATGCAATCGATTCCCGCCTCCACCGCGGCGAGCACGTTCGCGGTAGCCAGGCCGTAGTCGTTGTGGGGGTGAAAATCGAATTGCAGATCGGGAAAGCGTTGGCGCATGCCATCAATGTATTGCGCCACTTCTTGCGGCGACAAGGCGCCGAGGGTGTCAGGCAGCATGAAATGCCCGATGCCGAGCCCCAGCATGCCTTCGACCAGGCCGAAAACGTAGTCCCGGCTGTCGCGATAGCCGTTGGACCAGTCCTCTAGATAGACGTTGACTTTCAGATCGCGCGATTTTGCGTATTCGACGGTGCGCTCGATGTCCGCCAGATGTTGCTCAAGGGTCTTGCCGAGTTGCTTGCGGCAATGTTTCTCGCTGCCCTTGGTCAACAGGTTGACGACCCGGCAGCCGGCGCCGGCGATCCAGTCGACGCTGCGCTTGTAATCGACGAATCCGAGCACTTCGACGCGGTCGCCGTAGCCCTGCTCCGAAGCCCAGGCGCAGATTCGCGCCACGGCCTCGCGTTCGCCCTCGGAAACGCAGGCCGAGGCCACCTCGATGCGGTCGACGCGGAGCGTCTGCAACAGGGCGCGCGCGATGCTCACCTTCTCGTTGACCGAAAAGGAAACGCCCTGGGTCTGCTCACCGTCACGCAAGGTAGTGTCCATCAGGACGATGTGACGCGGTTTGGCTGAATCCGACATGCGCGCGATTCTATCAAATAAACCCCGCTTGCAACGAAAACGCTTATGGCTATACTGCGTGGCCAACAAACAGGGTCCGGCCCGGGAATCGGTATGGCAATTCGAATCTGTGTTCCGAAAGAAGTACGCGAAGGAGAGCATCGAATCGCGCTGGCGCCCGATGCGGTGAAACGTCTTTCCGGAAACGGAATCGAGATCAGCGTCCAGGCGGGCGCCGGCGAACTGACCGGCTATACGGACGAGAGTTTCAACGGCGCCGAGATCGTGAGCGACGCCGCCGAATTGCTCGGCAAGGCCGATATCAGCCTGCTCGTCAATCCGCCGACCGGCGAACAGATCGCGCAATTGCGCGAAGGTTCGGTGCTGATCGGCTTTCTCGACCCGCATTCGGACCTGCAACGTTTCGAGCAACTCGCGCAGCGCAACATCAGCGCTTTCAGCGTCGAACTGATTCCGCGTATTTCCCGCGCCCAGGCAATGGATGCGCTTTCCTCCCAGGCCAGCATCGCTGGCTACAAGGCGGTATTGCTCGGCGCGGCCCACCTCGGCAAGTTCTTCCCCATGCTTACCACGGCGGCCGGCACGATCCGGCCGTCGAAAGTACTCGTGATCGGCGCCGGCGTGGCGGGCCTGCAGGCCATCGCCACGGCCAGGCGGCTCGGCGCCGTCGTCGAGGGTTACGACGTGCGCGCGGCGGTCAAGGAACAGGTCGAATCGCTTGGCGCGCGTTTCGTCGACACCCAGGTGCAGGCCGAAGGCAGCGGCGGCTATGCCCGTGAATTGACCGATGAGGAAAAGGCCCGGCAACAGGAAATCCTGGGTAAGCACATCACCGGGGCCGACGTCATCGTCACTACCGCGGCCATTCCGGGCCGCCCCTCGCCGCGCATCATCAGCCGCGAACTCGTGGAAGGCATGCGCGGCGGTTCGGTGATCGTGGACCTGGCGGCGGAAGGCGGCGGCAATTGCGAGTTGACCAGGGCCGGAGAAGTCGTCAATCACGCGGGCGTGATCATCGATGGCCCGGTGAACCTGCCCGGGCAGATGGGCGGCCACGGCAGCGAATTGTACGCCAGGAACCTGCTCGCCTTTCTCGACCTGCTCATCAGCGACGGCGCTGTCGACATCAACCTGGAAGACGAAATCATCAACGAGAGCCTGGTGACCCACGCCGGCGCCATACACAACGCGGCAATCAGGGAACGGCTCTAGCCCCCGCCCAATCGACTCGGAGCGAAATCATGATTGAAGGACTCGCGGCGATCTATATTTTTCTGCTGGCGGGCTTTACCGGGTACGAGATCATCGCCCGGGTGCCGGTCATTCTGCATACCCCGCTGATGTCGGGTTCGAATTTCGTTCACGGCATCGTGCTCGTCGGCGCGATGTACGCCCTGGGCATCGCCGAAACCACCACCGAGCAGGCCATCGGTTTCGTCGCGGTGCTGCTTGCGGCGGGCAACGCCGTCGGCGGCTACGTGGTCACCGAGCGCATGCTGGAGATGTTCAAGTCCAGCAAGAAGCCTGGCGAGCCGGCGGGAGACTGACACATGGATTGGATCATCGAAGCCAGTTATCTCGCCGCCGCGGTACTTTTCATCGTCGGCCTGAAACAGATGAGTTCGCCGGTCACGGCCCGGCGCGGCATCGTCTGGGCGGGCCTCGGCATGCTGCTTGCCACGCTCGTGACTTTCGGCACGCCCGAATTGCTCGAAAGCGAACATTTCACGGTCAACCTTTCGCTCATCATCGCCGGCATCGCCGTCGGCGGCGGCTATGCCTGGGTCAGCGGCAAGCGCGTCGCCATGACCGACATGCCGCAGATGATCGCCATGTACAACGGCATGGGCGGCGGCGCGGCTGCGACCATCGCCGCGGTGGAACTGCTCAAGGCCGGCGAAGCCTATCCCGGCGCGAGCGCCGCGGCTTATCTCGGCGTCGACGTTGCGATCCTGGCAATCCTCGGCGCGGTGATCGGCACGATCTCCTTCAGCGGCAGCATCGTCGCCTGGGCCAAGCTCGACGGCCGCCTGCATCTGAGCAGAATCGTGCCGGGGCAACATGTCGTCAACGCCATCCTGGCGCTCGCCACCGTCGTGTTCGCCGTTCTTGTGTATTTCTCGGTCGACCTGACGACCATCACCGTCTTCTTCGCGCTGGCGCTGATCGTCGGCATCTTCATTACCGTGCCTGTCGGCGGCGCCGACATGCCGGTAATCATTTCCCTGTTCAACGCCCTGACCGGACTCGCGGTCGGCTTCGAAGGTTATGTACTCGGCAACGCCGCCATGATCATCGCCGGTATCGTCGTCGGTTCGGCGGGTTCGCTGCTCACCCACCTGATGGCGGTGGCGATGAACCGCTCGGTGGCGAACGTCTTCTTCGCCGGCGTCGGCACCGGCGCCGCCGCAACAGCAAGCGGCGAGCAGGAAATGAAGGAAATCCAGGCCCAGGACGCCGGCATCCTGATGGCTTTCGCAGACCAGGCGATCATCATCCCGGGTTACGGTATGGCCGTGGCCCAGGCCCAGCACAAGATCTGGGAACTCGTGCAATTGCTCAACGAACGCGGCGTCAAGGTCAAGTTCGCGATCCATCCCGTCGCCGGGCGCATGCCGGGCCACATGAACGTGCTGCTCGCCGAGGCCGGCGTTCCCTACGACATGATCTACGACATGGAAGACATCAACGCCGACTTCAAAAACACCACGGTGACCCTGATCATCGGCGCGAACGACGTGGTGAACCCCTCGGCCAAGACCGACACCTCAAGCCCGCTTTACGGCATGCCGATCCTCGACGCCATGGACTCGGACAACGTCATCGTCATCAAGCGCGGCCGCGGCGCGGGATTCTCGGGAGTCGAGAATCCGCTGTTCTTCGCGGACAATACGAAAATGCTGTTCGGCGACGGCCAGAAAGCCGCCAACGAACTGATCCAGGCAGTCAAGGAACTGTAACGAGGCCGCAAGCCCGTGAACGATCCCGCATCGCTGCCTGCCGCCGGATTGATTCGGCGGCTCGCGGCCCTGCTCTACGACGCCTTTCTCGTATTGGCGATCTGGATTACCCTCGGCTTCGTGGCGCAACTCATCGCGGGCGCGGGAACGAATCAGATCATCGACGGCCGGGTGGAAACCGACCCGCTGTTCGGCCTGCTGCTGTTCGCACTCATGTGCGCAAGCGCCGCGGCCTTCTATGTCTGGTTCTGGACCCGCGGTGGCCAGACCCTCGGCATGGTCGCCTGGCGCATCAGGGCGCAATCCCGCGACGGCAACCTGATGACCGTTCGCCAGGCACTGCTCCGCTTCCTCTTAGCCTGGCCGGCCTTCTTCCTCTTCGGCCTCGGCTACCTCTGGCTCTACTTCGACCCGGAGGGCGACGCCGCCCACGACCGTCTTTCACGCACCCGGGTCGTCCTCCTTCCCCGCCGCTAGCGTCGATAAATTCTGACATCTAACTATTGATGTTTAATGAGGCGCGTTATACCATCTCCGCGTGATCAAGCATTTTGCCTGCAAGCGCACGGAAGCCCTGTTCGGCGGGCAATGCCCAGCGCAGTTCCGTGCGTTTCAAGCCCAGGCGGAGCGGAAGCTGCAGATGCTTGACAATGCAAAGAGCATCGATGATTTGCGGTTCCCGCCCGGTAATCGATTGGAGAAACTCGGGGGTGACCTGTCAGGTCAATGGAGCATACGCTTGAATCGACAATGGCGATTGTGCTTCGTTTTCAGCGAAGGCGAGGCGACCTGCGTGGAAATCAAGGATTACCACTAGGAGAATTTCCATGATTGAAAACAAAATGAGGCCCATACATCCCGGTGAGATTCTGCGGGAAGAGTTTCTTGTGCCTGCCGGAATGACGGCGAACGCATTGGCGAAAGCGTTGAGAGTCGATGCCCCCCGCATCAACGACATCGTGCGTGAGCGGCGTGGCATTTCCACGGACACCGCCTTGAGGCTGGCGACTTTTTTGCGAACTTCGGCCGAGTTCTGGCTGAACCTGCAATCGGCCTACGATCTGAAAGTGGCCGACACCGAAAAAGGCAAGCTCATTCGCGCCGAGATCGTGCCAATGCCTGTTCAGTCAAGAGACAACTTTCATCAAACTGGATCGTGAGAATCGCCGTCACCCAGCCCTTGATTGTCGAGATATGGGACGATTTTGGCGACCGGACGACCGTGCCTGGTGATCACAATTCCCTGGGGAGCCAACTTGTCGAGTAGCGCCGGGAACTGTTCCTTGAATTCGGCGACGCTGATGGACTTGACGGGCTTCATTTTTTGCAGGCCATAGTGCGGAAGTTCACCGATCAAGGAGTAAGCGTCCGAGCCACACGGAAACCGACGCCTTTGCTCCGATGTCCGGTAGGTTCATGGCCGCGATACGCGGAACGGAGGAGACTGGGAACCCAGTACCAAGAGCCGCCTCGGAAGATTCGCTCGGAGCAGTTCCCACTCAACCACGCGCTTCCATCAGCTGGCGCTCCATGGTAATTCTCGTTCCAACAGTCCTCCACCCATTCATACACGTTGCCGTGCATGTCGTGCAAGCCAAATGCGTTCGCCGGAAACGATCCCACTGGGACCGTGCGGCCTCTATTTCCATCGAGGTTGGCGAGACTGCCATCAAATTCGTCGCCCCAACTGTAACTCGTCGTCGATCCCGCACGCGTCGCGTACTCCCATTCCGCTTCGCTAAGCAAACGGTAAGTCCCGCCTGTCTCTCGTGACAACCAAGCGACATACTCCTGCGCATCGTGCCAAGATATATAAATAACCGGGCGGTCGCCACGGCCCCAACCAGCATCGTCGGGTGAATACCCGCCGCAGCCGCCACCCACCACACAGTCGTACCACTGCGCGAACGTTACCTCGTATTTTGACACTGCAAAATTCTGCCCTATCGTCACACGGTGGACCGGAGTTTCTGTTGGACTCCAGTTCTCTGACGAGCCCATAAGGAACGAGCCCGACGGAATCACCACCATCTCCGGACCGCTTCCGCCAGATGCCAAGTTGTCGGTAAAGACTGCGCCGGGAACGTATGGACTCTCCGATCTCGCACTGCGCACGCTGAGTTTGTAGGCACTTGACGCGGATGAAGATTCATCGCCGCTGGTCACCACCACCCAGTAAGCGCCGGCGTGCAATTGCCGTTGGGCTGTGACTGTGCCGCCGGATGCCTCGATTGCTTCGATAGAAATCAACTCCTGATCTGCGTTAATTCGCGCAAGATACAGCAGCGGAGAGAATCCGGATGGCGTGAGCGCGATGTCGACCGTGTTGGTTGATTCGAGCGAAAACTCGTACACATCCGCGTATCTTCCGTTCAGTACAAAGTCGCCGGATTCGAGAGTTCCGTCGATCTCCGCCGCGTCGTCGTTGCCCGTCAGCGATCCGCTGCCGAGCAGAAAAATCTCGACTCCGTAAATGGACCGATAACTGTCCTCGGTTCGCTCGCTGCTCGCACTGAGATCGTAGCCGCCTTGCGCCAGTGGGGATTCGTCGGCGCTTGTCACCGCCAGCCAGTACGTGCCGATGTGCAATTCCCGTTGCGCAGAAATGGAGCCGCCGGAGTGCTCGATGATCTCGATGTAAACCAAGTCCTGATTCTCATTTGTTTCAATGAGATACAGCAGCGGAGTGAATTCGGACGCGGTAAGCGAAAAGTCGACAAAGTTTGTCGAATCGAGGGAAAACTCGTATACGTCCACATACGAGATCTCGTCCAACACGAAGTCGCCGAGTGCGAGAGAACCGCTGGCCTCCTCGTAATCCTGGCCGCCTGTCAGCGATCCATCGCCAAGGAAGTAGACGTCGATTCCATAAATCGATCGATAAGCGACGTTCGAATCCTGGCTGCGCGCTTCGAGCGTTGGCAAGAGCGAGAGCCCTAAAAACACCGCCATTGCGGCGCAATCAAGTTTTTGGTTTCTTTTCACTTCTTTGCAACATGGCAGGGCGATCAACGCTGATCGAGTTGGGTGGCTTCCATCATGATGTGGAAGATCACGTTCTGTTCGATCACGCCGCGCACCAGGTCCGAGCCCGGGCCGACCGCATAGACCGCCACGTCTTCGCCGGCGTGGGTTTCCGAGCCGAGCGGCACCAGGGTCTGGGAGCGGAAGCTCTCGTGGGTGGTGTCGACGTGGCTCAGGTCTTCGTCGCGGCCGGGATTGGGGCCGTTGATGTAGCCGAGGGTCGTGTAGGGCATGCCGTCGTCGGCGAGATCCGGCTCTCCGTCGCCGCCGGCCACAACGCCGAGGATGGGATTGCCCCTGCCGGGATAGCCGGCGACGGTGAATACATGGCTGTGGTCGGCGGTGACGATGATGAGCGTCTCGGACAGATCCACCATCTCGTAGGCGGTTTGTACCGCACGTGCGAACTCGATTGTGTCGACCAGCGCCCGGCGCGGACTCGTGGCATGGTGGGCGTGATCGATGCGTCCGGCTTCGACGTTCAGGTAATAGCCGTTCGGATTGTTCGAGAGAATCCCGATCGCCTTGGCGGTCATCTCGGACAGGCTCGGCTCGCCGCCCGCGTCGTTTTCGCGGTCGAGTTCGTATTCCATGTGCGAGAGTTCGAACAGGCCGAGCAGATGGGAGACATTGTCCGGGTCCACCGCGGCGAACTGCTCGGCGTTCCAGACGTAGGCGGCGTCATCGTGGCGTTCGACCCATTCTCCGGCCAGGTCTCTGCCGTCAAGGCGGTTTCCGGCTTCGCCGTCTTCGGGGTCCGCTCCTTCGAAATTCGGCAGGAAAGCGCCGCGGCCGCCGCCGAGCGCGACTTCAAGCCCGTCGGAGCCTTCCACATTGTCGGTGAATTCGATCAATTGCCGGGCGATGTCTACACAATCGCCCGGATCGGACAAGCCGGCGGCATCGGCGTCGGACTCGAAATTGCGTTCCATGATATGGGCGTAATTCGCCGCCGGCGTGGCATGGGTCAGCCGCGCCGTGCTGACGACGCCGGTCGCCAGGCCGCGCATTTCCGCGATTTCGAGAAAGGTAGGCAGTCCCGCCCCTTGCTGGGAAGCGCAATCGCCGCGCAGCGCGGCATCGCTGACGCTGATCAGCCCGGCCCTGGTCTTCACGCCCGTAACCATGGCGGTCATGGTTCCCGCCGAATCGGGCACCTGGGCGTCGGTGTTATAGGTCTTGGCGAGGGCGAGATTGGGGAAAGTCTCGAAGAACAGTTCGTTCTCCTCGCCGGTCTCGCCACGCAATTGCCCTTCGAGGATGCGCGCAGCGGTTACCGTGGACACGCCCATGCCGTCGCCGACGAAGAGAATCACGTTTTTTGCCGTGGCGCCCACCGCTGGGCGCAGGGCAAGATTGCGTTCGACCGCCGCGCGGCCCTCCTCGAACCAATCCCCCGGGGACTGCTGGGAAAAGGCCGCGAGCGGCAGAACGCCAAGCGTCAACATAGTACAAGCGATCAAACGCATGCTAGTTTCCTCAACAAGAAAGCATCGGGAAGGAGTCTAGCAACGAAATGCGGTAGATGTGCGAAATCTATTCCTGGAACCGGCACGGCGTGAGTCGCCTTTGGGCGGCAGCGGGTTCAGCGGGCGTGCGAGGCAGGACGCCG
>CAZUSL010000058.1:0-4506 GCA_964622925.1 uncultured Pseudohongiella sp. | reverse complement strand
GACCTGTACGCGGATCGCCGACGGGATGGTCCGGCGACGGGGGCGGCCTGCGAATCGGCCGAATTCAGGACGGGTTTAGCGATGGACGTACAGTAACCGATTCCAGGCGAATTCGATCGCCACGACAGTGAAGAGGGAGAGAAGTAATGAACATTCGTAAATTTAACCGATCGCTCCTCGGCGCGATGCTCGGAGCCGCCGTCTGCCTGGGTACGGTGACGGCCGCGGATGCCGCCGATCGCGTGCGCTGGAAGATGGGAAGCTTCTTTCCCAGCAAACTGATCCAGCTCGGCTCGCTCGGAAAGAGCCTCGTCGGCAAGGTCGACGGCGCGTCCGGCGGGAAGTTCAAGATCCAGTTCACGGAGCCCGGCGCGTTGATCCCGCCCAAGGAGTGTTTCGACGCCGTGAGCGCCGGTTCGGTCGACGCCTGCTGGTCGACTCCCGGATACTGGTATGGGCGCGACCCGGCGTTTGCCCTGTTCGCTGCGGTTCCGTTCGGTCCGCGCGCCGGCGAGTACATGGCCTGGTACTATTATGGCGGCGGCAAGAAGATGTTCGAGGAGCTGTACGCCCCGCATGGCATCCATACCGTCCTGTGCGGCGTCATTGCACCTGAGGGCTCGGGCTGGTTCCGCAAGGAAATGAAGACGCTCGAAGACCTGAAGGGTCTCAAGATGCGCTTCTTCGGTCTTGGCGCAAAGGTCATGCAGAAGATCGGCGTGTCGACGCAGCTGATCGCCGGCGCCGACATCTATCCCGCACTGGAGCGGGGCACCATCGATGCGGCGGAATTCTCCATGCCGGCCATTGATCTGGACTGGGGATTCTATCAGGTCGCCAAACACGCCTATTTCCCCGGTTGGCACCAGCAGTCGACCCTGTTCGACATCATGATCAACAAGAAGAAATGGGATGCGCTGTCAAAGCAGCACAAGATCATCCTCGAGATGGCCTGCGGCGACAATATGCGTGAGGGCCTTGCCGAAGGCGAGGCGATCCAGGGCAAGGCGCTGAAGGAGCTGATCAAGAAGGGCGTAAAAATCCACAAATGGTCGCCTGAAATCCTGAATGCGCTCAGAAAGGCATGGCTCGAAGTCGTCGAAGACGACAGGGCCAGGAGCGCGAACTTCAAGAAGGTCTGGAAATCCTATTCCGATTTCCGCGCCGAGTACAAAGTCTGGTCCGATCTGGGGTATCTGAAATAGACCCCCAGCCGGTTCAGTGCGGTAAAGTCATGCTCCGTGCGCTATCGCGTATAGCGCACGGAGCAACCGTTTTCGCCAGGGTAAACTCCTTGAACCCATGTTGATCCTGTATCGCATCAGCGATCGCCTCGGCCGTTTTGTCAGTACCGTCGGCTCGCTGGTGGCATGGCTGAGCGTGCTGCTCATCGTGGTCATCGCGTTCGACGTGGTCACACGCCGGTTTCTTGTGCTCGGCTCGACCAAGCTGCAGGAGCTCGAATGGCACCTGCATGCCGTGCTGTTCCTGTTGTGCATCGGCTGGGGGTATATGAAGGACGCCCATGTGCGCATCGAAATCGTGCATGAACGGCTCCCGCGCAAGGCGCAACTGTGGATCGAGTTGCTGGGCTGTCTTTTGTTTCTCATCCCGTATTGCGTGATTGTTTTCTATCACGGCATCGACTGGTGGGAGAAATCCTGGAACCTGGGAGAAAATTCGGATTCGGCAACAGGATTGCCACACCGCTGGATTATCAAGGCCTTTCTGCCGGCGGGAATTGTGTTCATCTTCCTGGCGGCGGTCAGCGTATTTTTGCGCAAGCTCGTCGAACTGTTCGGTCCGTCGGCCATTCCGGAGACGGCCGGCGATGAGCCGGCAACGAGCCCGACGAGAGAGCTGCTATGATCGATTTTTTTATCGACTATATGCCGCTCTTCATGTTCGCGGCTCTCGGTTGTCTTCTGTTCACCGGTTACCCGGTCGGCGCCATTCTGGGCGGCGTCGGGCTCGGCTTCGGATTTATCGGTATCGCGTTCGGCGTATTTGCCGAGATCGAATTCTTCAACATCGTCTCGCGCATCTGGGGCGGAATTGCCGACAATCAGGTCCTCATTGCCATCCCCATGTTCATATTCATGGGGACGATGTTCGAAAAAAGCGGAGTCGCCAGAGACCTTCTGCATTGCCTGCAGGTCCTGTTGTACAGGGTGCCCGGGGGCCTGGCGCTGTCGGTGACCGCGATGGGCGTCATCATGGCGGCAATGACGGGAATCATCGGGGCTTCGGTGGTCATGATGACCATCATGGCCCTGCCCGTCATGCTGGAGCGGAACTACAACACGCCCCTGGCCACCGGCACGATTGCGGCATCCGGCACGCTCGGCGTGCTGATTCCGCCAAGCATCATGCTGGTCATCATGGGCGAACTTCTCGGCCGATCGGTCGGCAATCTGTTCGTGGCGGCCTTCTTTCCGGGCCTGTTGCTGGCCGGCCTCTATCTGGTCTACATCACGACGCTCTGTAGTCTGCGGCCCAAGCTGGCGCCGCCTTTGCCCCGCGAACTGGGGCCGGAAAGCTACCGGGAACTGATCCGTCTTCTCCTGCGCGGATTTCTTCCGGCGATCTTCCTGATCTTTATGGTTCTCGGTTCGATTATCCTCGGCTGGTCTACGCCGACCGAGGCCGCCGGAATGGGGGCTCTCGGAGCAATTTTGCTTGCGGCGCTGAACCGGCGGCTGACACTCAGTCTGCTGCGCGAGGTCGTTGAGCGATCGATGCTCACAAACGCGATGATATTTTTCATCTTTATCGGTGCGACCGCATTTTCATACACGTTTCGCTCGCTCGGCGGCGACGAAATCGTTGTCGGCCTGGTGGACAGCGCCGGTCTCGGGTCGTGGGGAATACTCTTTATCCTGATGGCAATCGTTTTCTTTTTGGGATTCTTCTTCGACTGGATCGAGATCACGCTCATCGTCATTCCGGTCTTTGCGCCGATCGTGGAGTTGCTCGACTTCTCCGGCCATGTGTCCAAGCTGGATGTCGTTTACTGGTTCGCCATTCTGCTTGCCGTTAACCTGCAAACGTCTTTCCTCACGCCGCCGTTCGGATTTGCCCTGTTCTATATGAAGGGCGTGGCACCGCCCCAGGTAAAGATCCAGCAGATTTACGTCGGCATCATTCCATTCGTGCTCCTGCAGCTGACCGGATTGGCGCTTATCATGGCGTTTCCTGAAATCGCCATGTGGCTGCCGAGACAGCTGCTCAATTGACGAATTTCACGAAAACGAACGGAGCCGGCGGGCGCTCGTAAGTTCCGGTTGTTGAACCGGCGCCGCCCTGTAACCTTCACCGCTCCTGCCGCAATATCCTCTATGAAACCGCCAGATCGGGTTTCCTGCCGGCCCACGGCCTGGCGGCCTCGAACGCCGCGGCGGCGCGGAAGATGTCTTCCTCGTGCAGGATCTTCGAGACCATCTGCATGCCCACGGGCAGGCCGCCCCGTGTCCAGCCCGCCGGCACCGAGGCGGCGGGCTGGCCCGTCAGGTTGAACGGATAGGTGTAGTAGACCCACGACACGATATTGCGGTCGGGCAGCTCCGGCGGCGCATCGCACCCCACGTCGAAAGCGGGGACGGGAAGCGTCGGCGTCAGGAGCAGATCGTAGTCCTCGAAAAAGGTCCGCATCTTCTCGCGGAAGTCGTAACGCGCAAAGACCTTGGCGTAATAATCGCCCATCTCCTGGTCGAGCGCGCCGGCAAGGACGTCGGCCACAGCCGGGTCAAGCAGTTCGGGCTTGTTGGCGAGCACGTCCTTCAGCCGGGTTCCGACGCCGGCATAGAACTCCGCCATCCAGATCGGCAGCGGGTCTTCGTCCATGACCTGTTCGACGAGATCGACCGTGCAACCCAGGTCCTCGAACGTCCGGACGGCATCTTCCACGATGGCGACGACTTCGTCGGAGGGCTGCGCGTAGCCGAGCGTCGGACTCCATGCCAGGCGCATGCCTTTGACCGGGCGGTCGCAGGCGGCCAGGAAATCGGGCACGGGCTGCGCGACACCGAAGGGGTCGCGGCGGTCGTGTCCGGCGACCGCGCCCAGCAGGAGCGCCCCGTCGCGAACCGTCCGCGTGAGCGGGCCGACATGGGCGAGCGTCGGCGTGGCGCTCGCCGGATAGACCGCGACACGCGCGAACTGCGCCTTGATGCCGAACAGGCCGCTGAGCGAACTCGGGATGCGCACGGACCCGCCGCCGTCGGTGCCCAGCGCAAACGGGGTGATCCCGGCCGCGACGCTGGTGGCGGCGCCGCAGCTCGACCCGCCCGGCGTCTTTGCGAGGTTCCAGGCGTTGGGCGTCACCCCGGTCAACGGGCTGTCGCCGACCGCCTTGCAGCCGAACTCGCTGGTCGTCGATTTGCCGACGATGCAGGCGCCCTGCCGGCGCGCCCGGTCGACCGAGGGCGCGTCAACCGCCGCCACATTGTCCGCCATGGCGCGGGAGCCGAAGGTAAGCTTCAGGCCGTCCACGGCGATCAGGTCCTT
>CAZUSL010000057.1:0-2804 GCA_964622925.1 uncultured Pseudohongiella sp. | reverse complement strand
CGCCAGCCCCCAGACTCCGAATCCCATCACCGCGGGTGCGAAGTTGGGCACGAGGCTGATCAGGCCGAGGCGGAACGAGCGGAGGGCCGCGACAAGCAGGATGGAAATTCCGAGCAGCGCGGCCGCGGTCCCCAGCAGCATCGCGCGGATGTTGCGCTGTCCGATATGGGCGAACAGCAGCGCCGGGCCGGTACTGTCGACCTGTGCAATTTTCTGCGCATTGCCCTTCAGCCAGGCCCGCGCACGGGCATTCAGAGCCAGCACGTCGGCGGAGGAGAGCGTTCTCGTCGTCACGGTCATGCGCGTTGCCGATTTGGTCGTGTCGATCCGGTTGTTCAGGTCCAGGCCCCGGGGCAGGGAGAGTTCGTAAAGCAGCAGGTATTGCGCCGCGAGGTCGCGGCTGGCCGGCAGCCGGTAGGCCGCCGGATCGTCGCCATGCATGCTCCTGTTGAGGTGCCGGAAGGTATCGGTGATGACCTCGACATGCCGCGTTTCCGGCTGTTTGCGGTACCAGTCGGCGAACGCCGAGACATTTTCGAGAAAGGCGGGATCGGTGACGCCGCCCGGTTCGTCCGCGTGCAGCGAATATTCCAGCAGGGTGTTGCCGCTCAACCGCTCGTCGAGAAAATCCGTGTCCTGCCGGAACTCGGTGCTTTCGTCGAAGAAATGGACCAGGACGTCGTTCAGGTCGTTGCGCGGGATGGCGGCCAGCAGCGCGAGCACGACCGCGACCGAACCCCACAGCAACGCCGTCCGGCGGCGCACAACGAATTCCGCGATGGCGGCCATCGCCGCATCGTTCCTCCTTTCCGAAGGGCGCGCACGCATGGGCAGGAGCGACAGCAGCGCCGGCAGGAAGGTGACCGACAGCAGGAAGGAGGCGACGATGCCGAAGGCCACGAAGTTGCCGAGATGCCGGTAGGGCGGCACCTCGGAGAAGTTCATGCTCAGGAATCCGAGCGCCGTCGTCGCGCTCGCCAGAAAGACCGGATGCAGGTTGACCCTGACGGCTTCGACAATGGCTGCGCGTTTCGAATCGCCGGCCCGCAGGCGCTGCTGTAGCGTCACCAGCAGATGCACGCAGTTGGCTACGACGATCATCAGCACGATGGTTGGCGCCGGAGCCGTCGGCGGCGTGAACGGCAGGCCGACCCATCCGCCCATCCCCATCGAGACGAGGATCGAGAAGACCATGACCAGCCCGGTCGCCGCGACGCCCGCAAAGCCGCGGGTCAGGAGGATGAGGACCACGGCCATGATCGCAAGGCTGGCGGGCAGGAAGGCTTTCTGGCTATCGACCGACGCCTGCGAGAAGGTGTCGTTGATTATTACCGTTCCGACAACGCGGACATCGACGCCGGGAAACCGTTTTTCCGCCTCGGCGGCGAGCTCGCGGGCGAACCCGGCCACCTTGGGAACCCGGACCGCCTGGTCTTCCTCCGGCAATTCGACTGTGACGTTTACCGCGCTGACGCGGCCGTCACGCGCCAGGAGACTTCCCCTGAGCCGCGGGTCGTCAAGGGCCGTAGAGCGAATCCGCGCCCGTTCTCCCGCCTCGCCCAGCTTCGCGGGATCGATGAGATCGCGTACCAGCAAATCGTCACCGTCTGCCGTCGTATGCTGGAAGTTGGCGATCGAATCGACCCGGCTGGAATAGGGCGTCTGCCAGGCCCGTTCCGTCAGCCAGACCGCGGCCTTGAGGGCCGGCTCCGCGCTGGCGTCGCCGGCTTTCGGCACGATCATGAAGAGGACGTTTTCGGTCTTCCCGTAGGTGTTCTCCAGCGCTTCGTAAGCGAGGAGCTCCGGATTATCCTTGCTGAAGAAGATACGGTAATCGGTCGAGAACTGAAGGTAGGCGCCGCCGCCGGCAGCGATCGTCACCAGGATGAGGCTGGTCGCAATGTTCGCCCAGCGCGACCTGACCACCCGCTCCGCAAAGCGTGCCTCGAACGGCCCCACCGGGTTGCCGGGCTGTTCTGTCATCGTCGGAACCGCTATCCGCGAATACGTTGGGCCGCCGAGATCGCACGGGCCCGTCGATTGCGAAATCCGCTCGGAGAATTTGCCGCCGGCCGGAAAAATTCGGGCGCATGGAGGCTAGTACAATAGCCGCGCCCGAATAATCCGGAGTGCAGCATCGCGCCGGCCCGGCCGGCGGCCGGGCCGGAAGCGGCCTGCGGCGCTCAGATACCGCAGCAGCAAAGCCCGGCAGAGATCGCTTCGAGCTGCTCCTCGTCCAAAACGGGATCCGGCGGCAACGAGAGATGGATGGTACGCATGTCGCTTTCATGCACCACGATCTCGATATGATCTGGAACTTTGATTCCGAATTCCTGATTCATGATGCCTTTCGGATCGGAGACGAGTTGCGCCCGGAACGCCGAATCCTCGGCAGCCTTGGCCGTGAGGTGGGCCTGTATGTCCTCTGCTGATTGCATGATCAGACTCCCTTGTAGTCAGTCCTGTTTGCGAAATTCGATAGCCTGTCCAGCAGCACCGTGCCCGGACCGTATGATGCTGCCGCGGATCGCGCGTCCCCAATTTGGGGGAGAATCGGGAAGAATCTGTGCCGCGCTTCTACGAATTGCGCGAGGACGAATGCCTTCAACGTCGCAAGCGGTGCCGGAGAGGCATCCGGCTTTCAGCTTGACGGCGGGATGAAGTTCCAGGGGAGAAGTTCGTCGATGCGGCTGTTGGGGTGGCCGGCGGCGATGTTCTCCTGCGTGTACTTGAGCCAGGCGCAGGGTTCGATGCCGTTCATCTTGCAGGTCTCGATGAGGCTTGCGACACGGCCCCATGCGCGC
>CAZUSL010000056.1:0-8331 GCA_964622925.1 uncultured Pseudohongiella sp. | reverse complement strand
GCCGTCATCGAGATGTTCTCGGACTCGGACAATTCCGCGTGGGCGATGGTGGCGATGGCGACCCCCACGGGATAGAAGACACCCCCCGTGGTGGCGGTGGTCAACACGTAGGGACGCGCCCGGCTCAGTTCATCGCTGCAGCCGGCGAGCGCCGCTACAAGGGCCATGCAATGGAGAATACGACCTGGCAAGCGTTGATCCTTGTCGTTCCCGGCAGGCAGAGTTTACACCGGCAAGAAATTTTTCGATGCACGCAATTTACTTGCGGCAATCATATATGAATTGCTTCAGGTCTTCGGCGCTGTCGATTACCCGCTCGTTTCTGAACAGGTCGGGATGCATCTCATCCTGGCTGTATCCCGCAGGCCTGTGTGTCGACGCGGATACAATCCAGGAAGAAGCCGGACGTTTCGGCCCGAGAATGCGCCCGAGGTCGTGGGGCTGAATTCCGAGCAGTCCCGCCACGGCGCCGTCCGTACATCGCATTTTCTTCATTTCCAGGCAGGCGAGTACTTCCCTGGGCCTGAATTGGCCCGACATGGGCCGTTCCGCGCCGAGTTTGCTGACCAGCAAGGTCGACCCGGCGAAAATGGCGGCAACCACGGTAATGCTGAGGACAAAGGTGAGGCGGTAGATCATGGCGACCTGTACGTCGGCGAAATAGTTCATCGCCTCCGCCAGCGCATTGACCACGACCAGTGCAACGAAAAAGGAAATCCAGACGGCTTTTTTCACGGCGCCCTCCCCTAGGGTGGAGACGAGAGGAACATCATACCCTTTATCTGGCCGGTATCGTCGCGCGCGAGCACCAGAACGTCTGCGACATCGTCGCCGTTCAGATTGGCGGCAAGCACTTCGCTTTCGTCAAGCGAAGCGCCCAGATCAATGCTCAAATCCGCGCTCCGCCCTTCCACCTCGCGCAGATGGCGATTTTCGCCGATGGCGATGTCGTCGATCATCGCGCGCAAGTCGATGCGATAGTCGTCCCGGCCGCGGCTGTAGTCCAGCGCACCGAGGAACTCGGTTTCGCTCGGCTCCGGCCGGATGCTGTCGAAAAAGACCTGCAATTGCCGGTCCACCAGCACGAGCAGGTCGAGATTGTCGAACTCGCTGTCGAGTCGCGCGGTTGCCGTCGAGACGATATCCGCACTGCGGGTCGCATCGGCGGCTTCGGTAAGATCGCGAAAGTCTCCGGCCAGACCGACCAGGGAGGGAATCTGCAGCGAGACCGTGATCCTGCGACTGGGACGGCGAGCGAAACGTTCGCCGTCATTCGGATAGACCAGGGCTTCCACGGCGATATCGCTCGACAGCACGAGCCAGAGAAAAACATCGCCGAGGGAAATCGATTCCACCCGCCACAGCCACAGGTCCTTCAGGCCGTCCTCGTTCTCGTCGTGCAGGAAGCTGCCCAGCACATTGCCCCCGGATCGCAGCACCTGGCGCGGATTCGCCAGGTTCATGCCATTGCCGGAACCGGTAAACAGGGAAATCTTGCCGCCTTCGCGCAATACGAGGTCTTCGATGCCGTCGGCGTCGACGTCTTCAAGTATTTCCTCGTGGGTCAAGGCGAGCACGCCGGTCAGGTTGGAGAAATCGAGGTTGTCGACGTCGAACTCGCCCAGGCGCTCTTCGATCTCGGCGATATCGACGCTGTAGCTGGCGCTGGAAGGGAAGTATCCGGGCGCTTGCGGGTCCGCAAGGAACACGGCAAGCAATTCATCGGTTTCCGAAATCAGGTCGGGATGGCCGTCGGAATTGAGGTCGCGCAGGCGCAAGGCGGGAATCGTCACCGCCTGGCCCGAGCGCCAGAACAGGCCGCGCGCATTCAGATTGGTGCGCACGCGCATGTCCGATTCCACCGGCAACGCCGCTCGAAATCCCCCGTCATCGAGGCGCAGATGGATGTTCAGGGCGCCCGGAGCGGGTGTGACGAGATCCATCAGGCCGTCGGCGTTGACATCGCGGACGAAATGCAGCCGGTTGACGCCGCGGCTGAGAAATCCGCCGAGGTTCGAGAGCAAGGTCTCGGGTTCGCTGAGGGCGCCGTCGCGCAGTTGCCAGGCCTGCACGCGATCGCCGTCGAGCAAGGCGACGATCGAAGCATGGCCATTGGAAGAGAAGCCCGAGGCGATATCCCAGCCGATCGCACGCGCCTGAAACTCAAGACGGATGAAGCCGTGTTCGAAATCGAATCCCGCAGGCCCCTGCGGATAGATGCGCAATTCATCTTTGAAAACCGCGATGATCTCGCGCCGTTCGTCGCCGTCCAGGTCGGCCAGCACCAGATTTTCAGTCTCAGTGGGCAGGCTGAGTGGCTGGGACTCGTAATTCCAGCCGTTTGCCCCGGCGCCCAGAGGCAGAAAGGCAAGTAAAGCAAGTAGCCAGCGATTCATGGCGCCGACACCAACACTGTCGTCGCCGTTCCATGGCGCAATATGAGATCCGGTGCGGAATCCTCGTTCAGCCGCTCCACATCGACCTGGAATACCGATCGCGGCGAGACGTATTCCCAGAAATCATCGTTTTCGATCTGCAAGCGGTCGTTCACGCGCCGGGCTGCCAGCGTGCCTTCATCGGTCACGTAAAGTGCGTCCGAAAGTCCATCGCCGTCGAGATCGTGGCCGAGGGTGATCGGCTCGGCGAGGCCGCGAACGTTGTCGACCGAAAAAGTCTCTTCCAGTCGCATCGCGGGGCGGCGCGCGAACAATTGCCCGGCTTCACTGGCTCCAGCGTCAGGGCCGCTGTACAACATGGTTACCCGTTGAATTCCCGTATTGCGGATCGCTTCCAGGGCGGGCACGGCATAGTAGGTAACCGCCAGCGCGGGCTCGCCATGCAGGGACACGGCCTCGACTCTCAGGTCGTAGCCGCCGAAGCGCATGACCTGGGCCGGGTTGTCCAGATCGAACGCGCCCCCCACATTCGGATAGAGACGGGCGTCCCAGCCATCGCCCTGTTCGACCAATTGCAAGAGGTCGATGCGGCCGTCACCGTCGAGCTGCGCCAATTGCCAGTCGCCCCTCGCGTCGAGAGGGCCGGTCCAGTCGGCCTGCTCGTGAAACTTGTTGCCGGGCTGCTGATAGTGGATGTTGAGTTGGCCGAGTCCGTCGATGCCCTGGTTGACGTAAAGCAGATCCGGCAGCGAATCGCCGTCGAGCGGCGCGAACAAGACGCCCGGCATCCAGCGTTCCGCCTGGAACAGCGCCCGGCGTGGCAGTCCGTCCCATTCCTCGATGAAGTCGCCGAACCGGGTCGGAGTCTCGGCGCGAAATTCGAGCACGATGCCACGTTCGGCGTTGATGCTCACCTGCGCTTCGAGATCGGTTTCGAAGTTGTCCCGCACAGCCGCCGGCACATCGGGATTCTCCGTCCGGATTACCGCCGCCAGTTCGAATTGCTCCTCGCCGAGTCCACGGAAATAGCCGTAACCTTCGGAACCGGGCACCAGCAGGTCGATATTGCCGTCGCCGTCGAGATCGGCGATGTCGCGCACGAATTGCACATTTTCCCGGTCAGGCAAGGCGGCGATCAGTTCCCAGGCGAACAACCGGCGGATATTGCCGGCATATCCGGCCACTCCGGCCGCCAGACTGTATACGCCGTCGCCGGCGTAAAGCAGCAATTCCTTGCCGGGATCGGGGCGCAGGTCGGCGAAACCGACGGCAATGATCTCGCTCTTGATTTCGATCCGCGCGGGTTCGGATTCGAAACCGCCGCCCGGCAGTTGATGGTGGACAAGCAGTTCCCGGCCGATTCCCGGCCGGAATTCCGCGTGCAGCAGATCGGCCAGGCCATCGCCGTTCAGGTCTTCGGCGATCAGATCTTCCCAGTCTTCCTCGCGCTGCAATTCGAACGCGATATAGTTCTGGGCGGCGGCTCCGCCGCAGATTCCAGCCGCCGCGGCGAATAGCAGGGCCAGAAGCATGCCTCCCCGCTTCATTGCGCTTCCTCCGTCAACTCGCCGTAACCGGTGGTGAAATTCAACAGACCCAGGATCGAATGGGATTGCTCTCCGTTGCTGCGGTCGTACGAGTACACCGAAAACAGCCAGAAATCCAGTACGTCCAGGCTGGCGGCGTCAGGGCTCAGGCTCGAACGGTATTGCAGTAGCGGGCCCAACGCGATGCGGCTGATGCGCCGGCCCGGATCCCATAATTCCACCTCGACCCGGCGCAGGGATCGGCCGTCATAGACGTCGAATGCCACCTCGCTGCCGAGTTCGTGTTCGCGATTGAGACGGCTGACGAGTTCCTGGGCCGATCCGAAACCGGTCCCGTCCAGCGCGAGAATCCATTGTCCCTCGCGGATGCCCGCGGCGGGCAGCGGACTGCCGGGAAACAACTCGACGACGAGGGCGCCCGCCCGGGACGGCTCGCCCGACACATCGATCATTTCGGTGCGATAACCAGCCCGCGTAGCGACCGGATCGACCCGGTACAACTCCCGGGGACCGGCATTCGCAGCGATTTCGCGGCCGTTGACGCTGGCGGACAATACCGTCGTGTCGCGCCGGAAGTTGAATTCGTACGGCGCCTCCTGGTGCGGCATTCGCTGGATGGCGAGCATGGCGTCGGGGCTGTTGGTTTCCATTTCGTCGATGGCGAGAATGACGTCGCCCGCCTGAATCCCCGCTGAATCCGCCGGGCCGTTGGCCGCGACCTCCATCACGCGTACGCCGGGCAATATTTCCACCGCGGCGAGCGAATCGCTTTCGTTGACCGCTACCTCGAGACCGAAATCCACGAGCAGACCGGCGTCGTCCTGCCGGACTGCGAGTTGCTCCGGCGAGAGATTGATCGCGGGAACGAGCCGCGCCGGCTCGTATACCGTACAAGCGCAAGTCAGAACCGCGAGAATGATTGGCATCAAGCGCATGATTACCCTACAGGTTGCGCCGCTGCGCCACAAACAGGGCGGCAAGCGCGAATATCAACAGCGAGACCGTCGGCGCCCACTCGTTGAAAACGAAGAACCTGTCTTCCACCAGCACGTCGGAAAATCCCCGCACAAGCCTCGACACTTCCCGCAGATACGACTGATCGAGCAGGGACGGATGAAAAGTCGCATACAGATACCAGGCGCGCTCGCCGAGCAGGGCCTTGAAGATGTCCATGGCCAGGGTCGCTCCCAGCGCCAGGGTCACCGCCTGGGTTGCCGACTGGGCCGCCACCGAAACCAGCATGCCGAAGGCGATTACCGCCGGCAGCGGGATCACCGCCATCAACAGGCCCAGGTGAATTTCGTAAAGTATCTCGTCCTCGCCGATCAGTTCGAAACCGTCTTCGACCACCGGCCCGAAATCCCAGAAAAAGGCGCTGCCGGCCCAGGCCATCAGGCCAAGCAGGGCCAGCGACATCAGACCCAGAATATGCAATTGCAGCAATTTCGCCAGCACGATGCTCGAGCGTCCGGCGCGCCGGATCAGCACGTGGCGGATCGATCCGGTATCGCGCTCGCTGCTGAAGTCGTACGCGGCCAGGGCAACCAGCAGCAGGGCCAGAATCGTGAGGCCGGTATTCATGCCGTCGACGAAATGCCCGTAGGCGTTCTGCGCCTGGGCGAGTTCGAAGGAATCGGCGCCGATGAGTCCGGCGCGGGCCTGCTGTCCGGCCTGGTTCAGCCAGACCAGCAGAAATCGCGCCAGGCAGACGAGCGCCGGCGCCAGCAATACGAATTTCGCCGCCAGGCTGTAGCGCGACAGGAACAACTCGAGCCGCAGGGCCGCCAGCAGATTGCTCATGAATCGCCTCCGGCGGTCAACTCGCGGAAGAAATTGTCAAGCGAAGCGCGTTGCCGGATCAATTCGCAAACCGGCACTTCGTGTTCGACCAGAAATGACACGAGTTGTTCGCTGTTCCATTCGCGCAGGCGCATTTTCAGATGCGTAGACGAAAGTCGCTCCAGGTCCGTTACACGGCTGTCTTGTTCGAGCAGTTGCGTGGCAAGTCCGGCTTGCGTGCTATGCAGGACGATGCGCGAACCCGAATCCGCCAGCAGTTCGCGCAATACGCCCGACGCGGCAATGCGGCCTTCGTGAAGGACGGCGACATGACTGCAAACGCGTTCGAGGTATGGCAACTGGTGGCTGGACAACAGGAAGCTGGCGCCGGTTTCCCGGTTCAGATCAGCGATCAGATCGAGCACCTGGTCGACCCCGCCGGCATCGAGGCCGTTGAACGGCTCGTCGAGCAAAATCAGCCGCGGTTCGCCGAGCAGGGCCTGGGCGATCGAAACGCGCCGCCGATTGCCGAGCGATAATTGCCGGATGCGATATCGCGTATAGCTTTCGATGCCGAGCAGACTCTCGACTTCGGCGCAACCGCGCCGCGGCCGCGGACAAAGGAGCCGGGCATGTTCGAGACATTGCCGCACCGTCAGATGCGGCGGCACGCTCGGGCTGTCGAAGATCGCCACGACATCGCCCTGCAGACGGAAAAGTTCGGGGGGGCCGCGCCCAAGCACTGACACTTCCCCTTCCTGGAAGCGTTGGAGCCCGAGCGTGCATTCGATGGTCGTGGTCTTGCCCGAGCCGTTCAGCCCGACGAGACCGAACACCGCTTCGGCGGGCAATTCAAGATCGACGCCGTGCAATACGGCCACGTCGCCATAGCGCTTGCGCAGGCCGCGCACGCGCAATGCGGGTTCACTTGCATTCACGAGACTCAGTCTACGAACAGATCTTCCACCTGGACCTCTTGGACCCGGCCGAACTGTTCAAGTTCCGCCACGTCAATAACGGAAAGGTCGCCGACGATTGAGATCAGCTTGGCCCGGTCCCTGACATGCTCCTGCTGGAATTCCAGCAGGTCGTCCATGCCTGCCTGCTGCAATTCCGCATAGCGCTGGCGCCGCGGATCGCCTTCGAGGCCGAGCCGCTCCCAGGCGCGCACCGCCCCGATCACTTCCCGGAAACTGAGCTTGGAAGTGCGATAGCGGTTGAGCGTGGAGTTTACCGCCTCATCGAGGCGCTCTTCGGCGACGGGCATGTTGTCGATCAGGTCGATGAAGGCGGTCAATGCTTCAGCGGTCTTGTCGGTCTGGGTGCCGATCGCGCCGAGCATGAGGTTCTGGTCGTTCAGGCGGCCGCCCTGGGCGTAACGCGCCGAGGCCGAGTACGCCAATGCCCGCGCTTCGCGCAATTCCTGGAACACCACGCTGGACATGCCGCTGCCGAAATAGCTCGTATACAGCGAAGACAGCACGCTGTCGCTTTCGTCGTAGACGCCGTCGGCGAACTCGATCCGCACCTGGGCCTGGGCGGTTTGCTGATCGACCACGTAGAGTTCGGTCTCGTCGATTTCGCGCACCTGACGGAAACGGTACTCCGGCGGCTCCTGCAGGTCGGCGTCGGGCTGCAAATGGCGGCGCACGATTTCGGCCACGTCCTCCAGCGGCAGCGAACCGGTATAGGCAATGGTCTGCTCGTAGTCGAGCAGGTCGGCGGGCAGGGCCAGCAATTCATCGAGACCGGACTGCATGATCTCCTCGCTGGTCAGCGATTCGAGCATGGGCGATTCCTCGCCATAGCGGTTGTACAGATACAGCGCCCGGGCGATGGCCGGCGGCGACTGCTTCTGGTCCTCCCGGGATTTCAGGATGATGCCTTTCAGTTGCGCCAGCGTGTTCTCGTCGGAAACCGGCGTGCGCACGAGTTCCAGCATCAGCGCCAGGCTGTCCTCGAATTGATCGTCGAGCCCTGTCAGTCTGAAACTCGATGAATTCTCGCCCACCCGGAAGCCGAACTCGCTGCCCATGCGATACCATTCCTTCTGCAGGTCCTCATTGCTCATGGAAGCGCTGCCGGCCACGTCCATCAATGCCGCGGCCAGGCTCAACCTGCCGTTTTCCTCCGAGCCCGCATCGACGCTGACCGAGAAGGTGAACAGGTCATTGAGCGGATTCGGCGCGTAATACAATTGCACGCCTTCAGTGAGATCGAGATCGAGAATGCGGTAATCCCGGTCCTGCTCGACGAATACCGGCTCGATGGGGGCGGCTTCCATCGCCAGGATTCGGGAAGCGAATTCCGACTGGCGGGTGGGATCGATCTCGACCGGGTCGATGACGGGTTTTTCCACCGGCGGCACTTCGTGTTGGGCGTTGACCTGGTGTACGGCAACGTATTCGCCGCCGAAATAGCGGTTGGCGACATCGACCACGTCAGCGCGGGTCAAGCCGCTCATGCGCTCGAGTTCGGCGACGCGGTAGTCCCAGTCGACGCCGCGAATGAAGGAATCGCGCATGCGCACGACCCGGGCGTTGTTGGATTCGAGGCCGGCTTTTTCGTTCCTGGCGAAATCGTTGATGATGGCGGCGATGATCCAGTCC
>CAZUSL010000055.1:0-23088 GCA_964622925.1 uncultured Pseudohongiella sp. | reverse complement strand
TCTCTGCTTTGGAGAAAAGGGGACATTTCTGCTTTGCTTTGACAAGGAGTCTAGCACAGGCTGTAAATACGGCGAAAATAAAGTATGCTCCGATCAGGAAAAATGCGGCCCCGGCAATACCGGGGCGGCTTGAGGCGCCGGCCGGAAGCGAATTCAGCCGCAGGGAAGCCGGGCCGATAGATGGTATGGGGATGGGAGCGAATTGATGTATCACGCCGAGATTACCGGCTGGGGCATGTGCGTGCCTCCGGCGCGTCTCACCAATCACGATCTGGCCACTTTTCTCGATACTTCGGACGAATGGATCGTTACGCGGTCCGGCATCCGGGAAAGGCGCGTCAGTCACGTCAATTTCTCCGAACTCGGGCTGGTTTCCGCCCGGCGGGCACTGGCCGCGGCGGACGTGGATCCGGCGGACCTCGACCTGATCATGCTGGCCAGTCTGACCAACGACAGCTATTGCCCGAATACCGCCTCGATCATTCAGGACGAACTCGGCGCGCCCAGGGCCGGGGCGCTCGACATCAATACCGCCTGTACCGGCTTCCTCTATGGCATGCATCTGTGCCGCAGCCTGATCGCAACGGGTCAACACAAGAAGATTCTGCTGATCGGCGGTGAATACATCACCCACTACCTGAACTGGAGTCAGCGCAGTTCGGCGATCCTGTTCGGCGACGCCTGCGGCGCCGTAGTCCTGGAGCCGAGCGAGAAACCGGTCGGACTGCTCGCCTCGCGCATCGGCTGCGAAGCGGACGCCAAGGAAGCGATCCAGATCACCAATTTCGGCTCGGCCTATGAACGTCTGACCGACGACTTTCTTTATGTGAAATGGAACTTCGACGGCCGCGAAGTCTTCAAGCGCGCCGTCAAGAGCATGGCCCAGGCCTGTGTCGACGTACTCGACGAAGCAGGCGTAGACATCAGCGAAGTCGCCGTCGTCGTGCCGCACCAGGCCAACAAGCGGATTCTCGACGCGCTCGCGGCGCGTATCGGCATACCCGAAGAAAAAGTCGTCATCAACGTGGACAGGTACGGCAACACTTCGGCGGGCACGATTCCCGTTGCCCTGGTCGAGGCGCTCGAGGACGGCCGCATCAAACCGGGCGACTACGTGCTGTCGGCCGCGTTCGGCGGCGGCCTCACCTGGGCCGCCGGCCTCTTCCGCTGGGGCGACCGCGTGACCCCCCTGAAAACGAGCGACGCCGAACTGCCGCCCTGCGACAAGACCGCCCTCGAACTCCTGGCGCCCCACATCAAGCGCTACCAGGAATACGCCGAGCGAGAAAAGGCAACAGAAGTCAGGGAACGGACATGCTGAGCCTGGGCGTCGTTATCTTGCTGGCCATAGCGGCCTTCGTTTTTGCCTTCTGGTGGCAAAGCGACAAGATCAAGCGTATGACCGTCGCCTACGTCAAACGCTATTGCCGTCATCACGGCCTGCAATTGCTGGATCAGACGACAGTGCTGCGGAGCATCTGGCTGGGCCGTGACGAAGACGGCTTCCTCCAGATCGGACGCCGCTACCAGTTCGAATTCTCCACTACCGGCGAGCAACGTTACAGCGGCGGCATTTCCCTGCTCGGCACCAAGTTGCTTTCGGTGGAGACCGAAGCCTACGCGATACCCTCGGATTGATCCGGCGGCGCGAACGACGCGCGCAGGCCCGGCAGATAGCGCAACAGCGCGACCGCTCTCGCAACCACGTAGACGATCATCGCCCACCACAGGCCGTCGATGCCGTAGCGTCCGGTCAGCAGCCACCAGGCCAGCAAATAGACCGCCGCCGACTGGAACGCGGCGTTGCGCATCTGCCGGGTGCGGGAAACGCCGATGTAGATTCCGTCCAACTGAAAGGCGGCGAAGGAAAGCAGCACGTAAAGCACGGCGAAATGCAGCATATCGTTGGCCGCGAATCGCACTTCCGGGATATCCGTGAGCAAGGCGATGAACTGGCGGCCCGCCAGCGCCAGCAACAGGGCGAGCGCAGCGGCGGTCAAAAAGGAAATCGTGGTCGACTTGCGCACCGTCAGATCGAAGACGTCGCGCCGGCCCGCTCCAAGCGCCCTGCCAGCCAGCGATTCCACGACGAAGGCGTAACCGTCGAGAAAGAAAGCCGCGAAGGAGATAAATTGCACGAGTACATGATTGGCGGCGAGGATCACATCGCCGAAGCGGGCGCTCTGGCTGGTAAAAAACGCGAAAGACAGCACCAGCACGAGGGTGCGTAACAGGATATCGGTATTGGCCGAAACCGTGTTCCGCAAGGAAGCGCCATCGAGAATGCGGGCAAGCGGCCAGAATTTCTCGTCATGCGCCTTGCTCAAGGCCAGTTCGCGATAGAGCAGCCAGCCGCCGAACAGGAACGCGGACCACTCCGCGATCAGGGTTCCCGCCGCAATACCCGCAACGCCCATTCCAAGAATGCCGGCGAATAGCAGATCGAGCAGGATATTGAGCCCGTTGAGGAACAATTGCAGCGCGAACAGCAATCGTCCCTTGCCGAGTCCTATCAGAATGCCGGACAGGGCGAACACGGAAAGCGCCGCCGGCGCGCCCCAGATGCGAATCCGGAAATAGGCCTGTGCCGAATTCTCGACGGCCGGACTGCCTTCGAGCAGGTAGAATGCGATGGCTTCCAGCGGCATCTGCAAGAACATCAGCAAAAGACCGATAACCAGGGCGAGCAATAGCGCGCGGCCCATGACGGCGCGCACCTCGGAATGGTCGCCGGCTCCCGCCGCCCGTGCGGTGAAGCCGGTAGTTCCCATGCGCAGAAAACCGAAACTCAGGTAAACGAAAGACAGGATCAGCGCGCCGAAAGCGATGGCGCCGAGCGCCGCGGCATCGCCCAGATTGCCGATGATCGCGGTATCGGCCAATCCCAGCAGCGGCGGCGCCATATTCGCGAGAACGATGGGCCATGCCCTGGCCAAAAGGCCGCGATGGGTTATTTCTTCCGGAACTGCCATGCCGGCGGATGGTCTGTAACTTAAAGTGGCTCAATGTAGTCGAATTCGGCGTTGGCGGCGAATCGGCATGGCGGCCGCTGTCTCGCTCACGAGATTCATGGTAGTTTTGCCGATTCGGAATTGAAGGACAGTTTCAATGTCGACCTCCACAATGCAAGCGGCGGGCGGTTTCCGCACCGTGCTCAATATCCTGCTGGAGCCCGCAACGGCGTTCGCCGGCTTGCGCGAGCGGCCGACCTGGCTGCTGCCGACGCTGCTGGTGGCCGGGGGCACTGCCCTGATCATGCTCTGGTATTTCAGCATTCTCGACATACCCTGGTTCCTGGAGAACCTGCTCTACCAGGGCGGTGCAGACCCCACGCAGGACCAGATCGACGCGTTCAGGGAGGGAACGGAAGACCTGTCGCCGATGGTTTTCATGATTTCGGGTTTTCTCGGCGCAATTTTCGGATTGATCGTGATCTGGATTCTGCAAGCGGGCTATCTGACGCTCGTGTCCGCACTGACGGGCGACGGTTTTCGCTTCGCCAACTGGTTCTGCCTGGCCACCTGGACCTCGATCCCGTCGCTGCTGACCATTGTCGGCATGGCGATCACGCTGGCGCTCAATCCAAACGGACAGATCAGCCAGATGGACCTCGACCCCCTGTCGCTCGGCAATCTCGGCCTGCAATTCAGCGACTCGGGGCTCGACAACGCGATCGGTCAAATCAGTCTGACCCAACTCTGGACAATGGGGCTGCTCGCATACGGCTACAAGACGTGGCTGAAGGGTCCCTGGCTGAAGTCCGCGCTGATCGCGCTGCTGCCGCAATTGCTGCTGATCGGCGCCATGATTTTCCTGTTTTCCGGCGGCATGGACTTCAGCGTTTCCTTCATCGAAGCCGAAGGCGGCGGCAATGGCGGCATAGCCGTAAGTGTGTCCCTGTAACTTTTTTCGCCTTTATAATGTCGGGTTGTTGACGAATATAGGGAAAGGCGTCGGGTTTTTGTCATGAAGGAACTCCGCAAGCTGCTGCTGATCCTGCTCCTGATCTCCGGAGTAGTCGCCCTGCCGTTCGTAAATCGCTATTTCATCGGCGTCGACGCCAAGGAAGTCGAAGTCTCGACGTTGAGCGAGCGCGTCATCAGCCCTTCCATACTCGCTTCCGGCTTCCTCGCTCACGAAGAAGAAGTCATGTTGAGCAGCGAAGTCATCGGCAAGGTGGCGGAGATCTTCGTTGAGGAAGGCGACCGGGTGAAGGCGGGTCAACTCGTGTTGCGCGTCGACGACATCAATTTCCTGGCCGGTCTCGAACAGGCAGAAGCTTCGGTGCGCCTGAACACCATCGATATCGAACGCCAGGAGGTCCGTATCGAGAATCTCGAGCGGCAGTTCGCGCGCACCAGCAGTCTCTACGAGCGCAGCCTGGTGGGCGAGGAAGAGTTCGATATCATGCGCAACCAGCTGGAGTTGGCGAGGATCGATCTCAAATCCTCCCGCGAACGGCTGGCCCAGGCCCAGGCGCAACTCGAACAGGTCAACGATCAACTGAGCAAGACGCGGATCGTCTCCCCCATCGACGGCGTCATCACCAGTCTCGACATCAAGGTCGGCGAAACCGCCATCGCCAGTTCGACCAATATTCCCGGTTCTTCGCTGATGACCATAGCCAATCCACAAAGCATCTATACCGAAGTGCTCGTGGACGAGGCCGATATCGCCAACCTCGCGGTCGGCCAGCGCGCCGAAATCGTCGCCATCGCCTATCCCGACGAACCGATCCACGGGGTCGTGCGTTACATCGCCAACACGGCGAAGACCGAGCCGAACCGGCAGGGACTCAGTTTTACCGTGGAAATCGATATTCTCGAAGCTGGCGGCGTGGTGCTGCGTCCGGGCATGTCCTGCCGCGCGGAGATCTTCACCGCCCAGGATCTGGCGGTTCCCGCGGTGCCGATCCAGGCGCTGATCTTCGAGGAAGACCGCTCGCAGTTGCTCAGCGAGTATTTCCTCTTCGTCAACGACGATGGCGTCGCGCGCAAGACTCCGGTTCAGGTGGGCGCTTCCGACGACGAATTCCAGGAGTTGACCAGCGGCATAGACGGCGACGTGGAGATCGTCGTCGGACCGGATCGGGAACTGCGCCACCTGCTCGACGGCGACCGGCTCGACGCAACCCGGGTGGAGCTTTGATCGATACAGGCGGCCGCAACGTCAAGGATCGCCGCGAGGCGAGCGCCGGCGCAGAAAGTGAATCAGCTTCGGCGCTGATTCGCCTCAACGGCATCAGCAAGCACTATCAGATGGGCTCGCAACTCGTACGAGCCCTGGACGGCATCAGCGTCGAGATCGGCAACGGCGACTGGGTTTCGTTCATCGGCTCTTCGGGTTCCGGCAAGTCAACCATTCTCAACATTCTCGGCTGCCTCGACCGACCTACCCACGGCGAGTACTACCTCAACGGCGTCTATGTGGAAGACCTCGGGCCGAATCAGCTTGCCGAGATCCGCAACCGGGAAATCGGCTTCATTTTTCAGAGTTTCAACTTGTTGCCGCGCGCGACCGCGCTCGGCAATGTCATGCAGCCACTGGTATACAGCCGGGTCGGCTATCGCCGACGCAAGGACATGGCCATGGAAGCGCTGCGCCGGGTAGGACTCGACGATCGTGTCGACCATTTGCCCAACCAGCTCTCCGGGGGGCAACGGCAACGCGTCGCGATAGCGCGGGCGCTGGTCACCGAACCGTCGATCCTGCTCGCCGACGAACCTACCGGAAACCTCGATTCACGCACCTCGGCGGATATCATGCAATTGTTCGATCAACTGCATCGTGAAGGCCAGACTCTCATTCTCGTGACTCACGAAGAAGACGTCGCCGGGCTCGGCGACCGCGTCATCGAACTGCTCGACGGCAAGATCATCCGCGACCGCCGCGCAGGGGAACCGCTGCACTGATGTTTTACGTAATCTTCGAAAGCACCCGTTCGGCGTTGATATCGATCTTCGCCCATGGGCTGCGCAGTTTCCTGACCACCCTGGGCATCGTCATCGGCGTCGCCAGCGTCATCGCCGTAATTTCCCTTACCCAGGGCATGAGCGCCTTCATCGGCGAAAGTTTTTCCTCGCTGGGTTCCAACAGCCTCACGATCCAGTCCTACACGCCGATTTCCGAAGCCATGCGCGGAGTGCGGGCGCGAGTAACTCCGGAAGACCTCGAACTCATCGAGCGGCGGGCGGAAGGCGTCGCCTCGATCACGCCGATTCTCTACGCCTCGCGCACCAGCCAGGTCAGATACGAGGCGCAAACGACGTTCAGCCAGATCATGGGCACCACCTACGCCTATAGCGACGTGTCCCAGTCCTATATGCTGCTCGGCCGCTTCATCGCCGAAAGCGACAATCTCACCCGGCGCCGGGTCGCCGTGATCGGCGAGAAAGTCCGGGAGGATCTGGCCTTGCCCGAAAATCCCGTCAACGAATACGTGGAACTGGGCGGCGAATGGTTCAAGATCATCGGCCTGCTCGAACCCAAGGGCGACATCATGGGTTTCAACCAGGACGACATCGTGCTCGTCCCCTATGCCACCATGGTGAGCCTGCAGGGAAATCAGGCGCGCACGGACATCCAGATCCAGTTGAGCCTCAGCGAAGACGCCGTCGTGGAAGACGTAACGCGCCAGTTGACCGCCTTGTTGCGAAATGCCCACGACCTGGGTCCCGAAGACGACGACGATTTCGTCATCAACACCGCGGAACAATTGATGGATACCTTCGACACCATCATCAACATGGTGACCCTGGTGATCGGCGGCATCGTCTCGATTTCGCTGCTCGTAGGCGGCATCGGCATCATGAACATCATGCTCGTGTCGGTGACCGAACGCACCCGGGAGATCGGCATCTGCAAGGCGATCGGCGCCAAGCGCCACCACATCCTCGCCCAGTTCCTGATCGAGGCCATGTTGCTGTCCCTGCTCGGCGGCCTGGTCGGCCTCGCCGTCGGCTACGGTCTCGGCACCGCCATCTCGAGCAGCATCGATTCCTTTCCTCCCGCCAGCATCCCCTTGTGGGCAGTCGCCCTCGCGCTGGGATTCTCCGGTTTCGTCGGCGTACTCTTCGGCATCCTGCCCGCGGCCAAGGCGGCGAATCTCGATCCTATCGACGCATTGCGTTACGAATAGGCGCGGTCATGGGCATCCAGGATCTGATCATCGACGACCGAAAACGCGGGATTTTCCGGGTCCACCGGTCCTGCATGACTTCCCCCGATCTGTTTCGGCATGAAAGGGAACGGATATTCGACCGCTGCTGGATTTACCTCGGTCACGAGTCCGAAGTGGAGAATCCCGGAGATTACCGTCGCCGCACGGTCGCTGGCCGGCCGCTGTTCTTTGTCCGCGGCAAGGACGGCCAGGTACGGGTTTTCCTCAATTCCTGCCCGCACCGGGGCGCGGAGGTCTGCCGCCACGACGCCGGCAACGCCAAGGTTCTGCAGTGCTTCTATCACGCCTGGTCTTTCAGCACCAGCGGCGAACTGATCGGCGTTCCCGACGAAGAGTCTTATGGCCCCCACTTCGACCGTGGCAAGCACGGGCTGAAGGCGCCGCCCAGGGTCGAAAGTTACCGGGGCTTTTACTTCGTGAGTTTCAATCCGCGCGTCGAAGACCTCGTTACCTACCTGGCGGGGGCGAGGGACTACCTTGATCTGGTCGTTGACCAGGCCGAGAAAGGGATGCGGGTAATTTCGGGTTCCAACAAATACGCCATCAAGGCCAACTGGAAACTGTTGGCGGAGAACAGCCTGGATGGATACCACCTGATCCCGACACATCGAACCTACGTGGATTACATTGCCGGTCTTGGAACGGACGACAGCGGAGACACTATCGCAGCCCGTCCTCCCGGCGCGGGGCTCGCTCTGGGCAACGGTCACTGCGTGTCGGAGAACATATCCCGGAACGGTCGCCCCATCGCCCGCTGGCATCCTGTATTCGGCGAGGAGGCCAGGCCGCGCATAGCGCAGGTCCGCCGCCGGCTGGTGCGGAAATTCGGAGAAGAGCGCACTTACCGGATGGCCGACACCTCCCGAAATCTGCTTATCTATCCCAATCTGCTGATCATGGACTTCGTGGCCATCAGCATCAGGTATATCGAACCCGTGGCGCCGGATAGAATGGAGGTCACGGCCTGGCATCTTGTACCCAGGGAGGAATCCGGCGCAGTGCTGACCACCCGACTCGACAGCTACCTGACCTTCCTCGGACCAGGCGGTTTCGCCACGCCGGATGACGTGGAAGCCCTGGAATCGTGTCAGACCGGCTTCCGGGCCACCGGGAACGAGTGGTCCGACATCTCAAGGGGCATGCTGAAGGCCAACCCGGGGTCGGCGGATGAACTCCAGATGCGGGGATTCTGGCGGCAGTGGCGCGCCCATATGCAGGGCGCCGCGGCTGTTTTGGAAAACGATGGCGGCGGCCGCCTTCCGTCCAGTGAACGATGACAGCGGATAGCGGGTTGCGGGGAAGCGTCGAGGAGTTCCTGATCAGGGAAGCGGCGCTTCTGGACGATTGGAAACTGGAAGAGTGGGTCGGTCTGTTCACGGAGGATGCCCGGTACGTGGTTCCCTCGACGGATTTGCCGGAAGGGGATCCAGGGCGCGATCTGTTGTTCATCGACGATGACATCGTCCGTCTGCGCGCCCGCGCGGCCCGATTGAACAGCCGCTTTTGCCACCGCGAGAATCCGCGGTCGCGGACCCGCCGGTTCGTTTCGAATGTGCGGGTTGAAGAAACCGGCGACGGACAACTTTCGGTCGCGGCAAACGTTCTGGTCTATCGATTCCGTGCCGGCGAAGGGGCGCCTTATGTCGGCGTCATCGAATACGTATTGAGGAGGGAAGGCGCGGATTTGAGAATAGCGCATCGCCGGGCGCTGCTGGACCTGGAAGACCTCTCTTGGCACGGGGCGGTGAGCATCATTTTTTGAATGCCTTGCCAATCGGGCCACAGCGGAATGTGAGTTGCCTCCCGACCGAACGTCCCGTTGTCGGCGACCTTGAGCATTTTGGGGTCAGCCGTCCTTGTGTTCGGTTCATGCATCGTGCAACATTGTTCATCTGGAATGGCCCGCCCGGACAAGCGGATCAATAACTACTGGAAGATCGTCAAATCCCCCCAAAGAGGATAAAGCCCATGTATTTTGCAGCTCTCGCCACATTCAAGCCCAGCGTATTGCAGACTCGAAGTGAATTGTATGACGCCTTCGTTGCCTATTTGCGCAATCATTCCGATCATCCCGATGTAACGGTTCACCATGGGGGGCCGACGCTGGCGGACAACGGGGAAGACATTTCCGGCTTCCTGCTCGTGATCGAAGCCGGTTCCCTGGAGGCAGCGCGCTCCTTCGTGGCCGGCAGTCCCTACGGCAAAGCGGGTCTCTTCGCCGACTCCGACGTACGCCAATGGGATTGGAAAACCGGACGCCCATCCTAGCGAACATCCGCGGCGTACCCGATCACGCTTCGATTGCACACTGCCAACCCACCGCATTCCACCGCGAGTGGTTGCGGGACGAATACGGCTTATACATAGCGCTTTTGTGCCATGTCCGCGAACCACCTCGATCCCGAAGAAAAAATCCCGCCGCCGCTTGCGCTGGGACTCGCGCTGCAACTCGCCGGCCTCACCTTGCCGGGTATCGTGCTGATTCCGACGATCGTTTTCCGCGCCGCCGGCGAATCCGAAGCGGTTCTGCTATGGGCCGTGTTTGTCTCGCTCGTGATCTGCGGTGCGACCACGATGCTGCAAGCGCTTCGGCTCGGGCGGCTGGGCGCGGGCCATATTCTCTCGATCGGAACGTCCGGGGCCGCCATCGCGGTCAGCATCGCAGCGCTCGATGCGGGCGGTCCACCCATGCTCGCCATGCTGGTTGCCGCCCTGGCGCTCTTCCAGTTCGCGTTTTCCGCACGGCTTTCCCTGTTCCGCCGTATTTTGACTCCGACGGTAACGGGGACGGTAATCATGCTGACGCCGGTCACGGTAATGCCCTTCGTCTTCGAACTGTTGCGGGACGTGCCCGCGGGGACGCCCGCATTGGCCAGTCCTGCAAGCGCATTGACGACCTTGCTCGTCATTTCCTGCATCGTGCTGAAGGCGAGGGGAGCATTGCGCCTGTGGGCGCCGATCATCGGCGTCTGCGCCGGCGCGGCGGTCTCGGGCGTTTTCGGCCTCTACGACTTCGACCTCATTTCCCGGGCTTCCTGGATCGGTATTCCCGGGGCGGCATGGCCGGGTTTCAATCTCGATTTCGGCCCCGAATTCTGGGGCCTGCTGCCGGCTTTCCTGTTTATCGCCCTGATCTGCACGATCCAGACCATCAGCGGATCCGTGGCGGTCCAGCGCGTATCCCGGGCCGCGCCGCGAGCCATTGATTTCCGCCGTGTGCAAGGCACGGTCGCCGCGGACGGCGTGGGCAACCTGCTGTCCGGCATTGCGGGTTCGATGCCGATCGGCTTCCGCCCCCACGGCACGTCGATGGTCGAGATCACCGGAATCAGTTCGCGTTATGTGGGAATAACGCTCGGGGCGGTGCTGATCGTCCTTTCCTGCCTCCCGAAGGCGCTCGCCGTGATCCTTGCCATTCCGGGCCCCGTTGCCGCGGCTTTCATCGCCGTCACGATGGCGACCATTTTCGTTGTCGGCATGAAGGTAGTCGTCCAGGACGGAACCGACTATAGGAAGAGTCTGATCGCGGGAGTTTCGTTCTGGTTGGGAACCGGCTTTCAGAACAACGTGATTTTCCCCGAACTGTTTTCCGGATTCGCGGGCGGGCTCCTGCAAAACGGGATGATGGCGGGAGGTCTCGCGGCGATTGTCCTGACCGCGTTCGCGGAGTTGACGAAACCCCGGCGCAGCCGAATCGAAGTCGAGTTCGATATTTCGTCTTTCCGCGAAATCCAGGACTTCATCGGTGCATTCGCGCGCCGCGGCGGCTGGGATGAGGCCATGGCGGAACGGCTGCACGCCGCCGGCGAGGAAACCTTGCTGACGCTGCTCGACCGGGAAGCGGACGACGAAGCGCGCGGGAGACGCCGGCTGCTGCTCGTCGCGCGCAAGGAGGACAAAGGCGCGATCCTTGAATTTGTCGCGTCGAAAGGCGAGGAAAACCTGCAGGATCGAATCGCCTTTCTCGGCGAGGCGGACGCCGTGGACGCCAACGAACGGGAAGTGTCGCTGCGGCTCTTGCGCCATCTCGCGTCCTCGGTGCGCCACCAGCAATATCATGGCATGGACATCGTGACCGTCCGGGTGGAACCGCCCGGTGCGGCATCCCCTGAGCGCCCGTGAGCCTGCAGGTTGACATCGACAAGCGGGGAAGTGTCTTATTGGTTCGGGAAAACGGAGCATCGGGCATGAAAAAGCAACTTCTCGGCATCCTGCTTGGAGTGGGTCTCGTGCTCGCTCAGTTGAATCCCGCCTGGGCGCAGCCCGAGGGCTGGATCCGGCGGTATCCCGGCTTCCAGGTCATCGGCAATCTCTACGGCGTGGGAACCTACGATCTTTCCGTGTTCCTGATCGCTACCGATGAAGGCCATATTCTCATCAATACCGGACTTGAGGATTCCACGGCGTTGATCCGCGAGAACATGGCGTCGTTCGGATACCGGCTCGAAGACATCCGCATCCTGCTGACGCAGCAGGCACATTGGGATCACACCGCCGCGCTGGCCGAGATCAAGGAGATCGCCGGCGCCGAAATGTGGGCTACGGAAGACGACGCCAGGGTGCTCGAAGACGGCGGATTCAGCGATCCGCATTTCGGCGGGCGAGTCTCATTCCCGCCCGTGACCGTGGACAGGATCATCAGCGAAGGCGACGTCATCGAACTGGGCGACGTCCGCCTCACCGTGTACGAACACCCCGGCCACACCGAAGGCAGTTCGAGCTACGAAATGACGGTAAGCGAGAACGGCCGCGACTATCGCGTGCTGATCGCCAACATGGGCACAATCAACGAGGGCAAACAACTCGCGATCGATCCCACCTACCCCGGAGTCGCCGATGATTTCGCCTCGACCTACCGCCGCCAGAAAGCCATGGAAATCGACGTCTGGGTAGCCGCCCACGGCGGGCAGTACGGACTCCACGACAAGTACGAACCCGGCCAGCCGTATAGTCCCGACACTTTCGTCGACCCTGAAGGATTCATAGCGGCCGTGGAACGCCTCGAACAAATCTACCTGCAACAACTGGAACAGGAACGAGCGCAACAACAATAGAAAAGTTGGGGCTGCAAACGGATTAACTGCAACCCGGGAGTCAACCATGCTTTCAGTTTCCGGGGCGAAACGCTCCGCCCTTTTTACGGCTTTACTCGCCATCGGCCTTTCCGCCCAGACAGCGGCCCAGGATACGACCTCCGCCATACGCGGCATCGTGTCCGACGCCGGCGGCTCGCCTGTCGCCGACGCCTCCGTGGCGGTGGTCGACCTGCGCACCGGCGCCACCCGCACGCTCGAATCCAATTCCGCCGGCGCCTTCTATGCTTCCAATCTTCCCGTCGGCGGCCCGTATCGCGTCACCGTGGACGACAACCGCAGCGTCACCATCGAAACGATTTCTCTCGGCGAGGTTTATAACCTCTCGATCGATCTCGGGGGATCCGGCCCGGCCGAGGAAATTCTCGTCATCGGCCAGAGCGACGCGCTCGTCGACGTGGCGCCGGGCCCGTCGGCGACCTTCGGCGGATTCGAACTCGAAACTTCCGTCGCTTACGACCGCGACATCAAGGATGTCTACAGCCTCGACCCGCGCATGAACCTCGACGGCGGCACGGCGGTGAATTGCATCGGCAAGCACCCGCGCTACAACAGCATCAGTCTCGATGGCGTCGCCCAGAACGACCGCTTCGGACTCAATTCGAACGGCTACGCCACCGCCACGGGCATGCCCTTCCCTTATGAGTCCATCGCCCAGGTGGCGGCCGAACTCGCTCCCTTCGACGTCAATTACGGCGGCTTCACCGCCTGCAACATCAATGCCGTCACCAAGTCCGGCACAAATGAATGGACCGGAACCGGATTCTACGAACTGACCGGCGACCGATGGCGTGGCGACTCGCTGACCGAAGACGGCAGAACGAGCACATTTTCCACCGTCGACTACGAAGAGGAGAAATACGGCTTCAGCGTCGGCGGGCCGATCGTCGAAGACCGACTGTTTTTCTTTGCCGCCTACGAGGAAACCGAGGAACCCCGCTTTCTTTCCATGGGTTACGCAGGCTCGGGCAACGGCGTTGAGCGCCCCTGGCTGAGCGAAGCCGACTATGACCGCATCCGCCGGACCGCCGTCGATCTCTACGATTACGACCCCGGCGGCCAGCCGGTCGACGGCGCCCAGACCGAGCAGAAATACATGATCCGGCTCGACTGGAACATCAACGACGCCCACAGCCTGGCCGGCATCTACAATTTTTACGACGGCATCCAGGACCGGGCTTCGGACGGCGACAACAACGAGTTCGAATTCTCCAACCATTTCTATCAGAAGGGCGCCGAACTCGAAACGGTCATCGTCAAGTTGTTCTCGCAGTGGACCGACGCCTTCTCAACCGAGATCTTCGTAAACACCAACACCATGATCGACTCCCAGGTCACGACCGGCCCGGGCGATTTCGCCGACTTCCAGGTCAATATAGCGAGAAATACCGTCTATCTCGGCGCCGACGATTCACGCCAGGCGAACCGCCTCAATTGGGAATCCTCGTTCTGGAAGTTCAGCGGCGAATATCTCGCCGGCAATCATCTGCTGACATTCGGCTTTGAGCGCGACGACCTCTCGGTCTTCAACCTGTTCGTGCAACATTCCCGCGGCGGCGAATACGACTTCTTCGACGATTCCGCCGGCAACCCGGCGCATTGCGACGCCCTGACCGCCCAGGGCCGTTTCGACGACCCGGCCTGCGCCCTGTCCGGCATCGACCGTTTCGAACTCGGCCGGCCCAGCCGCGTCTATTATGGCAGCGGCGGCGGCACCAACGACGCGCAGGACGCGGCGGCCAATTTCGGCAACGTGTTGAATACGCTGTATTTCCAGGACGAATGGTATCTGCCCGATTACGCCCTGACCTTGACCGCCGGGCTGCGTTACGAATGGTTCACCAGCGACGACCGGCCGCGTTTCAACCGGACTTTCACCAGCGCCAACAACGGTCTGCGCAACGACGGCAACGTCGACGGGCTCGACCTGCTGATGCCGCGCCTCGGCTTCACCTGGGAAGCGCTCGACGACCTGACCGTGCGCGGCGGGCTGGGCCTGTATTCCGGGGGCAACCCCAACGTGTGGCTGTCCAACGCCTGGAGCAATGACGGCATCACCAACGTGCAACTGCAATGGCGCAATTTCAGCGGCGCCGAGTCGATCTTCGGCGATGTGCCGCTGGCGGGCGGCGGCCGGCCCGGCTACGACGTTCCCGCGGCTCTCGTCGACCAGGTCCTGGCCACTACCGAAGCCAACGCCAACGACAGCCGCCTCGTGCTGATCGATCCGGGTTACGAGCAACCCGCGGAATGGAAACTGGCCCTTGGCGGAACGTATTACTTCGCCAACGGCATCAATGTCGACGCGGACTACATCTTCTCGCAGCAACGGAACCCCGCCTACTATCTCGACGTGTCCCAGCAACAGGTCGGGACCACCGCGGCCGGCCAGCCGATCTACGACTTCGTCACAGGCTCGGAGAACTTCATGCTGACCAACTCGGGGCAGAAGCCGGAAGCGCACAGCCTGTCGCTGGTAGCGCGCCAGCGCTATGACTGGGGACTGGACTGGACCCTGGGCTATGCCTGGACCGACGCCGAAGACGTCAGCCCCATGACTTCCTCCGTGGCGGCTTCCAATTTCGACAATCTCGCCCTGGTCGATCTGGTCGAGCCGATGCCGGGCACTTCAAACTACGTGTCGCCGCATCGCTTCACGGCAAGGCTGAGCTACGGCCGCGACTTCATTGCCGGTCACGAGACCCGGATCACGACGCTGTTCTACAGCAAGGAAGGGCATCCGCAAAGCCACGTCATGAGTTCGACCGATCTTGAAGGCGACGGTTTCTACGGACGCCATCTGCTTTACGTTCCGGGAGCGAACGACCCGAACGTCGTGGCCGGCCCGGACTTCGACCTTGCCGCCTTTTCCGCCTTTGTGGAACGCGAGGGCTATGGCGCCGGCTTCGTCGGCCGCAACGCCAATCACGCCGACTGGTCCTCGCGCCTCGACCTGCGCATCGATCAGCAACTGCCCCTGCTGTTCGGCGCCCGGGCCCGCGGCTGGATCAAGATCTACAACCTGCTGAACATGATCGACGACGAACTCGGCCTGCAATACGACGGCCAGTTCTTCTCCCAGCAGGTGGTCACTTCCTCGCTCAACGACCGCGGCCAATACGTGTTCGAACGCTTCCGGGACCGCAACATCACCGACCTGCTCGAACAGCGCAGCCTGTGGGAATTGCGCCTCGGAATCCAGTTCGAGTTCTGAGCTCTCGTCCGGGCCCCCGGCTGTTGCAATCGCGCAGCAAAAAGTCTAGCCTCAACGGATCGTCCGCGCCTGCTGCCGATGGCGGGCGCGGACTCCCTTTGCATAAGAAACGGAGCTAACCCAGTGAATGCAAAACTGACGCGCAGACGTTTTATCAAGGGGGTGATCTTCTCCGGCGCGGCCGCGACGACCGGCGCCGCGGGAGTCTACCTCGCCCAGGCGCAGTCCGGGCTGTCCGCCGCGGAGCGTCTGATCACCCTGAACGTCAATGGCCGCGACCGGCCGGTCGACGTTCTGCCCCAGGAGACCCTGGCGCACACCTTGCGTTACCGGCTCGATCTGACCGGCACCAAGATCGGCTGCAATCGAGGCGAATGCGGCGCCTGCACCGTGCTCATCGACGGTGTGCCGAATTACTCGTGCTCGGTGCTGACGCATAACGTCAAGAACCGGACGGTGACTTCGATCGAGGGCCTCAAGGCCGCCGACGGCACGCTGCATCCGGTGCAACAGGCCTTCATCGACGAAAACGCGCCGCAATGCGGTTTTTGCACGCCGGGACAGATCATGTCCGCGGTGGCGCTGCTGAATGACAACCCGGCGCCCGACCGCCAGCAGGTGCGAATGGCCCTGTCGGGCAACCTGTGCCGTTGCGGCGCATACGAACATTACATTAACGGCGTCTTGCGCGCCTCGGGGCAACTGGCATGACTACGCATATAGGATTCGATTTCGTTCCGCCGGACGTTCCTGGCAAGGTCACCGGCGAAATCAAGTACGCTGAAGACTATCGCCGCGAAGGCATGGTCTTCGCCAGGCTGCTGACCAGTCCGCTGCCCGCGGGCAGAGTGGTCGGCATCGACGCCACCGAAGCGCTGCGCATGGACGGAGTGGTCGGCATCTTTACCGCCGCCGACCTGCCGCCGGTGGCGCCTCCGGCCAACCCGGCGCTCGCGGCCGACTACATCACATACATCGGCCAGCCGATTCTCGCCGTAGCGGCGACTACCGAAGAGATCGCGGAAACCGCGATCGAGCGGATCCGGGTGGAATACGAACGCCGCCCCTTCGTGGTGGACCCGCTGGAAAGCCTTGCTCCGGGCGGCGCTACCGCCTACCCGGAAGGCAATGCCCTCGTTCCCGTCCAGGAAGAGGGGCCGGACGGCACCACGATCAACACCGCCCGGGTCATGGACGTGAAGTGGCCCCAGGAGGCCATCGACGCCATGCGCGCCGGGCGCGAACCCGCCGGCGCCGAGTTCACGAGGGAATGGGAGTTCGGCGATCTCGAAGCGGGTTTCGCCGAGGCGGCCGCCATCGTCGAGGAGCCCTTCGTCACCATCGGTTACCCGCACCACTCGCTGGAATCCCGGACCTGCATGGCTTACTGGGAAAACGGCAGGTGCTACTTCCACGGTTCCTCCCAGAGCCAAAGCGCCAACAACGCGGGACTGGCGCGCATGCTCAACATCGATCTCGCCGATCTGGTCTTCATCAACGAAGCCACCGGCGGCGGCTTCGGCTCCAAGATCGGTCCCTATCCCTACATGGCGATTACCGGCCAGTTCTCGCGTCAGTTGAACCGGCCGGTGCAATTGCGCATCACCCGGGAACAGGAGTTCTACATCGGCTCGGCCCGTTCCGGCATGCAAGGCTGGATCAAGGTCGGCGTCAAGGAGGACGGCAAGGTGTCCGCGGTGGATCTCGTCATCGTCAACGACGGCGGCATGACCGGCGGCGGCAGCGGCAATTCGTCGGCGCAGCACGTCACCGTTGCCTACCAGCCGGAGGCGATGCGATTCCGCCACATTTCGGTCTATACCAACACCACGCCGCGGGGCGCCCAGCGCGGCCCCGGCCAGAACGAAATGTCGGCCATTCTCGGTCCGGTCACCGACAAGGCGGCGGCCGCCGCCGGCATCGACCGGGTGGAGTTCCGCAAGATCAACGCCCTTAACAGCGACGGCTTCCAGGGCGGCAGCCAGGGTCCGGTCACCAGCGCCTTCGTGCGCGAAGCCATCGATCAGGGCGAACGCCTGTTCAACTGGCGCGAAAGGCTCGAACAGCCCAGGCGCAACGGCAGCAAGGTGCGCGGCCTCGGGGTCGGCATCGGTTATCACGGCGCCGGCGGCCGCGGTTACGACGGCCTCTTGCGAATGGACACCGACGGCATGCTGCACATTCATTGCGGCGTGGGTAATCTCGGCACCTATTCCTACGCGGCCACCTGCCGCGCCGCGGCCGAAGTGATGCAGATTCCCTGGGAGCGCTGCCAGATTCATCGCGGCCGCAGCGACCGGCACCTGCCGCACAGTTCCGGCCAGGGCGGCTCCAATACGGTGTTCACCCATAGCCGGGCGAACTGGGTTGCCGGCCAGGACATGATCGCCAAGATGAAGGAAATCGCCGCCATGGACCTCGGCGGCAGTGCGGACGATTACGAGATCGGCGGCGAGCGCGTGTTCGCAAGCGCCGATCCCGATACCGGCCTCAGCTACGCGCAATGCGCCCGGCGCGCGATGGAACTCGGCGGAGCCTTCAGCGGAGAGGAATATCCCGACGACATCAATCCGCTGACCCAACTCGCGGTGCAGGGACTTGCCGGAAGCGGCCTGATCGGCGTCGCCAGGGACAACATCCCGGGCGTCGGACAGCCGCCGGGAGTCGTCGTCGGCTTCATCGAGATCGAACTCGATACCGACACCGGCAAGTACGATATTCTCGACTACGCAGCGGTCGCCGATTGCGGCACCGTGGTGCATCCGAAGAACTTCGACAACGCCATGCGCGGCGGCGCGGTCTGGGGCGTCGGCCTGGCCGCTCTCGAGCGCCATGTCTACGATCCGCAGAACGGGCTGCCCGCCAACGTGGGCCTGTATCAGAGCAAGCCGCCGACCATTCTCGACGTGCCGGTGGACACCCTGGCGGCCGCGGTGAACATTCCGGATCCGCAGAACCCGGCCGGCGGCCGCGGTATCGGCGAACCGACCCAGGGCGCCGCCTGCGCCGCTTTGGCTTCCGCCATTACCGATGCCCTCGACGGACATCTGTTCAATTCCGCGCCGATCACGACGGACATGATCGTCAATCATCTGGCGGGGAATTCCTACAGCACCCAATCCCTGAAAACCAACACATTCTGAGGTCTCGCTATGCCATCACATGACGTAATGCCGAATATGGAGTTGTACCAGCCGGTAACGCTGGATGACGCTCTTGCGATTGCCGACCGCCTCGGAGAACGGGCCTGGCTGGTAGGCGGAGGCCAGGATACCTACGGTTGGTTGAAGGATCGCGCCAAATCCACCGATGCGCTCATCGACCTGGGCGCCATCGAATCCCTGCGCGGCGTGCGCCAGGACGGCGACACGCTGGAAATCGGAGCGATGACAACCCTCACCGAAGTGGTGACGGATCCCGTCATTCGCGAGCGTTATTCGCTGCTTGCCGATGCGGCCGCGATCGTGGCAAGTCCGCAGATCCGCAACATCGGTACGATCGGGGGCAATGTCTCCCAGGACGTGCGCTGCTGGTATTACCGCCGCGGCCTGTCCTGCTATCGGGCCGGAGGCAACTTGTGCTACGCCGATACGCCCCAGGGCATGAACCGCGAACACTCGCTGTTCGAAGGCAGCCGCTGCGTCGCTGCCGGCGCTTCCGACACGGCGCCTGCGCTGGTCGCGCTCAACGCCTCGATGGTGATCCGCAACAGCGGCGGCGAACGAGAGGTTTCGGCGGAAGACTTTTTCGTCGGTCCCGCGCGGGACATCCTCAACACGACGATCATGCGTCCCGGCGATATCCTCACCGCGATCCGGCTGCCGGCCGACTGGCGCGACGCCACTTTCTACTTCGAGAAAGTCGCCGACCGCAACGTGTGGGATTTCTCGCTGGTCAGCATCGCGGCGGCTTTCCGTGTCAACGGCGGCAGCATCGCCGAGGCCAGCATCGTCTGCGGCGCGGTGCAGACCACACCGCGCCGCCTGCGCAACGTGGAAAACGCCGTGGCCGGAATGAGCAAGGACATGGCTACCGCGGAAGCGGTCGCGCCGATGTCCACGGCGGGCGCGCGAGCGCTGGCGCACAACGGATTCAAGATCCCGTTGATGCAGAACCTGGTGAAGCGGGCTATCGCCGCCTGAGGGTTGTTGTCAGGCGTGTTTTCAGGATAGCTGAGCCAAATTGGATTTGGCTGTTTCATAGACCGCTTCGATCCAGGCAGGGGAGTCGTTCAGATTCGGCACGAGGGTCAGGTCCTCGCCGCCTGCCTCGATGAATTGTTCGCGGTACTCGCGTCCGATTTCGTGCAAGGTTTCCAGGCAGTCGGTGACGAATGAGGGCGTCGCGACCGCTATGCGCTTCTTGCCCTGGGCGAGCAATTCCAGTAAATGCGCGTCGAGATAGGGCTTGATCCACTCCGAAGGCCCGAATCGCGACTGGAAGGCCGAGGACCAGAAGTCGGTTCGCCAGCCGAGCGCCTCCGCCAGGCTCCGGGAAGTCGCCATGCACTGGGCGCGGTAGCAGCCCCGATTTTTCTCCCCGATGACTTCGCAGCAAGCGCCGAAGTCGCAGCATCCACCCGCATCCGCCTTGCGTATTTGCGCCTCGGGAAGCCCGTGGTAGCTGAAAACCACATGGTCTGCTTCCGCATCGGCCAGGCTCGCGCCGATCACCTCGGACCAGGCGCGGATGAAAGCCGGCGTTTCGAAAAAATCCTCGATAAAGCGAATTTTCGGCGCCTTGCGCCATTGTTCCGCCGCCGCATTCACCGCGTGAATCGCCGAAGCCGTCGTGGCCCTCGCGTATTGCGGATACATCGGCAGCACCAGGATTTCATCGCGGCCCTCACGCTCGAATTCGGCCAAGGCATCGGCGATGAACGGCCTGCTATAGGCCATGCCGATGCGCACCGCCACGTCGGATCCGGCCGCATCGAACTTCTCCTGTACCCCTTGCCTGACCCGTTCGGAATAGACTTGCAAAGGCGACCCTTCGTCCAACCAGATCCCGGCGTAATCGCGGGCGGTGCGCGGCGCCCGCAGCGGTACGATGATCAGGTTTCGCAACAGCCACAGGCCGATCGGATTGATGTCGAAAACGAACCGGTCGGCGAAGAAATTGCGGTAAAACTCGCGCAGTCCCCTGGCCGTGGGCTCCGCCGGCGTTCCGAGATTGATCAGCAATACGGCTTTGGACATGACTCGGCGGGACGAAAGGATACCGGCGAAAAAGTCCTGCGCATTTTAGCCTCAATCCGGTAATCTTGCGTTACGGTTACAACAGCCCCGCCAAGGAGACATTTCATGTTCCGCACATCGTCCAGCCACCAAGCACAGCTTGGTGTCGTTCCGGCTGCGCATGAAGCTGCGCTTCATAAACGCTTGCCTGCACCCTTGTTTGGTCTGGTTTCAGTGCTTCTTTCCTTCAGCCTCGCCCATGGGCAGGAGAGCGGCCTGATCGCCGACGGCGCCGAGGTCGTCGAAGTGCGCGGCGGATTCGGTTTCCTCGAGGGGCCGGTAACCGACCGCTCCGGCGATCTGTATTTCACCGATATCAATGCAAATCAGATCTGGCGTTATAGCGCCGGCGGCGATTTCGAGGTCGCCATCGAGCCGAGCAACCACGCCAACGGACTGACGCTGGATCTCGACGGCGCGCTGTTGATCTGCGAACAATCCGCCCAGCGAATCACCCGCAGGGAGGCCGATGGCAGCCTGAGCGTGATTGCCGACAGCTACAATGGGGCGCCTTTCAACAGTCCCAACGATCTCTGGGTCCACCCCGACGGCTCGATCTATTTCACCGACCCGCGATACCGCTTTCCGGAAGGACCGCCTTCGCAGCCCGGTGAATATGTCTATCGCATCTCTCCCGACCGCCAGAGCGTAACCGCGCTGGTCACCGACATTCCGAAACCGAACGGCGTGCTGGGAACCGAAGACGGCCGCATCCTGTATCTGGCAAGCACCGAGACGCGCAAGATCTACCGTTTCGACATTGCAGCCGATGGCGCGCTAGAAAACCGGACCGAATTCGCCGATCAGGGCTCGGACGGCATGACGCTCGACGAGTTCGGCAATGTCTATCTGACCTGGGGCGGCGGCGTCAGCATACGCAACCCCTACGGCGAGGAAATCGAGTTCATCGAAACCCCGCAGAACCCCGCCAATGTCGGCTTCGGCGGCGCGGACGGCCGCACCTTGTACATGACCGCGCGCACCAGTCTTTATTCATTGCGAATGAATGTCTCGGCAAGCCGTTAGTTTTTTGGTTGAACCCGAAAATATGGGTACTTTGGTAACAGAAACCGTGCTAGACTCGTCTTGCTTCGAGATACCCGGACGAATCAAACAAAACAAACCATTCAAGAGGACCATGACGTGAAAAGAATCATGTTGACGGCCATTTGCACCTTGCTAGTCGGTTCGCCTGTGTTCGCCGGCGAGCGCGTAGGCGACTTCTCCCTGATCGATCATCAGGGCGTTTATCACCATATGGCCTGGTATGACGATCGGGAAGCTATCGTATTGCTGCCCCAGGCCAATGGCGCGACCGATGCCGAGGCGCTGGCGGCCTTGCAGGATCTGCGTTCGCGATATGAAGTGCAAGGCGTGGTATTCATGCTGCTCAACCCCGGCCTCGACGCCAGTCGCGACGCGGTGCGGGCGGAAGCCGAACAGGCGGGAGTCGATTTGCCCATCCTGATGGACGACACGCAACTCGTCGCGGACATGCTCGGCATGACCCGCCTCGACGAAGCCGTCGTTTACGACCCCGCAACCTTTGAAGTGCTGTATCGCGGTGAAGCGGATTCGTCCCTCGCGCAAGTCCTCGATCGGGTTCTGGATGGCGAAAGCATCGAGTTGACCGTTGCCGCCACCGACGGCGCGGCGATCTCCTATGGCAGCCTCGGCGCTCACGGCGAGCTTTCCTACGAGCACGACATCGCTCCGATCATCGCCGAGAACTGCGCCGAATGTCATCGCCAGGGCGGCATCGCGCCATTCGCCATGGACAGCAAGCTGGCGGTTCAGGGCTGGTCGCCGATGATCCGCGAAGTCGTGCTGACGCGCCGCATGCCTCCCGGCCAGATCGACAACAAGGTCGGACACAAGATGCGCAACGAAATGAATCTGGCCGACGAGGACATGCAGAAACTCGTTAGCTGGATCGACGCCGGCGCGAATACCGAAAGCGAGACCGACCCGCTGGCCCTGCTCGAATGGCCCGATACCAAGTGGACTCTGGCCGCGATGCTCGGCGAGCCCGATCTGGTAATCGAGATACCGCCGCAAAGCATCCCGGCAACCGGTGTGGTCGATTACATGAACATTCCCATTGACCTCGGTCTGACCGAAGATCGCTGGGTACGCGGCTCCGAAGTCGCCCCGGGCGCGCCGGAAGTGCTGCACCACATCATCACTACCGTGATTCCGCCCGAAGGCCGCAGGAACGGGTTCGACCTGTTCATCGAAGCCATCAACAGCCTGCCCGAGGAACGCGCGGTAGCGATTCGCACCGAAATCTTCGCGGCCATGGCGTCCGGCGAGGAACCGGACATCGACGCCATCTTTGCCGCGAATCCCGACATCGACGTCAGT
>CAZUSL010000054.1:0-12878 GCA_964622925.1 uncultured Pseudohongiella sp. | reverse complement strand
TTGATAGGCCGGGTGTGTAAGCGCTGTGAGGCGTTGAGCTAACCGGTACTAATTGCACGTGAGGCTTGATCGCATAACCAGGGGTTTAGCCCCGGTTGCGGAACAAGCTGCGATCGTAATGATTCATGCGGACAAGACGCTTTGCGACTTGCCTGTTACAGCATGCTCCATGTCTCCACCGGATTGCGCCGCGCCGCCTTGTTTGAAAGACGCCCGGCGACAGTTTATGCCTGACGACCTTAGCGAGTGTGAACCACCTGATCCCATCCCGAACTCAGCAGTGAAACCACTCAGCGCCGATGATAGTGTGGGGCCTCCCCATGTGAAAGTAGGTCATCGTCAGGCGCCATACAAAAAACCCCAGCAAAGCTGGGGTTTTTTGTATGGCGCCACATGACGCGGCGCCTGCGGCGCCGGTCATGGTGACTCGGGGCATCCATGCCCCTCGCCCCTTCGGGGCGGCGCTTCGCGCCGTCCAAAAATGCTTTCCTGCATTTTTGTCAGGCGCCACTGGGCTTCGATGGATGGGGTGGGGACATCCATGTCATTCGCCCGTGCGCGTTGCACTGAAATGCTATGCTGCAATTGTGTAGTAGCATTAGTAGTCTGCTTCCGGCTTTTCGTAGTCACGATTCAAGGATTCCAAAATGAGAAAACTGATTTGTTGCATGACCGCTTTCGTGTGGTTGTTTTCTGCCGGCCCCACGCTGGCCGACGAGAACGATATTCTGATATTCGTCCGCGACGATTCCCGCAATCTGGAGCTGATGCTCGAAGAGGAAGTGCTGGTAATCAAGACCATGCTGGAAGCGGAAGGATTCGACGTGGATATCGCAACCGTTGACGGTGAAGATCTGGTTGCCGAAGGCGTCAGCGTTTCGGTGGACCACAAGATTGCGGACGTGTCCATGGACGATTATGGCGGCATCGCTCTTCCGTGCATGGCGCCGCCGCCGGGTTCCGCGCTTGAGCGTACAGTCGTCGGGCTGGTGGCTGAAGCGGCCGCAAGCGCCAAACCCGTTTCGGCTTCTCGAGGCGCTGTCGGCTTTCTTGCTGAAGCCGGCGTGCTTGAGGGCAAGCGCTTCGCCTACGCTTCGCCGGTAGACGTGGACGACCGACCGAGCTTTCGCGGCGCAACTTTTACCGGGACTGGAACCGAACGGGATGGATTCGTTACAACCAATGGTATCTGTCCACTGGCTTCGCGCTCCCTGAATCTGCCGGACGGCACATGGGACATGACCATCGCGTTTATCGAATCTCTCAAGTCGCGAAACTGAACTTGTATCGAATATCGCGCCGCCCATATCAGCTCAGGGGCGAAAGGATCTGCCAGCTTCGTTCGATGAACCAGTAGGCGGCAATGCCGCCGGCGGCGTACAGGGGGAGTTGGTGCAACGCGCGAAGATGTTGCACTCGTATTATGGTCAGCAGCGCCAGCACCAGGGCGATGATGGCGAGTTGGCCCACTTCGATGCCGATGTTGAACAGGAAAAGCGCCATGAGTTGGCTGTTTTCCGGCAAGCCGATCTCGGCCAGCGCTCCGGCGAATCCCAATCCGTGCAGCAGGCCGAAAATGAAGGCGATGACGGCAGGGTATTGCCTGGTTAGCGAAGGTTTGTCCGAGAGGTTCTCGTAAGCCAACAGCACGATGCTGCCGGCAATCACCGCCTCTACCGGCGCCGATGACAACGTGAGCAGATCGATGGCGGACAGGGCCAGCGTCAGCGAATGAGCGACCGTGAAACTGGTCACCACGACAAGGATATCCAGCGGCTTTCGCACGATGTACAACAGCATGATCACGAACAGAACGTGATCGAATCCGAAAACCAGATGCTCGATCCCGATGGCAAGGTATACCGGCAGGCCCGGAGCGGCTTCGGATAACTGAATGCGCGGTTCATCGCCATTGATCAACAGCTCCCGGGTCTCGCCGTCAAGGCGCTCGATACTGACCAGGGTGTCGATCAGGCTTCGTTCCAGCCCGGCGATTTCGATGGTTTCCAGCGCCGACTCGCTGCAGTCCAGCTCAAATATTTCGATCACTGCGCCGCTGGTCAGGCTGGCGGAGACCGGAGTCGATTCACAGTTCGTTTGCAATTGCAGCCCAAGATAACGCCCATCGATCTGCGGCTGCCGCAAGGACGCTTCGAACAGTTCCCCGCCTTCGCCTGCCTCCAGTTCTGTCAGTTTCAGAAAGGCCGGCCTGACCTCGTGGGCCTGCGCCGGCAAGGCAACCGCCAGCAGCAACAGAAACAACGATGTTCTCGTCACGGCGGCTCCACGACGACGGTGTATTCGTCCAGCAGGTTTTCGACATAGGCGTCCCGTGCCTGCAATTGCCGCGCCCGTTGGAAGTCCTGCAACACCTGTTGCCGGATTCCCTCGAGCGGCGACACCTCGCTGGGATGTATCGCCTCGATCCACACGAGATGAAAACCGAATCCGCTTTGCACCGGGCCTTGCCAGCTTCCGGCCGTCAAAGTCGCCAGCTGGCCGTCGAAGCCGGCCCCGAAAGTCGCGTTCAGATCCAGCGCACTGCGATAGGCATAAGCGGGATTCAACATCGTGGGTTCGCCGAATTCCTGCGCTGCCGCGCCCTCGTTTATCCGGGCCTGCGCATTTTCGGCCGCTGCGAGTTGCTGAAAATAGAGATGCCGAAAGGAATATCTTACGGGCAGCGTGTAGTCGTCGATGTTCTCCTGGTAGAAGGTTTCGAGTTCACCTTGTTCCGGCGTGGGAATCGTCTCCGATTCAGCGATGAAGCCCAGTTTCTGCACCAGGCGGCGGCGGACGATGGAGTCTTCCTGATCCAGCCCCAGGCGCAGGGCTTCCCGGTACAGCACTTCTTCCTTCAGCCAGTTATCCAGCAGGGAATTCAACTCCGCCTCGGTTGCGACGAGGCCGGTCTGGGTCGTCCACAACGTGGCCAGCCGATCGCGAAGCGCGGTTGTTATGACGATTTCGTCGCGATTTTCGGGAATCCGGCTATCGGCAATAAACAGCGCCAGCCCGATTGCAAGAAACCACAAAAGCGGCTGTTTCAGCAGGCCACCGGGCGCCATGATCAAGTCATCGGAGTTGTGCCGGGGTCAGCCAGATCGGTGATGACCAGACGCGCTCCTGGATCGTCGGCTGCAGATCGGGGTGCGGATCCACGCCCGCGCGAATCGCATCCCAGGTCGACCAGCGGCAGGTGGGGTTTTCCAGCCCGCGAACGTAATAGAAGGCGTGTTGATCCGGATCGAAGTCGGGATCCTGCCAGGCGGCGCGCAACTCGGCGGCGCCGACGCCTTGCGTAATGCTGCAATCGCTGATGTCGACACGAGCGCCGTTGTCGGGGCAGCGATGGGTCTCGGAATCGACCGTCCCCTCCGAACAGGCGATGTCATACACTTCTTCCCGGGCTTCGCCGTCTTCGACCCAGCCCTTGACGATCTGCAGTCTCTCCAGGTTTGCGCTGTTGGGATCCTTTGCGACCCAGGCAATAAAGCCCGGCGATCGATCCGTTTCAGCAAGCAGGTCGCCTCCCATGGGCACCCCGCCGGCATAGGCTTGCGCGAGCATGTCGGGATCGTCGGCCGCCGGCAATTCGTATCCGCCGAAGAAGCGCACTTTCATGCGCGTTCCCGAAGTGCCGAACGTCTCTTTTCGGCGGAAGGCGTCGTAAATGCTGCTCCGGGTATTCTCTTCGGCCCATACGCCGGCCAGGCCCGCCGCGCTCCAGGTATCGTAATAGGTATCCCTGTACAGCTCTCCCTCGGGCGTAGGTTCGGCCAATGGCACCGAACCCCGCAAGACGGGAGTGGCGTCGTTCAAGCCGACCTTGCTCCAGTAGTCATGCTCTTCGCCGGCGTAAGTCGCGTTATGCGTATCGCTGGAACCGATAACGCCGAACTTGTAGGGATTGAATCCTTCCTCGGCCTGCATCTTCAGTCCGTTGAGATATGCCTGTCGCACGTAGCCTCCGTTCGGCTCGCTGTAGAGATTGGTGGCTACCCGAAGCGGCATGATCTCGAAGTCGGCCCATTCGTCGTTCGGCGAAAGGGCCGGATGCGTATCGGATGTACCCTTGACCTGGCTGATCTCCACCAGGGGTTCGTTGCGCATGCGCTGATTGGCGTATGCGTCGTCCAGGGGCCTGCCGGAATTGTCGGCCAGCATGAACATCCTGCCGTTGGAGCCGTTGGAATTGTGCGGAATGGCCAGGCTCTCGATGCCCCGGGCGCGATTGCCGTCCATCCAGTTCCACAAATCTTCCGGATTGCTCGAATCCAGGCGCGAAAACGGCAACTCCGGTCCCACGTCGCCGCGAAAGATCACGTTGCGGTGCAGGTTGCCCCGGTCGGGTGCGCTTGCGGTGTATTCGTAACCGATGAAGGTGGTGAAGTTGCCTGGATCGTTGTGCCGGTTGGCGGCCGCGATAATGTCGTCCCAGGCCGATTTGCGGATTACGGGATCGTTGATTTCCAGCCCGTCTTCGCTGCGCATGAAGGCCAGAATCTCCTGGAATTTCGCTCCTCTCTCCACAGAGCCGCCGAGAGTGGACATTCCGGCGGCTACGGGATGCCTCGATATCTCCGAATTCGGGTTGGCCATCTCCCTGAGCACGCCGATGTAAAACGCATGATCGGTTACCCCATAGAAATCCAGCGGGACCTGCAATTGCATTTCGAATCCCGCGGGGTGGGTGATCGAACCGCCCTTGGCGAACTCGTAGGCGTCGTCCGGCGATGAAGTCGTGCCGAATATGAAGGCGTCGAAAGAATACATGGTGTGCACATGCAAATCGCCGAAGTACGCGTTGCGCAATGCGCTGTAACCCGCGGTTCGAACCGGTGCGGCCTCGGCGGCCGGCGCCGGTGCGGCGGAAACTTCCGGTGTTTCCGGTACGGAGGAGGTATTGTCGGAGCATGCGCTCAGAAATGCCGCGTAAGCAAGGACGGAAACCGGATAGCTCAATTTGACCATGGACTTGTTCTCATCTTGGGTGAATGCCGTCGAGCATCATTCCCGGCTGATGCCGAATTCCTCTTCGAGTTCAAGGAGTCGCGCGCCCGCGAGGGTGCCGGGCATCGAGTAATTGCCTTCGTGGCAGGCGTATTCGTATACCTGGTCCTCGGTTGCGTAGAAACTCAGTTCGGCCGTCCAGGGTTGCAGATAGATATTGTCGTCCTCGACGGTGAACTGGTAGAAGATTTCGTTATCCGAGTAGCGGCTGAAGCGCTCGACGATGCGGCCCTGCCTGGTAATCGGCACCGAACTCTGGCTCAGTTGCAGGGGATGAATGTTGACGGTCTCGACCACGAGTTCGCCGTCTTCGTACCAGCCCACTGAATCTCCGAACCATTGCTCAAGTTCGAGCGGTCTGCGGCCGGCCCGGGCCTCTTCGGCCGAATCGTAGATCGGAATGATGCGGGCGTCGTGCACCATCTCCACGAGAATCATGACGTAATCGTCGGTCTGCACGAACTGATAGGTGTTGTTGTAGAGCGCGCCCATCATGCCGGGGCCGGCCTTGTTGCCGAAACCGAGCAGGCAGCGCTCGGCGTTCGGAATGGCCTCGGGACCCCTGGTATCGCCGATTCCGGTGGCGTAACGCGAGCCGAAATTACGCCGCTCGAAATCGTATTGCGGATCTTCCCGGCGCGGGACGCGGCCATCGGGCGGGTCGACGACATATGAAGTGCGGAACTCACCCTTGATCAGCGCGAGATTGGAGCCCGTGTCCACCCAGAAGTTGTTATAGGCCCGCACGCCGAAATCCGCGCCACCCTGTTCCGGCAGGTTATTGACGCCGTCGCCTTCGTCGAAGCCGCCTTCGATTCCTCCGATGGGCGTCCTCGCGGCGATAACGAGCGCTTCTTCCGGCGACACGATGAGTGATTCGACGCCTTCCGGACGATTCAGGTTGGTCAGCGAGGCATTGGACCAGATGCCTTCGAGGTCGGGCCGCATGGCGTCCTGCGCCGCTGCCGAACCGAACAGCAATGCGCCGAGAAGCGCGGCGGCAGGCTGGGCAAGACGTCTCAGGGCCGGTGAACTTTCGAGTGAATCAGGGAAAAGAGTCATGGAGGCTACCCGGTAATCCGCTTGGGCCTATCTTAAACCACTGAGAGCCCGTCTGTGCAACCATTGCGACAAAGCGTGACCCATCCGGCAATTGCAATGGCAGTATCGGGAATTGCTATTCGATTATTGCTATTGTTCCGGCATGCGGATGCGCAGACTGATATCCAATACCCTGGTCGGAACCGGGGCCGGCACGATGCTGGCGGGCATGGCTTTCGGTCAGGAGCCTCAAGTAGAGGAAATTCTGGTCGAGGGCGTGCTGCGGCGCGACAGTTATCTCCAGGACGAGAACAGCATCGGCAAACTCACCGAATCCCTGCTCAACACGCCCCAGTCCGTCACCACGCTTTCATCGCAGATGATGCAGGACCGTAACGTCATGAGCCTGGACGATGCTCTGCGCAACGTGCCGGGCATCACGCTCGGCGCCGGAGAATTCAGTTGGCAGGGCAATAGTCCGACCGTGCGGGGATTTTCGTCGCGCAATGACATGTTTCTCGACGGAATGCGCGATACGGGCAACTATGCGCGCGACCCTTTCAATATGGACTCGGTACAAGTGTTGCTGGGACCTTCCTCCGTTGTTTTCGGCCGTGGTTCGACCGGGGGCGTGATCAATCAAAGCACCAAGAAACCGCTGCAGGATGAACTGCGAAGCTTGCACGTAAACATGGGCAATGCCGGAATTCGCCGGATTACCGCGGATTTGAATCAACCATTGAATACCGGAGAAAGTTCGGCTTTTCGCGTCAACGTTCTCGCCCACCGCGCGGATGTGCCGGGCAGGGATGTCGCCGAGTCCCGACGTTACGGCCTGGCGCCGAGTCTCAGCCTGGGTCTAGGCAGCGCCACGAGACTGACGCTGAGCTATATGCGTCTGGACAGCGAGAGCATCCCGGATTATGGATTTCCCTGGATTGAGGGCCGTCCCCCCAAGGTGGACAGGGAGAACTTCTACGGATTTGAATCGGACTTCCTGGACACGCAGGCGGAAGTGGCGTCGGCGGTTCTCGATCGCCGGATCAATTCCGCCGTCTCTTTCGATGCGCAAGTCCGTTATGCCGGTTACGAAAGAAAAAGCAGAATTACCGAGCCCCAGGTAGACAGCTTCGTATCGCTAGATGACGATCCGCGCAACGTCATCGTGCACCGGATGATTTTCGGCGGGGAAAGCAGGGAAGAGATGTTCCAGGGACAACTCAACCTGCGAGCGGACTTCGGCACCGGCGCCGTGAACCATGCCCTCGCCGCCGGCGTGGAAATGTCCAGCGAGACCTCGAACCCCGCGTTCGGCTTCGCCTCGCAAACGCCGTTCTTCGATTACGGGCTGCCGGTCCCGACCACGCGCCTGGGCAATCCCCGGGGATTTTTCGACGGGCCCACCGCCCGCAGGCTGCAGGCGGAAACGACGAGCGATACGCTGGCCGCCTATGTACTCGATACTCTGCAACTCAATGAGCGATGGAGTCTCAGCGCGGGAATCCGCTGGGACCGTTTCGACACCGATTACTCCGAAAATCGGTTCGACGTGAATGGCGCGGCTACCGGCAATGCCGATTTTCCCGCGATCGATATCGAAACCAGCTATCGCGCCGCCTTGATCTACAAGCCGGTCGCGGAAAGCACCATCTATCTGGGCTGGGGCACTTCGTTCAATCCCTCGGCGGAGTCGATTTCCTTCATCAGCAGCGGCAGGGGATTGAACACGAGCAACGTAAGCCTGGAGCCCGAGGAAAACGAAAGTCTCGAATTGGGTCTGAAATGGATTCTGCTCGACGGGCAGATGGCGGCGGATGCCGCGCTGTTCCGCATCGACAAGAACAATGCCCGTGTGCCCGACCCCTTCAATCCCGGCTTCAATACTCTCGCGGGAGAACAGCGGATCAGGGGGTTTTCCTTCAACCTGACCGGTAACATCAATGAAAGTCTGGAATTGATGACCGGCTACACCCGACTGAATGACGAACAACTGAACAGGCTGACAGGAGCCGGCGGCAGTATCGACAATGTCGCCGCGAATACCTTTTCGTTCTGGATGAACTGGATCGCAAGCATCCGCTTCGATCTGGGGGTCGGCGCCCGATACGTCGACGAGCGGGCGGTCAACAACAGCAAGTGGGTCGATGACTACTGGGCCTTCGACGCGATGCTGGAATACGCGTATTCCGACAATCTCAGATTCAAGTTGAATCTCACGAATCTCACGGATGAAGTATATTTCGACCAACTCCATCCCTGGCACGTCATTCCGGGCCAGGGACTGACCGCGGTATTCGCGGTCAATCTCGACTATTGAAGAAGGCAGGCGGCCCGAATTTCCGATGCTGATACATCTGAAACAGGTTCTCGATCCGGAAAGCCTCGAAAAGTGCCGCGCAACGCTTGAGCAGGCGGATTGGTCCGACGGCCGCGGCAGCGCCGGCTATCTGTCCCGGGCGGTAAAGCGAAATCGCCAGCTTCCGGACGACCATCCGGCGGCGAGGGAACTCGGGGAGAAGATCGTCCGGACCCTCGACGGCAATCAGCAATTCACCGCCGCGGCCCTGCCCGCAAAGATCGTCCCCCCGCTGTTCAATTGCTACGAAGAAGACAACAGCTACGGCCGCCACGTGGACGGCGCGATCCGGCCGGTTTTCGGAACGCCGCATCGCGTGCGCACGGATATTTCAGCGACCCTGTTTCTCTCCGAGCCGGACAGCTATTCGGGAGGGGAGTTGATCATGGAAGATACCTATGGTCCGGTCGAAGTGAAGTTGCCGGCGGGAGACATGGTTCTTTATCCCGGCTCCAGCGTACATGCCGTCAGGCCGGTCACGTCGGGCCGGCGCCTGGCCGCGTTTTTCTGGATTCAGAGCATGGTCCGCGGCGACCACCGGCGATCAATCCTGTACGAACTGGACAAGGCGATTCAGCAAATCGCAGCGGAAACTCCCGAACAGGAAGCGCTGGTCGACCTGGCCGGCGTATATCACAACCTGCTGCGCGAATGGGCGGACCCCTGACGCCGGATCAGAATGTCCAGATCGCGCCGACGACCAGGTCGCCCTGTTCGATATCGAGCGCGGTCGGCACCGTAACGCGAAGATCGGTAAAAGGCGTCACCCAGGCCTCGGTGTCGTAACGAGTCTGCCGCAACTCCGCGCGCAAAACGAGAGCGCCCAGCGAACTTTCCAGACCGACGCCGATGACTGTGCCGCCAAAGCCGATTTCGCGGCTTCCCGACGATGCGGTGAAGTTCGGCGTATCGGCGGCTTCCGTGCAGGGAATCGGCGAGAGACAGCCAAAAGTGCGGTTCGAGAATGTTCCGTCTATCCAGCGCAGGCCGGCGAGCCCATACAAATCGACGCCGAGCGGGCCCAGAAATGGCAGGTTGCCGCCTAGCCTGATCGTGGCGCCGTAGCTGGATTCGGCGTCGTATGACCAGACATCCGGCCAGAACTCGCCAAGCTGGTTGCGCCCGGGGGAATCTCCGATCCCGTCAAACTGGCTGTGCACCGAACTGTCGAGCCATGCGGCATCGATTTCCGCGGCAACGAACAACCCGGTGGCGGGAAGCCGCAGCCGCAGGCCCAATACCGGCCCTGCCCCGTACTCGGACTTGGAACCGGAACTGGCCTGGTTTTGCCTCAGCCCGCGGCGCGGTTCAGGAACCAGCGTCGCCGGATCAGTGGTGTCCACAGTCTTGTCGATCACCCCTTCAAGCTCGCCGAGCGGCGCTACTACGCCAAAATACATTTCCTGACCCAGCGCCACGCCGCCTGACGTAAGACAGCCGGAGGCCAGGATCACGATCCAACCGAAAATCCTGTGCCTGAAAGTCCATTGCATCGCATCCACCTGCCTGTCCAAATCAACTGGATAAGAAAACTAGGTCAAGCAAAAGCAAAGCGCAAGCCCGGACTGGAACAGCGAGCATTGCCGGATTAGGGCATGCAGGCGTCACCGCCGCTTGATGCGAGCGCCAGACGCCATCGTGCCGTGTTGCCGATGCGCTCGACTTCGAGTGTCTTGAGTTGCCGCTGGGAACTTGCCGTACCCTTCCAGAGTTCGGCCCAGCAATCGAAAACCAGGGTCGCTTCGCTGTCCGGGAGGCCGCGAATTACGCGCAAGCCGCGATGTTCGAGTTCGATTGCGTGATCGGTCTGTTGGACTGACGTTTCGTCCCCCATGCCGCCGAACATCAGGGCGAGAAAGTTCGCGGCATCCTCAAGTTCGCCGTCCCTTGCGCCGACCATGGCTGCAGTTTCCGGAAAGTACTGCAGGCCGGTCAGTCGCGCCGTGCGCCCCGCAAATTCCCGTGTTTCGGATTCACCGATCACGCCGGCAAGTTCCGCGAGGCCGTTGCGGATGAAATCGAGCGCGAAGTTCCGCCCGGTTTTCGCCAGTCTGGCTTCATCCCATTGATCCGCTGGCGGCGCCGGTTGTGCGGCCGGATCGAACGGCGGCGGCAACTCGCCCCTGGCGAAACGCAGCCGCTCGTCTTCCGAAAGTTCGCGGTCATGTTCCATGAAATATCCGCACAAGCCGAATTCGCCCGTCATGTCTTCCGACACGCAAACGAATCCGAGGCGAGGATTGCCGAGCGACACTCCGTTATAGGCGTACCAGGCGTCGAGAATACCGCGGCTGGCTTCCGCGGGCACGCCGCATAACGCCGGCCCGTGATACATCCAGCGCGGATATCGGAAACGCACCCAGGCCTTGCGATCCGACTCGTACATGTATTCGACGCCGACGCCGCCCATGTTGTTGGATAACACGTGATATTTGGCGCAGGCCACGGCATCGGGCAATCCGGAGAGTCCGAGTTTCTCAAAGCTCGAAAGAAACTTCTCAAGATGCTGACGCCGAAACAGCCTGAACATCCACTCGCCGACTTCTTCCTTCGTGCTATGGGAAGAAACCATGAGCTGAAGCCCGAGCAACCAGGCATGGTGAATATGCGCCTGCGCCCGGATCGCGGCAAGGTTTTCAGTTGGTCCGGCCATTGGAGACTGATTTCGTCCTAATCAGAGATCCCTCAGAAATTCGAGCAGCAGGCGGCTGGTCTCCTGCGCCTGCTCCTGTTGCACCCAGTGGCCTGCGCCTTCGACAAGATGCACGGCGCGCATGTCGGTGCAGACTGTTTCCTGCATGCGTTCGAAACTGCCGGGATTCTGGTAGGTGCCCCAGTCGCTGGCGCCGCTGATGAACATGCTGGGCTGGTCTATGGTCTTGCCGGCGTATAGCTGGGTTTCCGCAGCGCCTATGCCGGTCGCTCCCATGCGGTAGCTGTTGAGACCGCCCTGGAAGCCCGTGCGGCCGAATTCTTCGGCGTATACCGCCAGTTCCGCCTCCGTCAGCCATTCGTTGGCCGCGATCCGATCCGGTGACGGCATATGCACGGCCACGGTTTCCGCCATACCCTCCGCCAGGTCCATGATGTAATAGGTGGGCATCTTCGCCCACTCTTCAGCCGTTCTGGCAGCCAGCCGGTATGGCCGGTTCTCCTCCCAGTCCGCGCTCTTGTGGTGATAGTAGGCGCGGATGAAGTCGCTCAGGCCCTGCTCCGCATGCCACATGTTCGCGTTTGCTTCCCGGGTCGTGTAATAGCGCTGGTAGTGCTTGCGGGGCCGGGGCAGATTCGCCAGATTTTCGTAAATGCTCGGACCTTCCGGCGGCGCCGGCGGCGGATTTTCGATCGTATCGAAAGGTATCGTGGGAACGCCGCCGAAAGGCGCGCTCATCATGACGACGGCGCGGAAGATATCGGGACGGGTCAATGCGCACCAGCCCGCCAGGGGCGAGCCGAAATCATGCCCGATGACGCAGGCCACATGGTCGTAGCCATAGGCGTAGATCAGCCCGATCACGTCCCGCACCTTGTTGAGCATGCGGAAGGGCGCGAGGTCGGTATCGTAGTCGCTGCTCCAGCCGGTGGTGCGGCCGTAACCTCGCAGATCGGGCACGATCACGTGATAGCCCGCATCAGCCAGCGGTTTCATCACATTGCGCCAACTGTACGCGAGTTCCGGGAATCCATGGAGCATGACCAGCGCCGGACGGTCCCCTGTCTGTAATCCAGCCTCGAATCCCGCCTCAAGCACGTGCATGCGCAGGCCATTGACGTTGTCCACGAAACGCGAGCGCACGCCTTCCGGCAGCCAGGCATCGGGATAGGGTCCGATGCCGGGGTTGATGGTATCGGGTATCGAAACCTGCGCGGCAAGGCGGCCGGGCAATGTCAATGCCGAACCGGAAATTGCCGCGTACTGGAGAAATCGGCGGCGGGAATACTCATTCATGTTCTGGACTCTTGTTGTCGATGGCTTCGCGTTATACTTCGATGCAATCCGGGGCTTCGCGAGAAAACTCCACTGTCAGCGCGCCCCGGGGTAATCAACCGAGAGGATACATGATGAAGTGGATTACCTGCATTCTTGTATCACTTGCCGCGGGATACGGAATCGTTGCCGCCGAGCTGCAGACCGAGGCATACGCGGTAAACCTCGAAGAACTCGAATGGGGGCCGCCGGGCGAAGGCAACGGGCCGCCCCTCGGCACCCGCACGGCCCGCCAGGGCGTGGACCCGGTCACCGGCGGCGTAACGTATTACGCCATGTTTCCCGCCGGAGGTCACTTCGACCTGCATTGGCACACTCATGACGAATTCGTCGTGGTCGTGAGCGGGTCGGTCGTGCTTGAACTCGGCGACGAGACGCATGAGGTGCACGCCGGCGCCTCTGCCGTGATACCAGGCGGCATGAACCATTACGGGGACGTGCCGGCATCAGGAGCAGTCGTCATCCCCGTGCCCCGCGCCG
>CAZUSL010000053.1:0-20569 GCA_964622925.1 uncultured Pseudohongiella sp. | reverse complement strand
TAATCCAGCCGGACGAAGCCGAATTGCGCGCTTACTACGAGGCCAATCGAGATCGTTACACCTCCCTGGAAACCGTCGACGTCGTCGAACTCGTGTTCGACACCCGGGACGACCCGGCGGAGGAAGCCCTGGCCGTGCTTGCCGCGGGCGGCGAACCGGAACAGATACTGGCGCTCGAGCCCGGCACGGACTCGCCCTTGCCGCGGGTGAATCGTCTCGACCTTTCGAACATATTCAGCGACGAATTCTCGGAACGGGTATTCGCGGCTCAAATCGGCGAATGGGTCGGGCCTTATGTCAGCAATCGCGGCCAGCATTGGCTGTGGGTGACCGAACGCGCGGAAGCGGAACTGGCCGATTTCGAGGAAATCGTCGACCGGGTGCGACTCGACTGGATCGTCACCGAGGAAGACAGGCTGCTGCAAATCGAAGTTGACCGGCTCTGGGACGACTATGTCATCGTCATCAACGACTGACCTGGCGCGCAAGCTGCTGTTTTGCGCCCTGATGCTGGCGCCGGCCCTCCCCGCCCTAGCTCATGACATCAACATCACGGGCGTGGCCCGCGTCATCATGCAGGAATCCGAACCGGGCCTGTACAGACTTTCGGTGGTCGACGCCCAGGTGCCGCCGCTGTTCAACATCGAACGCATCCTGCCCGATCGCTGCACCGGGTTACCGCCTGCCGCATTCGCCTATCGCTTCTCCTGCGAGCCGCAATTGAACGTCGACGACAGCCTGGTCTTTCCCTGGGGCCTCGCCGGCGTATTGGTCATCGCCAACTGGCTCGAAGGCGACGGGGTCACCGCATACGTGCCCGGCGACGGCGCCGAGATCGAAGTTCCGCTGACCGAACTCAAGGCCGGCGCCGGTTCCTGGACTACCCTCGCCGGACGCTATCTCATCATCGGCGCCGAACACATCCTGTTCGGCATCGACCACCTGCTGTTCGTGCTCGGCCTGCTTCTGCTCATGCAGGGCTTCTGGAAACTCGTACAGACAGTCACTTCGTTCACCATCGCCCATAGCATCACCCTGGCTTTCGCCGTACTCGGCGTCTTCCCCGTGCCCGGCGCGCCCATCGAAGTGCTGATTGCCTTGTCCATCGCCTTTCTGGCGCGCGAGATCATCATGGGCCAACGCGGCGAGACGACCCTGGTTCATCGCCGGCCCTGGCTCGTGGCCTTCGCGTTCGGCCTGTTGCACGGCTTCGGATTCGCCGGCGCCCTGGGGGAACTGGGACTGAGCGACCCCGATATCCCGCTCGCCTTGCTGTTTTTCAACATCGGCGTCGAACTCGGCCAGGTGGGCTTCATCTGTGTGTTGCTCGCGGCGTATTACGCCATCCAGCGCGCCGGCAGGGGCATGATGTTCAGCGTCGAACGCGGCCTGGCCTACGGCCTCGGCGCCATCGCCACCTATTGGTTCATTGAGCGCCTGCCGGCATTGGTCGTGGCCTAGATAAATTTTTCCAATCAGGAGATTTACATGAAATTCGTCCATACATTGACTCTGCTTGCCCTGAGCCTGGCAGCCGGCAAGGCCGCCGCGGACATACGGGACGAAGTCGAACACGGTTATGCCGACAACGACGGCGTAAGCATCCATTACGCCACTATCGGCGAAGGTCCGCCGGTGGTCATGATCCATGGCTTTCCCGACTTCTGGTATAGCTGGCGGCATCAGATAGAAGGGCTGGCCGAAGATTTCCAGGTCGTGGCCATCGACCAGCGCGGTTACAACCGCAGCGGAGCGCCCGAGGGGCAGGAAAACTACGACATGAGCCTGCTTGTCGGCGATGTGGCCGCCGTCATCCGCGCTCTGGGCCACGACAGCGCCACCATCGTCGGTCACGACTGGGGCGGCGCGGTCGCCTGGCAATTCGCCTTTGCCCTGCCGCAAATGGTCGATCGCCTGATCGTGCTGAACCTGCCCCATCCCAACGGCTTCGGCAGGGAAATGGCGGGCAATGAAGAACAGCAGCGCAACAGCGGTTACGCCCGCGCGTTTCAATCAGGCAGCGCAAGCGATCCGGATATCTTCTTCGGCGGCCCCATGACGCCCGAGACGCTGTCGGGCTGGGTAAGCGACGCCGAAGCGCGGGCGTATTATGCCGAGGCCTTCGGCCGCTCCGATTTCGACGCCATGCTCGCCTATTACAAGCAGAACTATCCATCGGGAGACGGCGGCGATTCGATCGCCGGCGGGGCGGCGCCGCAACTCGACGTGCCCCTGTTGCTGTTTCACGGGCTGGAGGACACGGCGCTGCATTCCGACGGACTGAACAACACCTGGGACTGGAACGACGGCGACACCACCATCGTCGCCGTGCCCGGCGCCGGACATTTCGTGCAACAGGACGCGGCCGATATGGTCACCGAAACCATGCGCTGGTGGTTGCTGGCGCGAGAGAATTAGATTCACCGAGGAACACACTATGAAATTCGTTGATGGCTTTATCACTCCCGTACCAAACGAAAACAAGGACGCCTTCTTCAAGGTCGCGCGCAAGGCAGCCAGGGTTTTCCTGGAACACGGAGCGCTCGAATATGTCGATAGCTGGGGCGTCGACGTGCCGTACGGCAAACAGACTTCATTTCCACGTGCGGTGGAATTGCAGGAGAACGAAACCGTCTGCTTTTCCTGGATCGTCTGGGAGTCTAAGGAAATCCGGGATATCGGCATGAAGAAGGTCAGGGAAGATCCGCGAATGCATCCGGATCAGCTCGACATTCCTTTCGACCAGATTTTCGATCATCAGCGCATGATCGTGGGCTCGTTCGAAATGGTGGCGTATTCCAGTGCTTAGCCGATTGCCGCTGGCGCTTGCGTTTCTGTTTGCGCCCGCCCTTTCCTGGGCCCAGGCCTGGAACGAAGCGCAGGTCGATTTCACCGTGATCACCGAGGGCGGCAAGCGTCTTGCGATCAGCAGCGAATTGTCGCCCCTGGAAATCAATCGCATGCATAGCTGGCGGCTGCGGTTGACCGATGGCGCCGGCGCGCCGGTCGCAGGCGCCCGGTTCGAAGTGCAGGGAGGCATGCCGGAACACGATCATGGCCTGCCTACCCTGCCCGCAGTGACCGGCGAACTGGAGCCCGGCGTCTATGTGCTTCAAGGCCTCCGCTTCCACATGCCCGGCCGCTGGCTGATCGAATTCGGCATCAGGCTGGGAGAGGACGCCGACGGCGCCAGCCTTGAATTCGAATTGTGAAAAAGCGCACGCTCGCGATTTTCGTCTTGCCCGCGGCCGCGATCCTGATCTGGCTGCTGGCGCCTGCCTCCCTGCCCGAGCGCTGGAACGAATCCGAAGCCGCGCTGATCGCATCGCTTTCGCTAAGCGCCCTGCCGCCGCTGCAACCTGACCCGAGCAACGCGGCCGCCGAAGACGAACGGGCGGCAAGGCTCGGTCAACGGCTTTTTTTCGACTTGCGACTGAGCGCCAATGGCGCTGTATCCTGCGCGAGTTGCCACCGTCCGGAACTCGCGTTTACCGATGGCTTGCCGATCGCCGTGGGAACCGGGCCGGGCCGGCGGCATACGCCCGGACTGCTTGGCGTCGCATATAGCCCGTGGTTCTATTGGGACGGCCGCCGCGACAGTCAATGGTCCCAGGCCCTGACGCCCCTCGAAACGCATTTCGAGCAAGGCGCCGATCGCGTCACGATCGTTCGCCTGCTAGCCACCGACCCTGAATACAAGGCCCTATACGAGGAAGTCTTCGGCGTCTTGCCCGATCCGGCGCACCTGCCGGCTTCCGCATCGCCTCTCGGCGGCGATTCGGAAAGGGAAGCCTGGCGTGCGCTCGACCCCGACCTGAGGTTCGAGGTTTCGACCGCTTTCGCCAATGCCGGCAAGGCGCTGGCGGCGTATCAACGCAAATTGTTGCCGGAAAGATCCCGCTTCGACGACTACGCCGACGCAGTGGCGCGAGAGGGCGCCGCTCGCCAGGGGGATATGCTCAACAGGGAGGAAATTGCCGGCCTCGACTTGTTCATCGGCGAGGCGCAATGCGTCAATTGCCATAACGGCCCGTTGTTCACCAATCACGAATTCCACAATACCGGCATCCTGCCGGTATTCGGAACACTGCCTTCGCTCGGCCGATTCGACGGCGTGCGGCTGGCGCGCGAGGACCCCTTCAACTGCCTTGGCGAGTTCAGCGACGCGGCGCCTGCGGAATGCGCGGAATTGCGCTTCGCCAGGGACGACAACGAATTGGCCGGAGCGCACAAGACTCCGGGTCTGCGCAATGTCACGCTGACGGCCCCCTACATGCATACCGGGCAGATTGCGTCATTGGAAGAGGTCATGCGCCATTACAACGCGGCGCCGACGGCCATGCTTGGCCACAACGAGGCCAAGCCGCTCGGTCTTTCGAGCCGGCAGATGCGGCAGCTCGAAGCTTTCCTGCACACCCTTGAAGACGCGCCACTCTAAATTTTTCTTATCGTCAACCAAAAAAAACAGTATTGGATCGATTTTCCGATCTGCGTCAACCTGTCATCGTCGTTAGTTGGTCAGCCCATCATAAGAAATCTGAAGGTTGGAAGGACGCTAGCGAAGAAACCTGGCGAAAGAACCAGGCGGACAAACCCTAGGGATCGGGATTTTGCGGGAGTGGATCCTGTTCTCAGGATTCGCTCCCGCGGCTTATCCTACCTGCGCATTTCCTCTGACTGCCTGAAAAATGCGACAATGCCGCCATGGCTTTGGCAGATTTCCGCGAGTCCAATTAATGCCAGTTACCTTGCGACAGCTACGCTATTTCAAGGCTGTAGTTGAGCACGGTTCGTTCGCGCGCGCGGCGGAGGCCGTTTTCGTCTCCCAGCCGGCGCTTTCCCTGCAAGTGCGCGAACTCGAAACCAATCTGGGATGGCCCTTGTTCGAGCGCGACAGCCATGGCGTCGTTCTCACCACGCTCGGCCGGGAGATACACGAGCAGGCCTTGCGGGTGCTTGACGAGGCGCTGCTGCTCGAAACCAAGGGCAAGCTGTTCAACAAGGGCCCTTTCAATATCGCCCTGGGGATCGTTTCAACCCTGGCGCCCTACCTCATTCTCGGACTGAAAGAGGAATTGTCGAACCTCGAAGACCGTATCGACATCGCCGTATACGAGGCCACAAGCCAGCAATTGTTGAACAGGTTACTCGGCGGACATATCGACGCGGCGATCATCTCTCTTCCCATAGGTATGCTCGAATTGACCGAGCGGGATCTTTTCGAAGATCCGTTGCTGCTGGCGGGCAGCTCCTCCAGGCTCGCCGCATTTCGCGAACTCTCGGAAGACCTGAAAGCCGAGAACCTCGCCAAATCCGATCTCGGCCCATTGCTCTGCCTGAACGAAGGCCATTGCCTGGGCGACCAGGTGTTGGGCGCCTGCTCGATGGGCACCATGGAAGGCGTACATCGCAGCCTGGAATCGCTTGGCAGCGTGGCGCGTCTGGCGGGGGTCGACGCCGGCCTTACCCTGATCCCCGAAACCGCGGTAGCCTTCGAGCAAGCGGCTTCGCCGGGCCTGCATTTTCTGCGCCTGGCGAAACCGGAGCCGAAACGGCGCATCGGCCTCGTGTACCGGGTGGCGTTTCACAACCAGCGCTGGATCGAACCGCTGGCCGACTGCGCCACTCGCGCCGGCAAGCGCCTGATCGAACAATCCGCCCCGCTGATCGACTGAGTCCGCCGGCTTCCTACTCGGGCAAGGCGAACACCCAGACCGAACCGCCCTGCGGCACATAAAAATCAGTGCCCCGCACCATGTTGATCATGTTCTGCTGGCGTTGGGCGTCCACGCCCCATCCGCTTTGCACGGCAATGTATTGCCTGCCGTCGACGGCGAACGCCACAGGCACGCCGGTGATTCCCGAACTCGTCGGATAGCGCCAGAGAATTTCGCCTGTGCTCGCGTCGAAGGCGCGGAAGTAACGGTCGTTCGTGCCGCCCATGAAGACCAGGTTGCCGGCGGTGGCAAGCACCGGGCCCCAGTTATGACTGGCGAAGGTCGTCGTCCATACTTCTTCCCCCGTATCGACGTTCCAGGCCTGCAACTCGCCCAGATGTTCGGTGCCTTCGCGCAGGAAAAAGCCGCCGTTGTCGGACTGCCCGCGCCCGATGAACGTCCGGCCCGGGCTGTATTGCGTCTCCTCGCCCGCCATGGTGGAGCAGGCGTTTTCGTTGGCCGGAATGAAAAGCAGGCGCGATTCGGGATTGAATGCGGCCGGCGGCCAATCCTTGCCGCCCCAGAGCGAAGGACAGAAATCCACCTCGAAATCGATGCCGGGCTTCCTGTTCATATCGTATTCGGGCCGGCCGGTAACGGGATCGATACTGGTGAACACGTCCTGATAGACATAAGGCCCGGCGTCGACGAATCCGATCGAGTCCGCGCCGCGTTCGAGAAACCACAAGTAGCCGTTGCGGCCCGGATGCACCAGGCCGCTGATTTCGCGCCCATCGCGTTCGAAGTCGATCAGCAGCGGCGCGGAAACCTCGTCCCAGTCCCAGGAATCGTTCCAGTGGTATTGATGATGTGCGCGCAATTCCCCGGTGGTCGCGTCGAGAGCGATCACCGAGGTCGCGTACAGGTTGTCGCCGGGTCTTGTGTCGCCGGTCCATGGACCGCCGTTGCCGGTGCCCCAATAGGTCAGGTTCAGTTCAGGGTCGTAGGAGCCCGTAATCCAGACCGGCACGCCTCCGGTCTGCCAGGAATCGCCGGGCCAGGATTCGGAACCCGGCTCGCCGGGCGCGGGGATGGTATAGGTCTTCCAGGCCTCTTCTCCGGTCATGGCGTCATAGGCGGATACGAATCCGCGAATGCCCCATTCGCCCCCCGAGACGCCGACCATGATCTTGCCGTCGGCCGCGAGCGGAGCGAGCGTCATGTAGTAGCCGTTGTAGTAATCCTCCACCGGCACTTCCCAAATCACTTCTCCGGTCAAGGCGTCGAGACTCACCAGGTAGGCGTCTACCGTGGCCATGTAGACCCGCTCCCCATAGAGCGCGACGCCGCGATTGGTGGGATGCATCTGTTGCAGGTCGTCGGGCAGAAATCGCACGTAGCGCCAGATCAACTCGCCGGTGGCGGCGTTGAGCGCAAGGACGTGGTTCTGCGGCGTCGTTACATACATGTAGCCATCGTTGACCACGGGCGGCGCCTGGTGGCCTTCGCGCAGTCCGGTGGTGAAACTCCAGACGAGTTCGAGTTCGGCGACATTGCCGGAATCGACCTGGTCGAGGGGGCTATAGCCATGCGAGTCGTAAGTGCCGCGGTACATGAGCCAGTTGTCCGCCTCGGGCTCAAGCAGGCGCTCGGCGGTCACCGGATTGTACGGCGGCAGGTCCTGGGCCGATGCCAGACCCCATAACGCGAATATGGACGCGAAAGCGAACGAACGTGAAACGAATCCGAGCATGATCGACCTCTGTCAGAAAGCTTGTTGAAACCCTACCCGCCCGCGGAACGGTCCGGCGACCCGTACCGTATCGTCCACGATTTCGAGCGGCAGCATGGCCAGCGGACGCGGCGCCGGGCCGCCTACCACGCGCCCGCCGTTGTAGATGTCGAACTGGGATTCGTGGCAGGGACAGGCCATGCGCAGTTGTTCCTCGTCCCAGTTGAACACATCGCAGCCGGTGTGCGTGCAGACCGCCGAATACGCCACGATGCCGTCCGCCGCGTTGGGCTGGAAGCGCGGCGTCAGGCGCTGCGCTTCGATTCGCGTGAGCATGACCCGATTGAGCCGCGAACCGTTTCGCACGACGCCGGTGGCTGGGTCGCGGGCCATGGCGGAAATCGGCCTGGCGTTCAATTCGAGCAATCCGGGGCGTACGACTTCGCCCAGGAGCGGACCTTCGTCGAAAACGAGTTCATCGCCCGCCTGGGGCCGCATGCGCTCCGGCGGCTGCGCCATCAATCGGGGCGCGGCCACCATACCGCCGACCAGCCCGAGCATCGAGCGGCGGCTGAGTTTTTCTCCATCTGCCTTGCTGGATTTTTCAGTCACTGGCTGCATCCCGGGGCCATCGGCGAGTCGTCCCAAAAATTAGCAAAGAGGCCAATGCGCCGCAATTCCATTTAGCTGCTTCGATTGATGATCTTCCATAGCGATTGGGGCGTTGCCGGCATGTCGACATGGTCGACGCCATGATCGGATAAGGCGTCGGCGACGGCGTTCATGATCGCCGGCGGCGCGCCGATGGCGCCGGCCTCTCCCGCCCCCTTGATGCCGAGCGGATTGGTCTTGCAGGGCACCAGGCGGAGAGAGAAGTCGATATCGAGACAATCGTCTGCCCTGGGCATGGCGTAATCCATGAAACTCGCCGTCAGCAATTGGCCCGATTGCGGATCGTAATGGCAATCTTCGAGCAATGCCTGGCCGAGGCCCTGGGCGATGCCGCCGTGGACCTGGCCGAGCAGCAGATCGGGATTGATCACCCTGCCGAAATCGTCGATCACGGTATAGCGAACGAGATCGAGTGCGCCGGTGCCGCGGTCGATTTCGACTTCCACGACGTGAACGCCGTTGGGATAAGTCGCCTGCCCGGGCGCGAAATCATCGCTTTCGTCGAAGGCAGCGCCGCCGTCCGGCGGCGCCGCGCGGAATGCGACCTCGGCAAGGCTGAGGCCCCGGTCGGTGCCGGCGATATGATATCGCCCGGCTTCGAAGCGGATGTCCTCTGCCGCCGCTTCAAGGAATTCCGCTGCCTTGCCGGAAACGACCTTGATCAACTTTCTCGCGCAGGCGGCAATCGCGGCCCCGCCCACGGGCACCGATCTCGATCCCGCCGTGCCGCCACCACGGGGGATGATGTCGGTGTCGCCCTGAACGACGGTGATCCGTTCGGGATCGACTTCAAGGTATTCGCAAAGAATCTGGCGGAATGCCGTTTCATGACCCTGGCCGTTCGACATGGTGCCGATATGCAGGTCTATATGGCCATCGGCCCCCACGATCAGCCGCGCCTGTTCCGGCGCGCCGCCGGAACATCGTTCGATGTAACTGGCGAAGCCGTAGCCACGCAGTTTTCCGCGTTGCAGTGCCTCGATCCTTCTCGCTTCGAATCCGTTCCGGTCGGAGCGCTCGAGCGCAAGGTCGAGAATCTGCTGAAATTCTCCGCTGTCGTAGTTCGCGCCCAGGATGGTTCTGAACGGCATCTCGGCGGCGCCGATCAGATTGCGGCGGCGGATTTCCGCGGGCGAAACGCCAAGCCGGCGCGCCGCGAAATCCATCAATCTTTCGATGGCGTATATAGCCTCGGGCCTGCCCGCGCCGCGATAGGCGTCGACCGGCGCGGTGTTGGTGAATACGCCTTGCACGCGAACGTGCGCGGCCGGCACCCGGTAGCAGCCGGACAACATGGGAACTCCCGCCGCGGTGGCGACGAAAGGCGAGAACGGCGAAAGGCTGGAGCCCAGGTTGGCGATCGTCGAAACGCGCAAGCCGGTGAATCGGTATTCTTCGTCGAAGCCGGCTTCGAGCCGGGTCACGTGATCGCGGCCGTGACTGTCGCTGAGAAACGACTCGCCGCGTTCGGCAACCCATTTCACCGGCCGGCCGAGCGTCCGCGCCGCATGCAGGGCCGCGACGTATTCCGGATAGCAGAAGATCTTGGCGCCGAATCCGCCGCCGACGTCCTTGCAGATCACGCGAATATCCTCGTCGGCGCAATCGAATATTCCGCTCAGCAATATCCGCTTGATGTAGTGCACGCCCTGGCAGGAAACGCGCAGGACCAGGCGGCCGTCTTCGAACGAGGCGATCGCTCCGCGGGGCTCCATCGAATTCGGCGCCAGCCGGTTGTTGATCAATTCGAGTTCGACCCGATGCGCCGCGCCGTCCAAGGCCGCGGCCGTGGCTTCGGCATTGCCGTCATACCAGTCGAAACAGCGGTTGCCGGGCGCCTCGTCCCACAAGCCCGGAGCGTCTCCGCTCATGGCCGCGCCGGTCTCGACGACCGAAGGCAATTCCTCGTAGTCGATGAAAATCGCCTCGGCGGCGTCCAGCGCCCGGGCCCGGGTTTCCGCGACGATCAGGGCAACAGGCTCGCCGACATGGCGCACGCGGCCGATCGCCAGCGCCGGGCGCGGCGGCTTGTAGCAGGGCGAGCCGTCGGCGTTCGGCGCATCCGCCATGCAAGGCAGGTCGCCGACGCCGGCGGCGCGCAGATCCGCGCCCGTGAACACGCCGATCACACCGTCGCCGGCGAGCGCCGCCGACACATCGATTCCGCCCAGCCGGGCGTGCGCGTAAGGTGAACGCAGGAACACGCCAACTGCCTGGCCCGGCAAGCTTTCATCGTCAAGATAGGAGCCCGCACCGGTGAGGAAGCGGCGATCTTCAAAGCGCGCCGCCGGCTGTCCGATTCCGAATTTTTTCATTCGTTCCCCTTCTCTCGCCACCGGCGTAGTGTGTTAGGCTGCCCCTGCTCCGCCGATAACCAACTACGGCAAGCCCCGCCCCGCAGGGAGTGCATTATGATCGATTCCGGGAATCCCGGCAGCAACGAAGTCGAATCCATCGCAAAACAACAGCCATCCATCGAACCGTTCACTTTCCACGGCAACGGTTCGGACTATTTCCGCATCTGGATCGTCAACATGCTGTTCACGATTCTCACCTTGGGCATTTACTCCGCCTGGGCCAAAGTCCGAACCAAGAGATATTTTTACGGCAATACCGAACTTGCCGGCGACCGCTTCGAGTATCTAGCCAGCCCCATCGCGATTCTCAAGGGGCGGCTCATCGCCGTTGCGGCTTTGCTGGTTTACAGTTTTTCGGGCTACATCAGTTTTACGGCGAGTTGGATCGCCTTCGCGCTGCTGCTTGTGCTGATACCGCTGGCGGTTGTGCAGTCGCTACGCTTCAACTCGTCCAATTCATCCTGGCGCGGCGTGCGCTTTGGCTTTGACGGCGGCCACGGTCAAGCTTATCCGCCGCATCTATTCTGGTTCGTGTTCGGCGTCGCCACCTTCGGCCTCGGAATGCCCTTCGCCTGGTACAAGATCAACCAGTTCCATTACAACCATTACCGATTCGGCACGACCCGTTCGACTTCGTCGGCCACCGTGCGCGGCTTTTACGGAATCGGGATTGGCCTCGTCTGCGCCGCCTTCCTGGTCATGGTGCTGGCCTTCGTGCTGATGTTCAGCATCGGATCTTTCATCGCGATGATTGGCGGCGGGGAGTCGCAATTGCCTCCTGAAGCGGAAGCCCCATTAATAGTATTCCCCGGCTTCCTGTTTCTCTACGCGAGCCTGGCGGCGAGCTACCAGGCCATGATGTACCGGCTCGTTTTCAACAATATCGAAATCGGCGGCAACCGCTTGCGCAACGACATTTCCATCGAATACGTATTGCTGATTTTGAGCAATACTTTTCTGATCATTGTGACGCTTGGCTTTTTCTACCCCTGGGCGGCGGTGCGCCGCGCGCGCTACCTGATGGAGAACATCCAACTGGAAGCGCAGGAACTCGATTCCTTCGCCGCCGGCGAGTTTGACCACGCCTCGGCGCAAGGCGAGGAATTCGGCGAAGCCTTTGACCTCGGACTGGGCTTTTGAACGAACTGCGCGGCACCTGGTTCGACGGCGGCCGCAGCAAGGGCAGCCCCGCGCGCCTGCGCTGGTCGGCGGTGGCTATTGCCGTGATCACAGACGATGGTTTACAGGTAAGCGTCGAACGCGAAAAGCTGCAAGTTTCGAGTCCGCTGCCGGGTACGCCGACGCGTATCGAATTCGGCGGGAAAGAGAGCTTCGTTACGGAGGACGGAGACGGCGTCGAGCGGTTGCGCGAAATGCTGGCGCTGACTCCCGGCCTGGCTAACCGTGTCGAACGGCATATGCCCGCGGTCGTCGCCGCGGCGGTGCTCGTAGTCGCCATGCTGGCGGGATTGGCGTTCTGGGGAGTGCCTGCGCTCGCAGCCCGGCTGGCCGTGACCGTGCCCGAGGAGATAAGCGCGCAGGTGTCGGCAGCGCTGATGTCGCAACTGGATGTCTTTCTGGAACCTTCGGGCATCGCGCCCGAGCGGCGGCGGGAACTGGAACGGTACTTCAGGTCGCACGGGGAGGTCGAAACGATCGAATTCAGGGAAGCCGGGATTTTCGGCGCCAACGCCGTCACGCTGGGCGCCACCATGATCGCCTTTTCCGACGAACTCGTGGAATTGGCGGAAAGCGACGAAGAGTTGCTCGCGGTGTATTTCCATGAACTCGGCCATGCCCGGCTGCGGCACGTCGAACAAAACGTGTTTCGCGCCTCTGCCTGGCTCGTGTTGATTACCGTGCTGACGGGAGACATCGGCGCGGTTGGAGAATTGCTTGTCGGATTGCCGCTGTCGGTGGGGCTGGCGGCCAATTCGAGAGATTTCGAGCGCGAAGCCGATGCCTATGCCGTGGACCGCCTGATCGAAGCCGACTTGTCGCCGCTGCACCTGGCGACGATATTGCAGAAGCTGGAAGCTCATCACCTGCGGCGCGATTCGGAGAATTCGACCCGCGGCAGAGATACCGACCGAACTCGCGCTGCGAACAGTGAAGAAGACCCGATCTCCAGGTCCCCGCTCGACTACCTGTCCAGCCACCCGCCGACCGAAGAACGCGTCGCCTACGTGCGTTCGCGCATGGCGGAAATCGAGTAGCCGGTTGCCGCTGTTGCCCGCCTGACGGATAATTCGCGCCATGGCTGTCCATCCGCATTCCAGACCTCCCGGCCGCCGCATGGGCCAGGGCATGCTGATTTTCGCCTTCGCCCTCGGACTGGCGGCGCTTACCGGAGCGTTCGACGGCTGGCTCGACGGTCAGGCCAATCCGAACCGGAACCTGCAAGGCCTGGTCGGGCCGGACGGCGCCCGCGAGGTAGTGCTTGAACGCAACCGCCAGGGTCACTATGTCGCCGGAGGCGAGATCAATGACGTGCCGGTGATCTTTCTGCTCGACACCGGCGCCACCGATGTCGCCATTCCGGATCATGTGGCGCGAGCGGCAGGCCTCCAACGCGGTTACCCGGGTCGCGCCGCGACGGCCAATGGAACGGTGACGGTATACGCCACCAACATCGACGAACTCGTCATCGGCAATATCGTATTGCACGACCTGTCGGCGAGCATCACGCCCAGCATGGGCGGCGACACGATTCTGCTCGGCATGAGCGCCTTGCAACGTATTGAATTCTCCCAGCGCGGCTCGCAGCTCACCTTGCGCCAGCCCGCGGCCGGCGATGAATTTTAGAGCGAGAATTGCGGAATACTCCTTCAGATCTCGGTGAACAGGTAAGCCGGGCGCTGGCTGAGGATATCGGCGGCGGCGACATTACCGCCGCGCTGCTTGACGATAAGGCGACAGGCTCCGGGCGCGTGATTGCGCGCGAAGACACAGTGCTATGCGGCCGGCCCTGGGTCGATGAAGTTTATCGACAACTGGCGCCAAAGCTCGCGGCGCAATGGCATTTTGGAGAGGGAGACAGCGTCCCCGCCGATTCGATTCTATACACGATTGACGGCAATGCGAGCCTCCTGCTCACGGCCGAGCGAACCGCGCTCAATTTTCTGCAACTACTATGCGGCACCGCCGCCCGCAGCCGGGAACTGGCAGCCGCGGTGGCGCACACCGGCTGCCGGCTGCTCGATACCCGCAAGACCCTGCCGGGCCTGCGCAGCGCGCAGAAATATGCCGTACGAATCGGCGGCTGCCACAACCATCGCATTGGGCTGTACGACGCCTTCCTTATCAAGGAAAACCATATTCGCGCCAGCGGCGGAATCGCCACGGCCATCGGCCGCGCCAGACGATCGCAGCCCGGTAAACCGGTAGAGATCGAAGTAAGCGACCTTGATGAACTCGAGGAGTCCATCGCCGCGGGAGCGGATATCGCCCTGCTCGACAATTTCAGCCCCGGATTGATACGCCGCGCCGTGGCGCTGGCCGCGGGGCGCTGCAAGCTCGAAGCATCCGGCGGCATCGGCGAGGAGACACTGGTGGAAATCGCCGAAACTGGCGTAGACTATATCTCGCTGGGCATATTGACCAAACATTGCCGCGCCGCGGACCTTTCCTTCCTGCTGAATTGACCGCGACCCGCTGGAGGCAACATGAACCGCTCGCACCCATTCCTGCTGGGCCTGCTGGCCCTGTTCATACCGGCCGCATCGGCCCATATCGGCAACCTGGACCAGAACGGCGGTCATTATTACGGCCGCTCATACCACTGCCACATGCCGGGTTGCGTGTATCCGGACACCTTCACCCGCATCGGCTCCGAACGCATGGTGTCGAACCGCCGCGCGCGCGAGCGCTTTTTCAATACCGACGACTGGAATTTCGAGCTCGATTTCGACGGCGATTGCCAGTCCACGCGGCAGGAAGTGCTGATTCTCACGAGCCGGGTTCCGGTGCGTTACACCAATCCGCGCAACTGCGTCGTGCGCACCGGCGAATGGGTCGACGAGTACACGGGCGAGGTCTTTGAAGTCGCCATGCAACTCGATGTCGACCACGTCATTCCGCTGATGTACGCCCACACCCACGGCGGCGACCGCTGGGACCCCGGAACAAAGCTGCAATTCGCCAACGATCCGCTGAACATCATGATGGTCGACCGCCGCGAAATCCGCCGCAAGCGCGACCGCGGCCCGAGCCGTTACCTGCCGCGGGAGGAATTCCAGTGCGAATACGTGCGGCTGTGGGACGCGATCGCGGAAAAGTACGATCTGTTCATCGAGAACCGGGACCGCAACGCCATGGACGACATTCTTGAGGATTGTTCCGACTAGTCTCTAAAGGCGGGGTCGTTCAGAGCCCGGCGATACAATTTCAGCGTCAGGGGCGAAAGCAGCATTACGGGCAGGCCGAAGATCAGCGGTATCGCCGCCACGCTGTAGCGTACGCCGTCCGCGCCGAACACCATATCGTTCAATAGTCCGACCAGGCTCGGCCCGAGAAACAGTCCGGCCAGACTGATCGTCATGTAGTACAAGGCGATGGTCTGGGCTCGGATGCCCGAGGGAATGATCTTCAGCAAGGCGGTAATGCCGACCGCGGAAATGAAAGCAGCGCCGACGGTCGCGGCCGAGACCACCAGGAAAGCGGCGATGTCGTTGCCGAGCAAGGGTCCGATAACCGCCGGCGGCACCGACAGAAACAATCCGAGGATGGCAATCCGCATCGGCGCGTCCGCGGCGCCGCGCTCGGTGTAATAATCCGACAGCCAACCGGCGAACATCACCGACAGTGGCCCGATAACGATCAGCAGCAGGCCGTCGTACAGCGCGAACACCTCCACCGGCCAGCCGAAAGTGCGGTCGAACATGACCGCGAGCCAGCCCTGGCTGTAAGCGACGATGGTCATGTAGCAGAAAATCGTGACGAAACAGCCATAGGTCAGGCCATGGCGGGAGACATGACCGAACATGTGGCCGAGATGCATGTTCGGGCGGTCGGTGGAAGTGCTGATTCGCGCCGGCTCGCGCATGAGCAGAAACGGCACGGCCAGGATCAGTCCCGGGAGGCCTGCGACGAGGAACGCGATGCGCCAGGGCGTCAATTCGCCGATCAGCGGCAAGGCCAGGTCTCCCGTCGTGTTCGTCCATGTCAGCACCGCGGCGCCGAGCAAGGCCGCGAGCGCCGCGCCGAGAGACAAGGCGCTCGAATAAAGCGCAATGGGTTTGCCGCGACGATCCTCGGGAAACGAGTCGGCGATCAGCGACATCGCGCAAGGACTGAGCGCCGCTTCGCCGATGCCGACCGAAAGCCGCGCGACGAACATCTGGGCGAAACTGCGCGCCAGCCCGGAAGCAGCGGTCGCCAGCGTCCACACCGCGATGCCGGCGGCGACGATCCAGGTTCGTCGCGAGCGGTCGGCGAGATAGCCCAGCGGCAGGCCGATCGTCGCGTAGAAGATGCCGAAGGCGGGGCCGAGCAGGATGCCGATCTGGAAATCGCTCAAACCGAGATCGGCCTTGATGGGATCGATCAGCAAGCTGAGAATGTAGCGGTCGACAAAGGAGACGACATAGGCGACGGTCAACAGCGAAACCAGCAGCCAGGCGCGCGAGGGCGCCGGAAATTCGATGGGCCGCGGGATGCCTTGCTGAATTTCCATTTGTCTCCCGTCCGGAATTGCGGCTAGCCGGGCGCCGGCGCCGTGATGCGATAGATCACCACTACATTGCCGTCCGCGTCAAGCAAACCGATCTCCCGGCCCCGGCGTCCGTCATGGGTAATGAGTTCCTGTTCGGGAAAAATCTCGTAGCCGCCGGCCCGGGCGCGTTCAATTACGGCGTCGGGGTCATCGACATGCAGCACGATGGTCGAACGCCGCGGCACCGGCAGCCGCTCCAGTCCGGCAACTTCGGTCAGGCCCATTACCCGCGGCTGCGTAGGTGTGCTCAAGCCGACGAAGCCGACAGGATTCGAGCGGTCGAGCTCGAACACGACATGGGAATAGCTCTCGTCGCGGTGGGGTCTGCGGAAGGCGACTTCCATGCCCAGCACATCGACGTAAAAGCGCAGGGCGGCTTCGATATCCGAAACCAGGAAATTGGCGCGTTGAAAACGGATGCTCATGCGGATGCTCCCTTGGTTTCCCCTTTGTGTTTCAGAGCCTGTTCGATCCGCAGCACCTGGTTGCATTCGAAAAAGTGGCCGTCCGGATCGTGCAGCGCGGTCCCCTTCAAGTGGCGGATCTGGCCTCCGGCGCCGGTGACGGTGAACCGGCGTTCGCGGGTCTTGATCCGCGTGCCGAGTTCTTCCGCGCGGCGCGCGAGTTCGGCGGCATCATCGGTTTCGACGACGAATACCGGCGTACCGTAACCGACGGTATAGTCGATCTCCGGCGCAGGCAAGGGCGGGTCCAGCCATTGCAACAGGCCGATCATGCCGATCTTGTCGTGTTCGGCCTTCATGATCACGAGATGGGTACGGTCACCGGGCGAACCGGCGGCGATTCCTTCGCCTGAAAGCACATACTCGGTATCGAGCCAGACCGACATGCCGAGCACATGTTCGTACCAGCGCACGCTTGCCGCCATATCCCTGACGATCAGCGTGGTGCGCTTGACGATGCTGCGTATTTTTTCCGCTTTTGCCACTTTTCGCTCCTTTGGGGTAGCATAACGCTTAAAAATATAACATTATACAAATATGATTACATGAACTCTGGTCCACCGGGGCATGAATCACCGGACAGCCAGACAACGAGAACGCATTTTCGCCAGGTTTCAAAACGAGGAACCACAACATGAGCAGTCTAACCAGATTCCGAATCCCGGGAACGGCCTTGATCATATCCGGTTTGGCCCTGGGCGGGCAGGCGCTCGCCCAGGAAAGCCTGGTCGAGGAAATCACCGTCACCGCACGCAAGGTCGAGGAAAGCCTGAACGATACGCCGGTGTCGGTCTCGGCGTTCACCACCGCGTCGATCGAACAACTCGACATCAACAGCGTCACCGATATCGCGCGCTTCACGCCGGGGCTGAGCTTCTCCAGCGCCTTCGGCCGCTCGACCGAAAGGCCGGTGATCCGCGGCCAGGGCAATATTCTCGCCAGGGTGCAGTTCGGCGTGGAAAGCGGCGTCGCCTATTTCGTCGACGGCATGTATTACGCCGGCGACATCCAGTCGCTGGACATGTCGAATCTCGAGCGGGTGGAAGTCATCAAGGGACCGCAAAGCGCGCTTTACGGCCGAAACACCTATTCCGGGGCGATCAATTTCGTCACCCGCCGTCCGGGGCAGGACTTTTCCGGCAGGGCGCGGGTCCGCGGGCTCGGCGACGGAGAGCAGGAACTCGTCGGCAGCGTCGGCGGGCAATTGATCGATGGCGTACTCGCCATGCAGGCGGCGGTTCGGCATTACGAGTTCGACGGGCAATGGACGAACACGGTGACCGAACAGCCGATCGGACAGGAAGAAAGCGACTCGATCAACGTCACGCTCGACTGGACCCCGAACGAATCGTTTTCGCTCACCGGCCGCGTGCAATACCAGGAAGACAACGACGGCACCCGCCCCTTCTTCCTGCAATCGGCAGCCGAGAACAACTGTTATCCGGGATTCCGCTCGCTGGCGTTCTGGCCATTGGTTGAAAGCCGCAATCCGAATCAGTATTTCTGCGGCGAAATTCTGCCGCGTCCCATCGCGCTCAACGACGGCCCGGACGCCGATGGCGTACCCAACGTGATCCCGGGCATCAACCCCGGCAGCACTTTCTTCGGCAACGTGTATTCCCTCGGCCAGGGGGTGCTGTTCAGCGGCGTAGAACGGGAACTCAACAACTACGCGCTTTCCGCTTCCTACAACCTTGATTCCGGCAACACGCTCACCTTCCAGGTTTCCCGCCGCGACGAGGAAGCCAGGACCGGATCCGATTCGGATCACGGCCCCACCAATTTCTTCCTCGGTCCGGAAGCCTTTTTCGCGCTTTCGAACGTCACCGAATTCACCGAAACCGCCTATGAGGCGCGGCTCGACTCGGCCGCCGATTCGGCGCTGCGCTGGAGCGCCGGGGTGTTCTACTACGACCTTGAAGAAGATCAGACCGATATCGTACCGGGCGGCTTTTCGCCGGACGGAATCGACAACTTCATCACCAACACCGCGGCGTTCGTCTCGGTTGGCTGGGACTTCTCGGATCGCGCCAGCGCCACTGTGGAACTGCGTTACGCCGACGAAGAGAAGTCGCAGGTGGACATCAACGCCGCCGGCATGGTCGCTTTCAGCGGCGCCACGAGTTTCTTCAGTTTCGCGCCGCGGGTGACGCTCGACTATCGATTGAACGACGACGCGATGCTTTACGGCATCTACTCCGAAGGCATCAAGCCCGGCGGCCTGAACGGCTTCGACGGCGCCAGCACGGGCCGCCCCTCCTATGACGAGGAAGAATCGCAGAACCTGGAAGGCGGCATCAAGACCGCACTGCTCGACGGCCGGGCGCAACTCAACCTGGCGCTGTTCTGGTCCGATATCAGCAAGTACCAGCTCACCACCCCGGTAGCCGACCCCTCCGGCGCTCTCAACTCCATCGTCACCAATCAGGCCGACGGCGAGGTGCTGGGAATCGAGGTCGATTTGCTAGCGCAACTCAGCGACTCAATGCGGGCGGGCGTCACTTACGCTCTGGCGGACTCCGAGTTCACCAGCGGCTGCGACGAATTCCAATGGTCCCTGACCAGCGGCGGCGGCAAATTTACCGGAGATCCGGCCACGTCGATGAATCCCAACGGCATGGGCGACTGCTCGGTGGCGGGGCACCAGTTCCCGATGGGCTCGAAACACCAGGCAAGCGCGTTCCTCGACTTCTCCCGTCCGATGAACAACGGCCTGAACTTCGTCGGCAACATCAACGTGAGTTACGAATCGAAGCGTTATACCCAGTTGCATCAGTCATCCTATACCGGCGCGGCAACCCTGGTCGGCGCGCGCATCGGCGTACAGGGCGAGAACTGGAGTCTGGCATTGCTCGGACGCAACCTGACGAACGAGGATTCGGCGATTCTCGCCACCCGCTGGCTGCAATCGCCGTATTTCACTTTCGCTTCGCTCAACGTGGCGCCGCCGACCGCGGACCGAAGCGCGCCGCGCGCCTTCTTCGCCCTGCCGCGGCGCGAACGTCAATTGGGGCTTGAGTTGAGTTATGAATTCTGACGGCCGGAACGATCCGAAACGGAAATGCAAAGACTCGATAGCGGCCTGATCACACGCCGGCGGTTTCTCGTCGGCGCCGCGGCTACGGCTGCTCTCGCGGCCCTGCAGCCGGCGATCAATGCCCAGCAACGCCGGGTAGCGATCGCCGGAGCGGGACTTTCGGGACTTCACGCCGCATTGCTGTTGCAGGAGGCGGGATTCGAAGTAATCGTCATCGAAGGACGCGACCGCGTCGGCGGGCGCGTATTGACCCTCGACGATGTTCCGGGCCGCCCCGAGGCCGGCGGCAGCCAGATCGGCTCCAACTACCGGCGGATGCTGGCGGCCGCTGTACAAGCCGGGGTGACGCTCCTGACCAGTGAGGCCGGCGGCGCATTTCCGATGTCTTATCTGATCGACGGTCAGGCCGAAACCCGGCAATCCTGGCCGCAATCGCCGCGCAATCCGTTTCCGGAAGAACTGAAGACGATCACTCCGGATCGCCTGACCAGTTTCCTGTTGCGCGAGCCTCCGTTTCGGCAGACTTCCGATTGGCATGCGGAGAGCATGTCGCAGCACGATGTCTCCGCCAGCGACTGGTTTCGCGGCCAGGGACTCGATAACGCGGGGCTTGCGCTGCTCGGCGCCAACAACGGTTATGGCAATACTTTCGCCGGCACTTCCCTGTTGAGTTTGTACCGGGTAGTGGCGGGCTTTCAGCGCGGCGCGGCCGAAGGCGCCTCCATCCTGGAAGTCGAAGGCGGCAACATGCGGCTGCCGGAGGCGATGGCCGCGCGCCTTGCCCGGCCCGTGCTATTGGGAGAAACGCTGACAAGGCTCGAAAACGGCGGTGGCGGCGTACGCCTCCATTGCGCGAGCGGTCTGGAAATCGAGGCTGACGCGGCGATCCTGAGCTTGCCTGTGCCGGCGCTCAAGCGCGTCGAGTTCAGCCCCGCCC
>CAZUSL010000052.1:0-27513 GCA_964622925.1 uncultured Pseudohongiella sp. | reverse complement strand
TCATGGGAAAGTCGTCGCTGAAGCGTATGTAGCGCGGCACCTTGTAGTGGGCTATGCGGCCGCGGCAGAAGTCGCGAATTTCTTCTTCCCGCGCCCCGGCGCCGTCCTTGAGTTGCACCCAGGCGATGATTTCCTCGCCGTCTTTCGTGTCGTGAACGCCGGTCACCTCCACCGCCTCTACCGCTTCGTGGGTCATCAGGTATTCCTCGATTTCCCGGGGATAGACGTTTTCGCCGCCGCGCACGATCATGTCCTTGATGCGGCCGACGATATTGACGTAGCCCTCCTCGTCCATGACCGCGGTGTCGCCGGTATGCATCCAGCCGTCGCGGTCGATGGCGGCCCGGGTGGCTTCCTCGTTGTTCCAGTACCCGAGCATCACCGAATAGCCGCGGGTGCATAACTCGCCCATGGCGCCGGCGGGCTGGATGGCGCCGGTCTCCGGATCGATGATCTTGACCTCGAGATGCGGATGGACGAGGCCCACGGTGCTTGAGCGCTTGTCGAGCGGCGAATCGGCCCGCGTCTGGAAACTCACCGGGCTCGTCTCGGTCATGCCGTAGGCGATCTCGACTTCGGTCATGTGCATCAGTTCGTTGACCTGTTTCATCGTCTCGACCGGGCAGGGCGAACCGGCCATGATGCCGGTGCGCAGGCTGCTCAGGTCGTAGTCGGCAAAGTCCGGCAGCGCGAGTTCGGCGATGAACATGGTCGGCACGCCGAAAAGCGCCGTCGCGCGCTCTTCCTGCACCGTCCGCAACACCGAAGCCGGTTCGAAGCTTTCGGCAGGATAGATGGCGCAGGCGGCATGGGTGAGACAGCCGAGATTGCCCATCACCATGCCGAAGCAATGGTAAAGCGGCACCGGAATCACCAGCCGGTCGCGTTCGCTGAAATTCATGATCGCGGCGACGAAGCGGGCATTGTTGAGGATATTGTGATGCGACAGGGTCGCGCCCTTGGGAAAGCCCGTGGTGCCGCTGGTGTACTGGATGTTGACCGGATCGTCCATGTCCTGGTCCGCCTGCCGCGCCGCGAGTTCCGCTTCGCTGCAGCCGTCCGCGAGAGCCAGGAACTCCCGCCAGCCGAAGATTCCCTTCGTTTCGGATTCGGTCGTTGAAATCACTGTGCCGAGTTCGGGAAACTTTTCCGAGCGCAAGGCGCCCGGCACGGCGCTTTCCAGTTCCGGACAGGCCTCGCGCAACATGGCGACGTAATCCGAAGTCTTGAAGCGGTTCTGGATCACCAGCCCCTTGCAGCCCGACTGTTCGAGTACATAGGCCAGTTCGTGCACACGATAGGCGGGATTGATCGTGACGAAGATGATCCCGGCCTTGGCCGTGGCGTATTGAACCAGCGTCCATTCGACATTGTTCGGCGACCAGATGCCGACCCGGTCGCCCTTGGCGAATCCCGCGGCGATAAAGGCTCGCGCCAGTTCATTCACGCGTTCGGCGAGTTGCGAGTAAGTCAGGCGCACGTTCTGATGCACGCTGACCAGGGCTTCGCGGTCCCCGTGTTCCGCGACGATGCGGTCGAAAAACTGCGGAATCGGCGTACCGAGCAGGGGCTGCTCGCTCGCGCCGCTGGCGTAACTGATCGATCTGCTCATCGCTTGCCCCATTTCGCCGCCAGGATCGAGCCCGTGATGTTGTGCCAGACGCTGAACAGGGCGCCGGGCAGCGCAGCGGTGACGGAAAAGAACTGCAAGGCCAACGCCACGCCGAGGCCCGAATTCTGCATGCCCACTTCGATGGCTATGGTGCGGCTCTGCTTTCGGTCCAGTCCCAGGAGACGGCTGCACCAATAGCCTCCGCTCAGTCCCAACAGATTGTGCAGGACGACCGCAATCGCGGCAAGCAGGCCGATCTGGGGCAGCCTGCCGGCGTTGAGCGCGACGACGATGGCGATGATGAGCAGAATCGCGGCGATCGCCAGGCTCGGCAGCATGAATTCGATGCGCCGGATCAGTCCCGGCGCGAAATGATTGCAGATTCCCCCGAGCAGCACCGGCAACAGCACCATTTGCAGGATGCTGAACAGCAGCCCCAGGGTATCGACCTCCACGGTCTGCGAAAGATAGAAGGAAACCAGCAAGGGCGTGGCGATCACGCCGAACAGCGAAGACGCCAGCGTCATGCTGATCGAAAGCGCCACATCGCCCCGCGCCAGCCAGGCGATGACATTGGACGCCGTACCGCCGGAACAGCAGCCCACGAGCACGAGCCCGGCGGTCAATTGCGGCGGCAGCCGCAGCACGTCCGCGAGCGCGAACGCCGCCAGGGGCATCAGCAGGAATTGCAGCAGCACGCCGATGAACACCGGTACGGGATTGCGCGCGATGCGCGAAAGGTCCGCCCGGGTCAAGGTCAGGCCCATCATGAACATGACCAGGGCCAGCAAGGGTACGATGGCTCCTTCCAGCGCCGCGAACTGCCGGTCGGCGAAGAAGGCGACCGCTGAAAGCAGCACCGCCCAGAGCGGAAACAGGGCGTTGAATCTGCGCATGAATTGCTCGGGTTCCCGTTGGATTTCCGGCGGCGGATTATGGCATGGAAACATGCGGTCGAAGGAACGCTGCCATAGACTGAAACAGCGAGTTGGCTCGTATAAGTGTGTAATTCATGGGAGCAAGTGAATCCATGCATACGCCGGGATTGAACATTTTCGCGCTGTCGGCGGCGGGGCTGCTGCTCGCGGCATGTTCAGGCAATGCCTATCGCAACAGCGCCGACAACGAGACTTATGCCGCCATCGCCGGCAAGTCCGATCTCGTGCCCGGCATGACCGAAGAAGTCGAGGTGGACGAACAGAGAGTCGTCGATCTCGAAGCATTTCCGGTCAACTCCCTCAGTTTCGAATTCCTCGGCGATAGCGCGGAAAGCGAGATCAATTCCAGCGTATTGAGCCTGAACGACGCGCTCGACCTTGCCTTCCGCCATAGCAGGGACTATCAGACGCGCAAGGAACGGCTGTATCTCGAAGCCCTGTCGCTGACCCTCGACCGCTATCGCTACGCACCCATCTTTTCGTTCAACAGCGGCGGCGAATATCAATGGGATATGGACGATGAGTTCGTCACCGACATGGAAAACCTGACCGGTATCAATACGCCTACCCAGCGCGCCACGGCATCTTCCTCCGAAATGTACCAGGCGGACACCAGTCTCGGCGTGCGCTATCTGTTGCGCGGCGGCGGCTCGGTGGCGCTGAATCTGACCAACAACCTGCGGCGCTTCCTCAGCGGCGACGTCAGCGAATTGAGCACCGGCGCGCTCATCGGTTCGATTACGCAGCCGCTGTTGCGGGATTTCGGCGCCGCCATCGAAACCGAGGCGCTGCTGCAGGCCGAGCGCGACCTACTGTACGAATTGCGCAATTTCACCCGCTTCCGCAAGTCTTTCGCCGTGCAGGTGGCTTCGAGTTACTACAACGTGCTGCTCAATCGCGAAACCACGAAGAACAACTACGCGGGCCTGCTCGCGAACAATCTTTCGCTCGAGCGCGAACGCGCCTTCCAGGCCGAGGGCCTGCGCACCCTGCTCGACGTCGGACGGCTGGAACAGGCCACCTTGCAACAGGATCTGCGCTGGACGAATTCGATCGCGCGCTATCAGCGCGGCCTGGACTCGTTCAAGATCCTGATCGGGCTGAACGCCGAAGACTCGATCATTCTCGACGACAACGAAATGACGCTGATCACCGAAACCGGCATGTCGGCCCCCGAACTCGACCTCGACCGGGCGCTGGACATGTCCGTGCAGACCCGGCTCGACCTGTATACCGAACTGGACCGGGTGCAGGACGCCTCGCGCCGCATCGATGTCGCCGCCAACGCGCTCGAGCCGTCGCTGGGAATCACCTTGAGCGCTTCGGTGCCGGCCACGGGCAGCGGCGAATTCGGCGACGTCAATTTCGACAACGCGGTCTACGCGGCCGGTCTCGACGTGGAAATGCCGCTCGACAGCAAGGCCGAACGCAACACCTACCGCCGCGCCCTGATCGACTACGACGCAGCGACGCGGGCATATACATTGGCGCTGGATAACGTAAAATTGGAAGTGATTGACGCTTGGCGGCGCATGGACGAGGCCGGCAAGGGCTACGACATCAATCTGGCGAGCGTGGAGATCAACGAGCGCCGCGTCGAGGAAGCGGAACTGCGGGCGGAACTCGGACTCGGCAATGTGCAGGACACCGTCGATTCCCAGAACGACCTGACCGCCGCGCGCACCGACCTCGTGCGCAGCATCGTGGACTACAATATTTCGAAACTGGAGTTCTGGCGTGACGTGGGATTGCTCTACGTCGACGACTCCGGTCAATGGGAGGAAGGCATAGATGAACCCCGTTGAAGAAAGTCCCGGCGACAAGCTGAAAGCGCTGGCCGAGCGCGCCCGGGCTGCCGCGCTGCCCTGGCTGACGGCGCTGCGCGACCGTTATCTGGCTCTCGACCGGAAGTTGCAGATCGGTATCGCGGCCGGCGCCGGCGTGCTCATCCTGGCCCTGGCATTCACCGGCGGCGGCTCGGGCGGTGACAATAACAGCCTGACATTCGCCGCGCGCAGGGGCAATCTAGATATCACGGTGCTCGAAGGCGGCGCTCTCGAAGCACTGCAATCCCAGGAAATCCGCTCGCGCGTCCGCGACCGCAGCGGCGTGAAGATTCTCAGTATCGTCGAGGAAGGCTACCGGGTGACCGAGGAAGACGTGGCCGCGGGCATGATCCTGGTGGAACTCGACACTTCCTCCCTGGTCGACAACCGGCTCAGCCAGGAGATCGCGGTTGAAACTTCCGAGGCGGCTTTCATCGAACGCAGGGCGGCATACGAAATTCAACTGAATACCAATATGACGCAGTTGAACGACGCCCGTCAGCAGATGCGTTTTGCGCGGCTGGATTTCGAGAAGTTTCTCGGCGCCGATATCGTCAACGACATCATCGCCCGGCTGGAGATCGAGGAACGGCTCGCGGCTTCGGAAGCGGCCGACCGCGCGGTGCTGGAGAATGCGGAAACGGCCCGCACGGAAGCGGAGGAACCCGAAGCGGCGCCTTCGGGACTGCCGGAAGGCATTGAAATCGAATCGCTGCCCCCACCGATGCAAAACCGCATTCGCCAGATGTTGGCCGAAAACGGCGGCCAACTGCCGCCGGAAATGGTCGACCGCATGCAGCGCTTCGCCTCCGGCGAGTTCCCGCCCGGCGGCCGACCCGGAGGCGGTTTTCAGGGCGGTGGCGGATTCGGCGACGGCGCGACCGTGGGAGACCCTGCCCCGGCGCTCGAAATCGGTGACCGGATCGAGGAAGTCGCCGTACTCGAATTGCCCCCCTCGGACATCGATCCGGTGCCTCCGGAAGTGACCTTGCTCATGGATGAATCCTATATGGAGATTCGCGACCGGATCGATTTCACCCAATATGCGGATTTCGAGGAACTCGCGGACGGTGAAGCCAAGCAGCGCCTGCGCATCCTGCTCGACGAACTGCAGGTTGCGCAGGAGGAGTATCTGCTGGCCCAGGACCGCATCGAAGGGCAGCGCAGGCTCGAAGCCCGGGGCTTCATCACCCCCACCGAACTCGAAGCCGAGGAACTCAACCTGAACAAGGCGGCCAACAAGCAACAGGAAAAGGAAACCGCCTTGCGGCTCTACATCCAGTACACCTTCCCCAAGGAAGCCGAGGAGTTCCTTTCCAACTACGAAAACGCCGTCATGGCCTATCAGCGCCAGGTCAAGGAAAACATCGCCAGGGAAGCGCAGGAACTTGCCAATTTCAGTTCCGCGGAACGCAAGTTCAATCTCGAAAAATACAAGCTCGCCGACATCGAGGCCCAGATCGACGCCGCCACCATCGAAGCGGAACTGCCCGGACTCGTGGTCTATGGCGGATCCGACCAGGGTTCCAGCCGCTATCGCAGCAGCAGCCAGGAAGCGATCCAGGAAGGCGCCACGGTGCGCGAGCGCCAGCCGATCCTGACCATCCCCGACATGCGCGAAATGGCGGTCAGCGTCGATATCCACGAATCCGCGGTGCAAAGGGTTGCGGTCGGCCAGCCGGCGGTCATTCTGATCGACGCCTATCCCGACGTGCGCCTGACCGGCGAAGTGATCAAGGTCGCGGTGGTTGCGGATTCGGCCAATTCCTTCATGAATCCCGATCTGAAGGTGTATCCGTCACAGGTTCGCATCGACGGCACCCATGACTGGCTGCGGCCCGGCATGAGCGCCCAGGTCGAAATCCTCGTCGCGAGTCTTGAAGAGGTGGTCTATGTGCCGGTGCAGGCGGTCAGTTATTTCGGCAGCGACCAGGTCGTCTATGTCAGCCGGGGCGGCTCAGTCGAAAGGCGCGTCATCGAAGTGGGCGATTTCTCCGATTCCTTCATCGAGGTCGTCAGCGGACTCGAAGAAGGCGAGGAAGTGCTGTTGTTGCCGCCGCGCGAGCAACTCGAAAGCTCCGCCGCCTGAACCGCAACCGTCATGCCTGCGCTCCAGGCCAGCACCGAAAACGCGACCCGGCCGCCCGACCGGAAGCTTCGGGTGGCCTCGGTGGCCGATGTCTCCAAGACCTATTACATGGGCGCGCTCGCGGTCGAGGTGCTGCACGGCATCTCGCTCGACTTCTACGGCGGCGACTACATCAGCATCATGGGGCCTTCGGGTTGCGGCAAGTCTACCCTGATGAACATTCTCGGCTGCCTCGACCGGCCCACGACCGGAACCTATTACCTCGGCGGCGAAGACACCTCGGAACTCAAGGACGACGAACTTTCGCTGATCCGCGGCGCCAGGCTCGGTTTCATCTTCCAGTCGTATAACCTGATCCAGCAACTGGACGTGCTGGAAAACATCGAAATGCCGCTGTTCTATCAAGGCTTTTCCCAGGCTTACAGCCATCGCGCGGCGTATCAGCTCGCCGAGCGCGTGGGTCTCGCCGACCGCATCCATCACAAGCCCTACGAGCTTTCCGGCGGCCAGCAGCAACGCGTGGCGATCGCCCGGGCGCTGGCGATGGACCCGCTGATCATTCTCGCGGACGAACCCACGGGCAATCTCGATTCACGCTCCGGCATGGAAATCCTCGACCTGTTCGATGAATTGCACGCGGCGGGCAAGACCCTGATCCTGGTGACCCATTCCGACGAACTCGCCGAACGCACGAGCCGGCGCATTCGATTGCTCGACGGCAGGGTGGAACAAGATGAACGAATGGGTGTTTGACTCCCTGCCGCCGGCGCCCGAAAGCCGGCGCCACGACCGGCGATCGTGGTTCGGCTGGCGCATCAGCCAGATTACGCGGCTCGGCATCAAGAGCATTTTCTCCCACGGTCTGCGCTCCATGCTCACTGTGCTCGGCATCGTCATCGGCGTGGCGGCGGTGATCGCCATGCTCGCGGTGAGCGAAGGCGCCAGCTTCGAGGCGCAGCAGCAGTTTCGCGATCTCGGCGCGAACAACATACTCGTGAAAAGCGTCAAACCGGTCGAGGTCGAGGAAACTTCCCGCCTGGGCTTCGGTCCGCCCCAGGCCATCGTCTACGGCCTGACCCACGCCGACATCCAGACGATCCGCGACACCATTCCCGGCGTGAGCAATGTAATCTCCTCGCGCATCGTAAAGAAGAATGTCTGGAATCTGGGCAACAGCATGAACGTGGATGTCGTCGGCACCGCCGTCGATTATCCCGTTTCGCGCAACTACGGCCTGCGCGACGGGCGCTTTTTCAGCGATTCCGAGATGCGCGACCACGAAAACGTCGTGGTGTTGAGCCAGGAAGCGGCCGACGCCCTGTTTCCGATCGAAAATCCTCTCGGCCAATCGATTCGCATCGACAGCGACTACTACGACGTGGTCGGCATCATGGAATCCGAAGGATTTTCCAATCTCGGACAGAACCAGGCAGGCGCGTCCAACTCCGCTCCGACGCGGGTGTTCATCCCGCTGACCTCGTCCCGCAGCCGATTCGGCGAAACCACGACCCGGCAGACCGCCGGCGGCATGGAATCCGAAACCGTCGAATTGCATGAGGCGGTAATCCAGGTCGAAGACCAGGAAAGCGTGATCGTCATCGGCGAAGTCATCGAACAGATCCTCAACCGCCGTCACAGGAATGTCGACTACACCATCGAGATTCCTCTCGCCCTGCTGCGCCAGGCAGAGGAAAGCGCCTTGCGCGACCAGATCGTCGCCGGCGCCATCGCCGGCATTTCCCTGCTCGTCGGCGGCATCGGCATTATGAACATCATGCTCGCCAGCGTCACCGAACGGACCCGGGAGATCGGCATTCGCCGCGCCCTCGGCGCCCGCAAGGCCGACATCATCACCCAGTTCCTCGTGGAGGCGGTGATTCTTTCCGCCGTGGGCGGATTGATCGGCGTCGTGCTTGGCATCACCATTCCCTTCTTCATCTCGACCTTCTGGGGCATGACCACGATCGTCACCCCGGTGGCGCCGATACTGGCCTTCTCCATTTCGGCCATGATTGGTGTAATCTTCGGCATATATCCTTCCATGCGAGCCGCCGACATGGATCCGGTCGAGGCTTTGCGGCACGAGTAAGTCGGACAATTCCTATCATGAATACTTTGAAATTCTCCTGCCTGCTGCTTTCGGCATGCAGTTTCGTTTCCTGCTTTGCGCAGGAATCTTCCGATCCCTGGGCGTCCTATGACGAGGCCGCTGACCTCGCCGTCCTCGCTGAACTCGAAAACGAGAGAATGCATTACCAGTTGCTGCGTTCACAGTATCAGCGCGGAGCGGCGTTGTGGTCCAATTTCGAAGCGGAACTGGCGGAATTCGGCGAAGCGCAATACGAAGCGCTGAAGCCGCTGATACTCGGCGCGTCGATCGACCGGTTGCAACAGGCCGTGGACAGCGGCGAGTTGAGTTACGAGACCCTGACCGGGTTCTATCTTTACCGCATTCGCGAGACCGAAAACGATCCGGCGCAATATCTGAACGCGGTGATTTCGCTCAATCCCGCGGCCCTCGAACAGGCGCGGGAACGCGACGGCGGCCATGGCGAAAACCACGATCCGATCTTCGGCATGCCGGTTCTGCTCAAGGACAATGTCGGCGCCGCCGGCATGCCGACAACCGCCGGCGCAATTGCCCTGGCGAACAACGAAGCCGGCAACGCCTTCATCGCCGAGCGGTTGATCGAGCGCGGCGCAATCGTTCTCGGCAAGGCGAATCTCAGCGAATGGGCGTATTTCTTTTGCGGCGATTGCCCGTCCGGCTGGAGCGCGATGGGCGGCCAGACGCTTAATCCCTATGGCAGGCTGGTTTTCGGCACCGGCGGTTCGAGTTCGGGCAGCGGCGCCGCGATAGCCGCGGAGTACGCCGTGGCCGCCGTGGGCTCGGAGACTTCCGGCTCGATTCTCTCGCCTGCAAGCGCCAATTCCCTGGTCGGATTGAAACCGACAACGGGCAGTCTGAGCCGTACGGGCGTCGTTCCCATTTCAGCCACGCTCGACACGACAGGTCCCATGGCACGCTCGGTCGCCGATGTCGTGGCGCTGTTCAACGCCATGACGGGTTATGACGAAGACGATCTCGCCATGCCGCGTCTGGCCGAGGACCTGATGCTGGAATACCGTCTCACGGGATTGTCCGGCAAGCGCCTGGGCCTGCTTGAGTCGATGACCGAGGATGCCTTCTACCAGGAGGCTGCGGACTTGCTGGCGGCAAATGGCGCGACGATTGAACCGGTTTCTTTCGCCTGGGATAGCCCGGAATCGTTCAGTGAATTTCTCGGTGCTGAAATGGTGCGTGATCTTGCGGCCTACCTGGCCGACCATGCAAGCGCCGGTGTCGAAATCTCCTCGGTGGCCGACTTGCGCGCGTTCAATCTCGAAGAGCCGACCGGGATGCCTTACGGGCAGGCAGAGGTAGACATGATGGCGGAACTGGACTACAGCGCCGAAGAACTTCAGGCCCTGCGCGCCGAATTACAGTCCTATGCCCGCCTGCAAATGGAGAACCTGTTCAGCCAGCATGATCTGGATGTGCTGTTGTCACTGAACAACATGCACGCCGGCGTTGCGGCGCTGGCCAATTTTCCCGCTCTCACCATCCCGACTGGCTATCGGGAAAACGGCCGCCCGGTGGGCCTGACGTTTATCGCGCCGTCATTCCAGGAACAGGTTCTGATCGACATCGGCGCCGAATTCGAACGCCTGACGATGGCGCGAATACCTCCCGCTGATTACCAATAATTCTCGGTTGTGATTTGCCCTGGTGCGCGCCGGCGGTTCTTGGCGAAGCCGCGATCATTCAGCGCGTTGGTCACATCGCGCACCATGTCGGGATTGCCGCACAGCATGAAATGCGAATGTTCGGGCGTGGCCTGAACACCGACCCGCCGTTCGAGTTCGCCATCGATAATCGACGCCGGAATTCTGCCGTGGATCGCCTCCGGCGCCTGTTCGCGGCTGACGAACGCCTGAAACGCGAAGCGCTCGCCGTATTTCCGTTTGAGCGATTCGATGATCTCCCGGTAGCGCAGATCCCTGTCCCAGCGCACTCCCTGAACGAGCACGATGCGCCTGAATCGCCGCCAGGGGTCTTCGGTGTTCAGGATCGAAAAATACGGCGATATGCCGGTGCCGGTGGCGATCATCCACATATCTTCGCAGGGCGGGACTTCCCGCAGAACGAAAAAGCCGTTGGCCGGGGTTTTCACCCAGACTTTTTCGCCCGGCCGCTTGTCGATCAGGATACTGGTCAGCGCGCCGTCGACGATCCGGTACATGAAGAATTCAAGCGGACGCTCGCCCGGCGAATTGAGATAGGAATACGGCCGCGCCACGCGCTGACCGTCGATATCGAGCGCCAGGCTCGTGAACTGCCCGGCGATGAATTGCTCGGCGTCGGCCTCGACCTTGATGGAAAACAGGTTTTCGGTCCAGCGCTGATTGGAAACTATCGTGCCTTCAATCCATTGGGCCATGCCGGTCGCCGTAAGAGTACGCAATTGGAAATGGCGTCATGATAATTGAACAGCTCCGATCAATGCTATTTGTCAGTGGAAACGCGCAATTTCTGCGGCAGAATTTCCGTGCAAATTCTTCGGAAAAATCTCGTATTGTTATGCACTTATGGCATTTCTAGAATTTTCGGATATTGCTCGCCGGAGGAATTGCCATGAAGTTTCAAGATGATTTCCCGACTTCGGGTATAGCTGTTCTAATTGCCATCAGCGCCTTGTGGCTGCCGGGGACAACGGTCCTGGCGCAGGCCCCGCTGGATGACCCGGCCATCGCCAACCCGAACATAGAGAGCATTGTGGTGGAGGCACGCCGCTTCGCCGAGCCCATCAGTGAGACTCCACTGGCGGTTACCGCTGTCACCGGCGACGATCTCGAACGAATCGGGGCGGTCGACCTCGGATCGCTCGAAATGTTGACCCCCAATCTCAGCCTCGACGTCGGCGATGCCTCGAATGCGCTGATTTACGTGCGCGGCATCGGCCAGCGCGATTCGCTGTCCTTCGCCGATCCCGGCGTCGCGGTCTATCTTGACGATGTCTACCTGGGCCGCGCCCAGGGTTCCTTTCTTGAACTGTTCGACGTCAACCACATCGAAGTGCTGCGCGGTCCCCAGGGAACCTTGTACGGGCGCAATACGATAGGCGGCGCCATCAAGTACGTTTCCGTCCGGCCAGACCCGGAATTCTCGGCCGATTTGGAAGCCGGCATCGGCAATTACGGTCAACGCGAATTGAGCGCGGTGCTGAATCTGCCCCTGGGCGAATCGGTTTCCAGCCGGTTCAGCCTTGGCCGCCTGAGCCGGGACGGCTGGTCGGAAAATCTCGCCAATGGCGCCGACGACGGAGACAAGGCGCTTTCCGTGTTTCGCGGCCAACTGCTATTCGACGACGGCGGCGATTTCGATCTCGAAGTCAGCGTCGATTATTCCGACAACGATCCGGATACGTCCGTCACGCCTTCGGTGGAAGCCGTATCGATCGTCGGACAATTGCTCGGCCTGGAGGACGCCAATCCGGGGCCCTTCAAGGTCAATGCCGATTTCAATCACGAAGAAAGACTGACAACGCGGGGCTTTTCGATTACTCCAACCTGGCGGGTCAACGATGTTTTGAGCCTCAAATCGATCTCTTCATGGCGGGAAATCGAACATGACAGCTTTCTCGACCTCGATGGCGACGACGTGGCTGCCTTCGGCGTCTTCGTGCATCAGCAGCAGGAACAGTTCAGCCAGGAACTGCAGGCCTTGTTTGAATTCGACGCCGGCGCCACCCTGGTTACCGGACTGTATTATTTCGACGAAGCCGACATCACCCCCGACGGCGTGTTCGGACCGGAAGCCAGCATCGCCTTTTTCGGCATCCCGGGATTCGAGTACGGACTTTCCACGGCATCGACCAACGACCTGGCAACCGAAAGCCGGGCAGTTTTCGGCGAATTGACGCTGCCACTGGCGGAAAACCTAGAACTCACCGCCGGCGCCCGCTATACCAGCGACGACAAGCGGCTGCACCGGGTTTACAACGGCGCAATCGGCTTCGGCAATCCCGGAATCACCCTCGCCGACCTCGCCGACGCCGCCACGCTGCCTTTCAGTTTCACTACGCAAGGCGAAAAGACCTTCAGCGCTTTCTCGCCCAAGCTGGGAATCAGTTACCGGCCGAATGAGGAATTGCTGGTTTATCTGAACGCTTCCCGCGGCTTCAAGAGCGGCGGATTCAACGGCCGCTCGCGCGACGACAACGAGGCGGAGCCTTACGATGAGGAATTCGTAACTTCGATCGAAGCGGGCCTTAAACGGAACTGGCAGGACGGCCGCTTCAGCCTGCATGCGGCAGCTTTTCGCAACGACTACGAAGACATGCAACTGTCGAGTTTCGGTTCGGCCAACGCCAGCTTTATCGCCATTTTTTCCAATGCCGGCGAAGCCGTAACCCAGGGTTTCGAACTCGAGTTCAGCGCGGCGCCGAGTTCTGATCTTCGGATTAGCGCGTTTGCCGGTTTTCTCGACGCGAAATACAAGGAATATAACGCGCCAAATCTCGGCACCGGCGAAATCCAGGATCTCAGTCATCTCGATCTGATCCAGGCGCCGGAATTTACCTGGGGCGCGGGCGCGAGCTGGAACGCCGTCGGCACGGCCGACTGGTCACTGACGCTGAGCGGTCAGATCCGCGGCAGTTCAAGCTATTTCACTACCATCATGAACGAGCCGTCGCTGATGCAGGACGATTACGCCATCGCCAATTTCACAGCCTGGTGGGAGCATTTCGAAAGCGGATTTCACGCGCGCCTCGCAGTCACCAACATCACTGACGAAGCGTATATCGTGCATGGATTCGACCTGCTTTCGTATCCAGGCGTGGCCCTGTCGTATTACGGGCCGCCGCGAGGCGTCAGCCTGACCGTCGGCAAGCGTTTCTGAGAGTCGAGCCTTGCTGGAATTCATTGAAACCGGCAGGCTCCGGCAGGGTCTGCGCAGGCTGGGAGACGAAACCGCTGAGTCGCTGGTCCTGCTGCACGGCAATGGCAGCGATTCCGACGCCATGCTCGGCCTTGCGGAGCGCTTGCGAAACGACTTCCACCTGATCCTGCCCGACCTTCGCGGCTATGGGCATAGCGAACGCAAGTTGATCGACGCGCGCCGCGGCGCCGGAGACTGGGTCGACGATCTGTTCGCCATGCTCGATGCGCTGGGCATCGATAGCTGCCATCTGCTCGGCTGGTCGCTTGGCGGGGCGGTCGCCATGTCGGCGGCCTTGCAGGATCCCGGCCGGGTGCATTCGCTGTTGCTGCTGGCGCCGGTCAGTCCGTTCGGATACGGCGGCACCAGCGATCTCGAAGGCAATCCCAATGCAGCGGATTTCGCCGGCTCCGGCGGCGGCGTCGTCAGCGCCGACTATGCCGCCGCCGTGGCCGCGGGCCGATCGGAAGGCAATGCCGAGTTGGTCCGCGGCATCATGCGGCACTCCATTCTCGGCCGTTTCGGAGCAGATGCAGCGTGCGCTGACGAAGAGGAACTACTTGACTCTCTCTATCGGCAACATTGCGGCGAGCAAGCCTGGCCGGGAGATTCGCGCAATTCCGAAAACTGGCCGGGCGCGGCGCCGGGCGACCGCGGACCGATGAACGCCATCAGTCCGAAATACTTCAATGCCTGGCCGCTCGTGGAGTTGGAGACGAAACCCCCGATCTTGCGCATACAGGGTGACAGCGATGTGGTAATCAGCGACACATCCCATTTCGATACGGCGACCCTGGGCATGTTGGGCATGATTCCAGGCTGGCCGGGATTACGGCCGCAGCCGATGGTGAGCCAGATGACCCGATTGCTTGAGACCTACAGGCGCAAGGGCGGACTAGCGGAAGACCACAGGCTTCCGGGTTGCGGCCATGCCCCGCATATCCAGTTTCCGGAGATTTGCGCTCGCCTCGTGCGCGATTTCATTCGTTCCCGGAGATGTGCCTGAGCCGGTTCAGGGTCATTTCCAGCGTGCGGTCCATATGGCCGAGGATCAGCTTGACGAGGCGGTCCGTCGGCAGCAGGCAGACGTTGCGCATGTCTTCCTCGCTGCGTTGCTTCAGCAGGTAGCCGTCGGAAACGGCCTTTTGCAGGCGAGCTTCACGGGTCCGGTTCGAGCCCGATTTCATGCCCTGGGTAGCGCTGGTCACGGTGAGCGGATGTCCCTTGAGCGCGGCGAAGGTGACGCGCACGAGCAGGTACCAGTATTCCTGGGTGAAATAAAGCGGAGCATTGCCGAAGGTCTCGTCCCAGTCGAGCGCGTACAGTTCCAGTACTTCGCCCCAGATCATCAGGCTTTCCAGTGAATGTACCGTTGCGGTTTCCTGCGCGGCCTTTTCGGGATTATCGTCACCCATCTGCGGGCATCACTCAATGTTTCGCAAGTGAATGAAACAATAGCCGCAAGGCCGGGGCTAGTCCAGTTCCGCCGCCGTCAGCGGGCTGGCCCCGCCGCTCCAAGTCCTATAGTCTTGCCCCAAGTCTTGATGAGCCGCGCTTTGACATGCAAGGAGACACTCATGGCCAACGCCCTCGCCGCCTGGTTCAGGATCGCATTGTGGAAGAGAATCGTCGGCGCCATGGCGCTCGGCGTAATCGCCGGCTCGTTCTGGGGACCGGGGGCGGAAAGCATCTTGTGGCTGGGCGACCTGTTCATACGCCTGATCCGCATGCTGATCGTCCCGATCGTGTTCTTCACCGTGATCAGCGGCGTTGCCTCGATGGGCGACCCGTCCAAGCTGGGCTCCCTTGGTATCAAGACCGTGTTGCTGTTTCTGGCGACATCCATTGTCGCCATCAGCATCGGCGTGGCGCTGGCGGTCATCATGCAGCCGGGCGTGGGCGCCGATCTGTCGAACGCCGTGCCCGGCACGGTGCAGGAAGCCGTACCGATCGCCGAACGGCTGATGTCCATCATTCCGGCCAATCCCATCGCCGCCCTGGCCGAAGGCAATGTGCTGGCAACTATCTTTTTCGCCGTGCTGCTCGGTATCGGCCTGATTGCCGTAGGTGAGTCAGCCAGGCCCGTCACGGACTTGCTCGATGTCGGCGTTGCCGTAGTCCTGCGCATTACCGGCTGGGTGTTGGAAGTCGCGCCTTTCGGCGTTTTCGCTCTGATCGCCTGGGTCTCGGGAACGCTTGGCCTGACCGCCTTTCTGGATGTCTTCGCAGTGGCCGCCGCCTTGCTCATCGGCAGCCTGATTCAGATGATCGTCGTTTACGGCGCATTGATCTTGCGGTTCGCGCTGAAGCTGTCCCCGCTGAAGTTCATTCTCGGCATTCGGGAAGCGCTGCTGGTGGCGTTCTCCACTTCCTCGAGCACTTCCACCCTGCCCGTCTCGCTGACTGTCGCCGAGAACAATCTCGGCGTTCGCCCGGTCGTGGCGTCGACGGTGCTGCCTGTCGGCGCGACGGTCAATATGGACGGCACCGCGGTCTACGTCGCCATAGTTTCGATTTTCGGCGCCCAGGTTTTCGGCTTCGACCTGACCATGGCCGATTACATCGTGATCGTTCTCACGGGAGCGCTGGTTTCCATCGCGACGCCCACGGTGCCGAGCGGTTCGCTGTTCCTCATGGCCGTGGTCATGGAAACTTTCGGCATGGCGCCGGAACAGATCGCCGTAGTGGTCGGTTTCATCCTGGCCTTCGACCGCCCACTGGACATGTGGCGCACGCTGGTTAACGTCTGCGGCGACCTGGCGGTTTCCACCATGGTGGCGAAATGGGAGGACGAATTCGACGAGGAAGTCTACGACCGGCCCTCGGTGACGTAGATTCCAGGCCCAGGAAGAGCACTCACGATCCGGGCCGGTTGACTCGGCGACGCGAGCCCGGCACACTGTCGGGCAGATGGAGCCGCCGGCCTCGGCGGCATTGGGAACACGGTGTAAATCCGTGGCTGTGCCCGCAACTGTAAACCGGGAATTTCCGGCCTGAATGCCACTGGAGCGCGCTCCGGGAAGGCGGCCGCAAGTGCTGATCGGTAAGCCAGGAGACCTGCCATCGCGTCGTTCGCCCGAAGACCGGGATCTGTCTTCCGCGGGCGGAAAGAATGCGCTTCGCAGGCTTTCCCAGTAACGACACCAAAGAGTTTGAGACCGGGAGCGGGAGCCCCGGCTTGAAGAATATGTCGTTAATACGCGTCGTGACGGTGATCGCGGCGCGGGGAGAGTCGAAAATGCGAATTTTCCTTGTATCGGTCGGGGCGATTATCGCTCCGGTTTTTCAATCACTCGTTTTCGCCCAGGCCGGAACAGCCGGTTCCGGCGAAGTGATCGACGAAATCGTGGTCGAAGGTACGCGCCTCGGCCAACTCGCCGCCGAAAGCGGAACCAGCGTCAGCATCATCGATGCCGAGGAACTGCAGGCGCTCGGTTTCAATTTTGCGGTCGACGCTCTCGCCGCGGCGCCCGGCGTCACCGTCACGCAGAACGGGGCTTTCGGCGGCCTGGCCAATGTGCGCATCCGTGGCGCCGCCAGCGAACAGACCCTGGTGCTCGTCGACGGGGTGCCGGTAAACGATCCGTCCACGCCCGGCGGCGGCTACGACTTTGCGCGCATGGATACCGGCGCAATCGAGAGAATCGAAATCCTCAAGGGGCCGCAATCTTCGCTTTGGGGCTCGGACGCCATCGGCGGCGTGGTCTCGATCGTTACCCGCGAGCCCGAAGCCGGAACCGGCGGCAGCGTGTACGCCGACTTCGGCTCGTTCGCGACAAGTCATGGCGGAGCGTCTTTCGGATACGCCGGCGAGGCCGGAGAATTCAGACTGGGGGCAAGCGCCATTTCCAGCGACGGCATATCCAGGGCGGACGAAGCCAATGGCAACACCGAGGCCGACGGCTACGAATCCCGCAGCCTGTCGGCCAAGGCCGGTCTCAATCTTTCGAATCTTGCGGACGGCGCGCGGCTGCAGGCGGACTTCCTCGCCACGGATGCGGACACGGATTTCGACAGCTACAGTTTCGGGGCGCAAGGCAGCATCGCCGACGGCGACGAGAACAGCGAAACCACCGAATTCACCGGCAATGTTTCCTTGCTGCTTCCATCCCGCGGCGGCAGGCTCGAACACCGGTTCCTGGCGGGACATTCTTCGATCGACCGGCGGAATTTCACTGGCGGCGCCGGCACGTTCAGTGCCGAGGGTCGACGTGCAATCTATCGCTACCAGGGCACGCTTTTCATCGATGAAAGCAATACGCTGGCCTTCGGCGCCGAGCGCGAACAGACCGAGGCTTTCGATGACGAGATAGCCATCGACAGCCTGTTTGCAGTACATGAATTCAAACCCGCGGCGAATGTCACCTTGACCGGCGGCCTGCGCAACGACCGCCACGAGCGTTTCGGCTCCGAATTGACCGCGAGGCTCGGCGCGGCGGTCAGTGTGAATCCGAATCTCGTCTTGCGCGCCAGTTGGGGCAACGGCTTCAAGGCGCCGACCCTGTTCCAGTCGACTTTCTTCTGCTGCGGCGCCATCGAGCCGAATTCCGGCCTCAAGCCCGAGTCGTCCTCGGCCTTCGATGCGGGCTTCGAATGGCGCGCCGTCGGCGGTCGCGTCCTGCTCGGACTGACCGCATTCAACCAGTCGACCGAGAACATGATCAATTACGCCTTCGCCGAAGGCCGTTACGAAAACATAGCCGTCGTGGATTCCACCGGCGCCGAAATCCATGGGGGCATCTCGCTTTCCTCGTCACTGAGCCTGAACGCGAATTACGCCTTCATCGACGCCACCGATGGCGCCGGCAATCCATTGATTCAGGTGCCCAGGCATAGCGGCGACCTGAGCCTGGATTTCGATGCCGGAGGCGCTTTGTCCGGCCGGCTTCTGGTGCGGCACAACGGCTCCGAACCGGGTTTTGGAGGCGGCGGCGTGGAAAACTGGACTCGCCTGGACCTGACGGGACGCTATCGCCTGTCCGAAAGCCTGGAATTGTTCGCCCGGCTGGAAAACCTGCTGGATGAACACTACCAGCAGATTCTCGGCTACGGCGTTCCCGGACGTTCCGGCAGCATCGGCGCGCGGGTGCGATTTTGAGAAACCTCATGGTCAGAACGATTCCGGCGATTCTGCCGTTCTTGCTGGCTGCCTGCTATGCAGAGCACCGGACGGCGCCGCAGGTGGGCGATTTTCGACCCATGAGAATCGTCAGCCTTGACTATTGCGCCGATCAGTACGTGCTCCAACTCGTCGAACCCGAGCGCATACTCGCGCTTTCCCGGGATGCGGAAAGAGAGTTTTCCTATCTGCGCGATCTGGCCGCGGGCCTGCCGACGGTGCGGCCGGCGGCGGAAGACGTGCTCGTGCTCGGGCCGGACCTCGTGATCCGCTCGTATGGCGGAGGCCCCAACGCGGCGGCATTTTACGCCCGCGCCGGAGTTGCCGTGCTAGATATCGGCAACGCGAATACGATTGACAAGGTAATGACGGTAATGGCGGAGGTCGCCGCCGGTCTCGGCGAGTCCGAACGCGGCGCGGAGGTGATCGAAGAGATACAGCGGCGGCTTGAAAACCTTGCTGAATCTGCAACCGCCTTGCGCACCTTGTACATGACGCCCGCGGGCGTGACTACCGGGCCCGGATCGCTGGTGCACGAAATGTTGCTCGCCGCGGGCCTGGAAAACTATGAACGGACTCCGGGCTGGCATTCCATTCCACTCGAAAGGCTTGCCTTCGAGGCGCCGGAACTGGTGGCCTACGCGTCCTTCGGCGCCGGCGCCGAGCATCCCGATGCCTGGAGCGCGATGCGCCATCCATTGGCGCAGTCCCAACTCGCCGGCCGCGAAGTCGTGCCGCTCGATGGCGCCTGGACCGCCTGCGGCGCCTGGTTCCTGCTTGACGCAGTCGAAGCGCTGGCCCGGAGCGCCGCGCAATGAGCCTGCGCTCTCTGCTGAACCCGATCCTGATTCTGGCCGGACTGTCAGCGCTGTTCGGCGCGCTGTTGCTCGGTTCCACACCCATGGAAGCGCCGCGCGTGCTGGCGGCGCTGTTGGGACTGGCGGATGCGACGGACAGCACGGTCGTCTGGCAGGTGCGGCTGCCGCGCGCGCTTGCGGCTTTCGTGGTCGGTCTTGCTCTCGGCGGAAGTGGAGCGGCCTTGCAGGGCCTGTTGCGCAATCCGCTCGCCGAGCCCGGCGTTTTGGGCGTTTCCGCTTCGGCTTCGCTGGGCGCGACTTTCGCACTGTATTACGGATTCTTCAGTGTCAGCGCCTGGCTCGTTCCCGTCGCGGCTGTCGCGGGCGCCTTGCTGGCAACCTTGCTGATCGCGCTGGCGGCGATACGAACTTCTTCCGTGGTGACGCTGATCCTGATCGGGGTCGGGCTGTCGAGTTTCGCCGGCGCCGCCATGAGCCTGTTGATGAATCTGGCGCCGAATCCTTTTTCCCTATCCGACATGATCAACTGGATGCTGGGATCCGTGGCGAACCGCGGCTTTCCCGATATCGTATTCGCCGCGCCCTTTATCGCCGCCGGCCTGCTGATTCTCCATGCCGGACGCCGGGGACTGACGGCGCTGACGCTCGGAGACGAAGCGGCCGCCGGCATCGGGCTCGATTTGCGCCGCCAGCGCCTGCTCGTGGTGGCAGGCGCCGGACTCGCCACCGGGGGCGCGGTAGCGCTGGCTGGGGCCATCGGCTTCGTCGGCATCGTAGCGCCGCATATCGTGCGGCCGCTGGTCGATCACGATCCGGCCCGCTCGCTGATTCCCTCGGCCCTGCTGGCCGGCCTCATCCTGGTGCTGGCCGATATCGGCGTACGGCTCCTGCCGACGGAATTCGAACTCAAACTCGGCGTGGTCGCTGCCTTGATCGGTGCGCCCGCCTTCGTCTGGATAGCCATGCGGCGCAGAGCGGTAAATGACTGAACTGATTGTTGAAAACCTGTGCGTAAGGGCAGGCGCAGCAATGCTGGTGGAAAACGCGTCCCTTGGCTTGCGACCTGGAGAGCTTGCGGTCCTGCTCGGCCCCAACGGAGCGGGCAAAACCAGTCTGCTGCGCGGAATCCTCGGATTGACGTCCGGTACGACAGGCGAAGTTCGACTGCAAGGACATAAGTTGGCGCAATTGTCGCCAATGCAACGGGCGCGAAAACTCTCCTACCTCCCCCAGCGGCGGCCGCTGGCATGGCCGAGCCCGGTGCGCGACGTCGTCAGCCTGGGGCGTTACGCCTGGGGCTGCGCTCCCGGTCGGCTCGGCATCGAAGACGTCAGGGCCGTCGATTCGGCGCTGGATGCCTGCGACTTGCTCGAAATGTCGCAGCGAAGCACCGATACGCTGTCGGGAGGCGAATTGGCCCGGGCGCATTGCGCGCGCGCCTTCGCCACCGAGGCGCCCTTGCTGTTCGCGGATGAGCCTGTAGCCTCCCTCGACCCGCGGCACGGCTTCCGCATCATGCAGTTGATCCGCGACCATGTGCGCACCGGCGCCGGCGCTCTCGTCGTATTGCACGATGTCTCGCTGGCAGCGCGTTTCGCCGACCGGCTGATCTGGATGAAAGACGGCCGCATTGAAGCCGACGGGCCGGTGGCGGAAACGCTAACCGAATCGCGAATGGCGGAAATCTACCAGGTCCACGCGAACATCGACGGTAACCACGTCGAAATCACCGGCCCACTGTCGTAGATCAGAATGAAAAACTGATCGTGGCGCCGAGGCGCACGTCTTCGTCGAAGAACACCATCGGCGAAGGTATCTTGCCGCTGATGGCGACGATCTGGCTGCTGATCGACCAGTTGTCGTCGATCGTGTAATCGACCCCGAACTGTCCCAGAAGGGAATCCCCTTCCAGGTCGCCGAAGATCGTCGAAGAAAGCACCAGGTCGCCGTCGAGCAGACTGTTGCTGTAACGCACCAGCCAGTTGCCGAAGAAGTCGTCGTTCTGCAATAGCGGACCCGCGGGTAGTCCCTCGTTCAGATCGAGCAATTTCTGCGCCGCGACGCCGAAACTGACGTTCTGTTCGTTGCTGATGCTGTATTCAAGGCCGAAGGAAGTGCCGATCTGGTTCTTTTCCAGATCGACCGGCGCCGAAAGACCCGTTGTGCCCGGCAGGCTGAAACTGTTGGCCAGGATGCCGTGGCTGTAAGCCAGGTCGAAATTGAGCAACATGTCGCCGATGGCGCGGTTGGCGCTGAAGCCGAGCAGCACGAAGTCGTTCTTCTTCGCCAGGGAGTCGCGAGTGCCGGGAGTTGGCGGCTCCCACCGCAACTGGTTCTCGATCAGGTAAGCCGCCATCACGGCGAAATCGCTGCGCTCGATCGAGTAACGCCACTGGCTGCCCACTTCGAACAGGATGTCCCCGTCGCGGTCGTAATCCGGCAGGTGGTAACCGGGATCGAAAAACAGCGGACTGCCCCTTACCGGCGCCGGGTTGAATTCGGGATAGAGCGTGAGGAAGGTGGAAAAGCTGCCCGAATTTTCCGAGAAGTAGTCCCAGACCAGCATGGGCTGGTTCAGGCGGGCGTCCTCGATGTCGATGATCGTGAAATCGCGGAATTCGGCGATGTTGATCACATCGAGCACCGAGTTGCCGACCGTTTCGCCCCAGACCACGGTCTGGTTGCCCAGCTTGATGCTATGCGCCCCGAAACTGCGCTGGACGAAAAACTCGTTGATCCGCGATTCTTCTTCGATCCTGTTGCCGTTGACGATGTATTCGTAGTCCTCGTTCCAGTAGATCCGCGTCTGGCCGCTGGCCTGCAGCAGCCAGCCGTTGGCAAACAGATTCTGGTAGCGGATATTCACCCCGAGCCGGTTGCTCTCGATCGCCGGTTCGCGCGGAAAACTGAAGCCCGGCAGCAGTTCGAGCGTGTGGCGGTTTACCTGGCCGAATACCTGCTGGCTGATGCGAACCGTGAAATCGTCGAGCCAGGACTCTTCCCGCTCGTCTTCGTCATCCTCGAAAGCGTCGGCGAACAGTTCGTCGTCAAAACCGAGATCGAGTTCAAACTCGTCGGCAGGCGCCGGATCGTCCGCGGGTTGAGCCAATGCAGACAATGGCAACAGACCCGCGGCTCCGATCGAAGCCAGAAAACCCAGCTTATTCAACCTGGTCGCGGATTTCTTGCAGTTGGGTTTCCCGGAAGGCGGCATCGGTAAGTGTTCGCTGCGTGAGAACTTCGTCATCGACATCAATGCCGGTATAGATCTCAAGAACCGCCATGTTCGACAGCCGGTTGGTGATCAGATTCATCATCGTCACCGACCGCGCCATCCAGATGCCGTCGAGCAATTCCACCCGGGATGCAAGCATCCGCTTGATTTCATTGCCGTAGTGATCGTACAGGTCGGTCCGCAAGGCGACATGACGCTCCTTGTCGATGTAGTTGACGATGCGGCCGTAACGCGTTTCCCTGGCGCGTTCCTCGTTGGGTACGAGTTCGATCGCCCAGACTTCCCTGCCGCCCTCGGTGGACTCTTCCAGCACGGTGATCTCGTATTGATCGAGCTTGCCGGTGTCCATGTCCTCGGTGGTGAACTCCGACCCGAACAGCGAGGCAGCTTCGGATTCCTCGTCGGAATTTCCGCTGGCGATGCGCTTGACGCGCCCGAGCGCGGAAAGATAGATCCAGGATTCGTTCTGCCGGTCGGCGTCGTCGTAGACGTAACTGAGCAGGCCGATGCCGCGCTCGTCGGCGGGTTCGAGCACGATGGTGACGCCGCGGCTGTCGAGACCTTCGGGCCCGTAATTCTTGCCGACCGATTCCAGCGCCTTGACCCGGGGACGTTCCGCGCAGGTAATGCGGTTTTCGCTGACGCCGAAGCGGCAGGTCGAAAGCTGCATGCGATTGAATGCCGAATCGGAAGTCGCGCGCTGGTATTCCTCCACCTGTTCCATGATTTCGCGGCCATCGGGAAATGCCGTTTCAGGCGCGGTAGCGGGCGATTCCGGCTGGGCGAAGGCCGCCAGCGGCCAGGCCGCGGCGAGCAGGGCGAACAACGGGATGACACGGGCATTCATGCCGGGCTCTCCAGGAAAGTGATCCGCCGGTCGGCGTTCTTGACGCCGAAAGTCGGCTTGAAAATCATGATCATCGCCGGAATCAGAAACAGGTCGCAAGCCAGGGCCATGATGATCGCGAGCGAGCCGAAGAATCCCATTCTCGCCATGCCGAGATAATCGGAAAAACTGAGCAACATGAAACCGAGCCCGAGCACCATGGTAGTGAACATCACCGCCTGGCCCACGTGACTGATGGTCAGGCGCAGGGATTCGCTGATACTCCCGGTCTTGATCAATTGCACCCGGTAGTGCGTCATGAAATGGATCGTGTCGTCCACCGCGATGCCGATGATGACCGGGGCGACGAGCAAGGTGTCCGCATCGAGTGGAATGCCGGCAAGTCCCATCAGGCCGAATCCGAGAAAGGCCGGAATCAGATTGGGAATCATGGCGATAAGGCCGCCTTGCAGGGATCCGAGGGTGACGATCAGCATTACGCTGATGACCGCGAGAGCGATGGCGAAACTCTCGACCTGGGATCTCGATATCTCGTCCGACATACGCCACAGCAGGGCCATGCTGCCGGTCAGATTGATTTCCATCTCGGGAAAATCGTCGCGCAGATGCGCGAAGCTGGCTTCGATTTCATCGCCGATATCATCGAAAAAGCCCTGGTACTCGTTGGTGCTCGAATTGCGGATATTGAGCGTGACCTGGGCCTTGCTGTAATCGTCCGAGACCAGCGCGCGGCGGTCTTCGGGATTTGCGCTGTTGAACAGATACAGCAACTGGGAAACCATCTGCCGCGTTTCCGGCACGCGATAAAAATCCGGGTCGCCGTCGTTCATGACCTCGTTGGTGTCCTTGACGATGTTCACCAGCGAATACGTGCGGGTCAGGTGCTCGCCCTGGGTTTCGAGAATGCGGCCCTCCAGGTCATCCACCGCCTGCAAAATGCGCGGGTCGAGCATGCCTTCGTCGACATTGGTATCGATCACGATGACCATGCTCTGGGAGCCGGCCATGTTCGCATCGACGACCTCATAAGCCTGGCGCAGCGGATGATCTTCCTTGACCAGTTCGGAAATATTGGTGTCGATCTCGACACGGGTCGCGCCATACACGCAAATTCCGAAAATGCCCGCGAACACGATCACAATCTGCCAGGGCCGGCGCGCGACGATATAGGGAACGACTTGCAGGATCTGCTGATGCCAGTTCACCACGGCATAGGTGAGAAAACTGATAAACAGGATGTAGCTGCCCACGCCGAAGCCGAGACCAGCGTAAAGCAGGATCGCATAGATGGCGATGAGCGCGATTTTCCGGTTGCGCCTGATTCCGTTCCACATGCGCGCGAGACGGTCGGGAATCGACAGCCTTTCGTGCCCCGGAAAGCCCGGATGCCATATGTCGAGAAGGATCGGCAGCAATATCACGGTGAAGAGAAAGGCCAGCACGACGCCGGCGGCGGACATGAAACCGAACACTTGCATTGGCAGCAATTCGGAAGTCGTAAGCGCCAGCACACCTGCCGAGGTGGTCAAGGTGGTGACCAGCAGCGCGAGTCCCGTGCGCCCGAATGAGCGGGAAATCGCGCGATAGTGCTCTTCCCCCTCGCGTCGGTAGGAGAAATACGCGTTCATCACGTGCACGCAGTCGGCGATGCCCACCGCGAATATCAGCAATACCGTGAGCGAAATGAACGTCGAAACCTCAATGCCCAGCCAGACCGTCACTCCCCAGGTCCAGGCCACGCTGAGGGCGATCGTGAGAATGGGCCAGAGCACGGCGCTGAACGATCGAAACAGGATCCACAGCAGCATGACGAAGATCAGCACCATGAGCACGCCGAGCACGTACAACTGATTGACGGTATCGAGCATGAAGGCCATGGTCGGCGGGGCGCCGACGGGGTAATACTCGAGACGGTCTTCGTATTGCTGCCAGATCGCCGTGGTGGCGACGTGAAAGGCGGAATAGGAAAAAACGTCGACCGGTTCGAAATCGACTTCCGTGATCTCGGCTTCCTCGTCGAAATCGAGTTCGAGGAATCCGTCCCCGGAAAAATCGAAGCTCGCATCGAGCGAGATATCGGGCGCATCGACCGCGGACACGTAATCCGCCACCGGCTGCATGCCGAAATCGGTCTGGATCATGAGCATGCCGTACTCGGCGTTCGCCGAATACATCATGCCGACGAGGTCTTCCTGGGCCAGGGCGCGAGCCTTGATCTGCGCCAGTTCCGCATCGGATTCAGGCAGTTCAGCCGGCACCAGCCGCAGCGACAGTAAGGTATCGCCTTCATTGCGCTGGAAGCGGACGTTGGCTACCGACTGCACCCTGCGAATATGGTTGAGTTCGTTGAAATCCACCGGCACGTTGCTGATTTCAGCCGGAAAGTCGGCCGGGTCAAGATCCTGCCAGTTGCGCAAATCGTCGGTAAGCTGCTGAACCGCGGCCAGGGATTCGCGGGAAAATACATCTCCATCGAGCGCCCGGTAGACGAGCAGGACCGAATCGTCGCTGCCGAACTGGCGCCGGTATTCATCGAGCGCCTGAATGGCGGGGTCGGTGTCGTCCAGGTAGGCGTCCGTGCTGAGGTCCATCTCGGTGCGGGTGAAAATTCCCCAGATCATCAGGATGGAGATCACCACCACGCCGGTGAGCACGAAACTGCGCGCGCCGAGCACGCGATTCGGAAGGCGCTCGAAAAACTCGCTCAAGCCCAGCAGGAAATTATCCAAGGGAAGTCCACGATCCGGAAATCAGGCCAACATTTATACCCAATGCGCCTGCCGAATTCCAGTTGGTTTGCCCGCGGCGTGGGTCAGCCAGCGGCGCAAATGGTCGGTGAAACTTCTGCCCACGATAATGGTATAGCTGTCCGGTTCGCTGTCGGCGGCGAGCAGGATTGTTGTTTTGGCAAGGCCCGTGCGGGCGCAGTGCCCGGGGCGAAATTCCTGGGGGTGCAGGTCGAGGGTGCAGCCTTTTGCCAGTACGGCGCGGGATTCGGGGCCGCTGAGCCGCTGGACCACGTGCCCGCCGCTGACGTCGTTGACCGCGGCGTGCGAGCCGGCAAGCGCCTCGTTGAGTTCGCCGCCGAGAGCGGCGGCGTCTCCGGCTTCTGTTTCGATCAGCCACTCGTCGGGGCCCAGCCAATAGACGCGATGTCTGCCGCTGGAATATGTATTCGCAGCCAGTGGAATGGCTTGCCCCAGAACCTGCTCGGCGGCCTTGACGGCCTGTTCATCGCGCGGGTCGAGCCGGACATTGAGGAAGCCGCGGCCCGACAATACATTGATGTCGACTCCCGCGTCCGGCGCGGATTCAACCATTGCTTCAGACATTCTGACGCTCTCCCCGGGGGTCGTAAAAGGCCGGCGATACGACTTGCACCGGCAAGGGCTCGCGACCCGGCAAGGCCGCGAACAGGGTCTCGTCCTTGCGCGCCCGGCCGCCGGCCACCAGCGCCAGCGCAACCGGATGGCCGAGGCATGCGCTGCGATAGCTCGAAGTGACATGACCGCACATGGGCACGGGTTTGGTTTGAGTGGTGTTCTCGATGAGTTGGGCGCCCTCCGGGAGTACGGTTCGCTGATCGGAAGACAATAGTCCGACCAATTGCTTGCGATCCTCCCGCAAACAATCCGGCCGCCTGAGCGAACGCTTGCCGAGGAAATCCTTTTCCTTCGAAAGCAGCCAGCTCATGCCCAGATCCACCGGGGTTACCGAGCCGTCGGTATCCTGGCCGACGATTATGAAGCCCTTTTCGGCGCGCAACACGTGCATGGTTTCGGTCCCGTAAGGCGCGATATCGAATTCCCGGCCGGCTTCCATGACCATTCGCCACATGTCCGGTGCGAAGTGGCTGCCGATGTTGATCTCGAACGCCAGTTCCCCGGAAAAACTGACGCGGAACAGTTGCACGGGCATGCCGGCCAGATTCGCTGACCTCACCGTCAGGAACGGAAAGCTTTCCCTGTCGAGCGGAATGTCGCAGCCGAGCCTTTCCAGCAGGGCGCGGCTGTTCGGTCCGGCCACCGCGATGGTGGAGTAGTGTTC